>NZ_JBVFTR010000004.1:1956666-2282777 GCF_055693285.1 Roseobacter sp. S87
CTTACAGGCTGTGACACAGGCGTTGCATTCAATGCAGCGTTCAGCGTCGACGAGAAATTTTGCTCTTGCGGCCATTTTTCATGTCCTCCCTTATGCTGCCCAGATTTTGCAGAGAGTGGCTTTCGTCTCCTGCATCTGGGTTACGCTGTCATAGCCATAGGTCTGTGCGGTGTTGGTCGATTCACCCAGAACGTATGGATCGGCACCTTCCGGATACTTGCTCCGCAGGTCCTCTCCTTCGAGGTGTCCACCGAAGTGGAAGGGCATAAAGGCAACGCCCGATGCGACCCGTTCGGTGACCATGGCCATAACCTTGACCTTGCCGCCTTCGGGACCTTCGACCCAGACCTGTTCGCCATCACGGATACCAAGGTTGTTGGCATCACGCGGGTTCACTTCGACAAACATGTCCTGCTGCAGTTCCGCAAGCCACGGGTTGGACCGTGTCTCGTCACCACCACCTTCATATTCGACCAACCGGCCAGAGGTCAGCACGATCGGATAATCCGCGGAGAAGTCGTTTTCCTGGATCGACTTGTACATTGTCGGCAGGCGCCAGAACTTCTTGTCCTCGTAGGTCGGATAGTCGGCCACAAGGTCGCGGCGGTTGGTGTAGAGCGGTTCGCGGTGCACCGGCACCGGATCCGGGAAGGTCCAGACGACCGCGCGGGCTTTTGCGTTCCCGAAGGGCGCACAGCCATGCTTGATCGCTACCCGCTGGATGCCGCCCGAGAGGTCGGTTTTCCAGTTGGTTTTTGGTCCCGCAACCGCATCAATCGCGGCGCGCTCTTCTGCGGTCAGGTCACCGTCCCATCCAAGGTCCATCAGCATCTGCATGGTGAACTCAGGATAGCCGTCCTGGATTTCCGCACCCGGGTTGGACACGCCTTCTGCAAGAAGGTTGTCCCCGTCCCGTTCGACGCCGAAGCGCGCCCGGAAGGCCAGGCCGCCCTCTGCCACCGGCAGGGACATGTCATAGAGGTTCGGTGTCCCGGGGTGGTTCATCTCTGCGGTGCCCCAGCTCGGCCATGGCAGACCATAATAGTCACCGTCTGCCGGTCCACCGATGGCGCGCAGCGACGTGCGGTCAAAGGTGTGCTGGTTTTCCATGTGCATCCGCAGACGCTCAGGCGACTGACCGGTATAGCCGATGGTCCACATACCGCGGTTGAATTCGCGGGTGATGTCCTCGATCAGAGGTTCCTCACCGTTGACTGCGATATTCCGGAACATCTTGTCCGCAAAGCCGAACTTGGTGGCGAACTTGTGCATGATCGTGTGATCCGGCAGCGATTCAAAGAGCGGCTCAACCACCTTCTCACGCCACTGCAGCGACCGGTTGGATGCCGTCACAGAGCCATAGGTTTCGAACTGCGTACAGGCGGGCAGCAGATAGACACCGTCCTCGCGGTCATGCAGCACCGCAGAAACCGTGGGATACGGGTCAACAACGACCAGCATATCCAGCTTCTCCATCGCGGTCTTCATTTCCTTCATGCGGGTCTGCGAGTTCGGCGCATGCCCCCAGAAGACCATGGCACGGGTGTTGTCCGGCTGGTCCATGTTCTCCGCATCCTCAAGCACGCCGTCAATCCAGCGCGACACGGGGATACCCGTCTGGTTCATCATCTTCTTGTCGCCGAATTCAGCGTCCGAGAAGCGACCCTTGAGCCAGTCGAGGTCTTCTTCCCAGACACGTGCCCAGTGCGCCCAGGAACCGTCAGACAGACCATAGTAGCCCGGCAGCGTGTTCGCCAGAACACCGAGGTCCGTCGCGCCCTGCACGTTATCGTGGCCACGGAAGATGTTGGTGCCACCACCTGCGGTGCCCATGTTGCCAAGGGCCAGCTGCAGAACACAGTAAGCACGGGTGTTGTTGTTCCCGTTGGTGTGCTGCGTGCCGCCCATACACCAGATCACGGTCCCGGGTCGGTTGTTTGCGAGGGTCCGCGCAACGCGCTTGAGCTGGCTGCCGGGTGTGCCGGTGACGCGCTCGACCTCTTCAGGTGTCCATTTGGCCACTTCTTCCTTGATCTGGTCCATGCCCCAGACACGGGTCCGGATGAACTCCTGGTCTTCCCAGCCATTCTCAAAGATGTGGTAGAGAATACCCCAGATCAGGGCCACGTCTGTCCCCGGACGGAACCGGACATATTCGTCAGCATGTGCCGCCGTACGCGTAAAGCGCGGGTCACAGACAATGAACGGCGCATTGTTCTGCTCTTTGGCACGCAGCATGTGCAACAGCGACACCGGGTGTGCTTCTGCCGGGTTGCCGCCGATCAGGAAGATCGCCTTGGAATTGTGGATATCGTTGTAGCTGTTGGTCATGGCGCCGTAGCCCCATGTGTTCGCCACACCGGCCACTGTCGTGGAGTGACAGATCCGCGCCTGGTGATCCACGTTATTAGTGCCCCAGTATGCCGCGAACTTGCGGAACAGGTAAGCCTGTTCGTTGTTCGACTTGGCCGAGCCGAGCCAGTAGACAGAATCCGGTCCGCTTTCGTCACGGATTTTCATCATCCCGTCGCCGATCTCATTGATCGCCTGATCCCATGAGATACGGACCCATTCGCCGTTCTCTTTCTTCATGGGGTACTTCAGGCGGCGCTCGCCGTGGGCGTGCTCGCGTACAGCCGCGCCTTTGGCACAGTGAGCGCCAAGGTTGAACGGACTGTCCCAGCCGGGCTCCTGCCCTGTCCAGACACCGCTCGCAACTTCTGCAACGACGGTACATCCCACCGAGCAGTGCGTGCAGACAGATTTGATTGTCTCAACGGCACCGTTCACGGCTGTCGCAGCAGACGCCTGCGTGACGGTTCCGCCGGTTGCCGCTACGGCTGCCAGCCCGCCAATGGCGAGACCTGATCCGCGCAGAAATGCGCGCCGGTCCACTGATGTGGATGCTGCCTGCGCCAGGATGTTTGTCCGTCCTGCCCGCTGACCGACCGAATTGGTCTTTTTCCTTAACATTTTTTCCTCCCTTGCTGCCCCTCTGAGGTGGCTCGGTTATTTGAATTTCTGAGCGTCAGGCTCTGGCGCTGTAAGGCACCGCCTGGCCGCCACCTCTTCAGAAGCGTGTGCTTTCCAGATATGCGCGCGTGTGCGCTGTATCCTGCATCTTGTCCGAGGACAGATCGACAGGTGCCGCCTCAGCAGCCGTGCCGCCTGCAGCAACAGCGGCCACTGCAGCAGGTGCTGCCGTTCCCGCAAATTTCAGAAAATCCCGGCGACTTGCCCCGTCCTTCGTTTTCTCAGTCATGTCTTTCCTCCTCATAGTCTGTAGTGGACGGCGTCCCGCCCGGTCTGCGCAGATCAGTCTGCTGTCATTCGGAATGCTTCGCGTTCGATGGCCATGAATTCACGGCCCACCGCCCCGACCGAAGCGTAGAAAACGGATGTTTTGGCCCCCTCAAGGTCCGTATAGAAATGCGAGGCCCAGGGGGCGATGTGGTTGTTGAAGAACGTGCGCTGTTTCTCAAGCGTGGCCGGTACACCGAAACGGCCCACAATCATGCCCGCCATCATCTCCATCAGCGACGCCATGCTGTCCTCGGGCTCAAACACATTCTCGGCCCGCGTCATCTGGTGCGCGGCCATGTCCTGCCGCAGACGTGCTAGCGGCTTTTCATTCAGAAAGCCCGTCAGATAGTAGCTGGCATAAGGCAACAGTTCACCCCGTCCCAGCCCGATGAAAAGCGCATTGAACTCACGCTCTACTGCTTTGGGTTTGCTGGCTTTCGCCACGCGCGCAAGGCCGCTTACCGCCTCGCCCAGCGCACTTTCGTCACCGCTGAGGCTGGCCGTCTGGTCCAGCGTTCCCTGATCAGCAGGACGGGCCAGCAAAAGCCCCATGAAATTGTAAAGATCCGCTCTCAGGCGGTCTTCGGGGGCGACATCGATTGTCTGTGCCTCAGCACTCATGCGCCAGTCTCCTCAAACCTGAACGCCATGCGGCGCCGCGGTGCAACCGCAGCGAGGGGTGTCTCTTCTGCGGGCTCCGTTTCTGCCGGCTGTGTCTCTTCAGCGGCCTGATGCTCTGCGTCATCTGCTGCCGGTGATACTTCGGCAACATCATCCTCCGCTGCTTCAACCGCATCATCTGCTGCAATCTGCGCTTCGGCCTTGGCTTCTTTCTGGCGCTCCATCTCTTCGACATGCGCCATCATGCCTTTACCCACCTGGTAGGCCGTCTTCACGACCTGACCTGACATTCCGATGGTGTAGTCGTCATCGTATTCATTCAGCCCGTCAACGCAGGCCAGGACCGGATTACTGCGCCAAAGACGACGCAGCGCTATTTTCCGGAACCGTTCGGGCACTTCGCGGGACATGAAAACAGAGAAGTCATCGCCGTCCTGCAAGGTTGACGGATCGGGCAGGTTCAGTTCCGTCAGAAGTGTCGCATCATCCTGTTCTGCATACGCCGCTTCGCGCGCCTGTGTATCTTCTGCTTCGGCCGCACGACGGTCGGCCTGCGCCTCTGCCTCAACACCGGCGCGCCGACGCGCCCAGAAAGACCCGGCAGCGCTCATTCAGAAACCTCCGACGGCGCGCGGGATGGAGCGCGGTAAACATCAGTGGGCTGCGCAATACGCGGATCACCGATGCCATTCTGAACTCTGTCGGTACGTGCCTTGTTGCGGCGGCGTTTTACGAACGGCTCCTCAACATGATGCCTGTGCACAAATTCTGCCACCCACTGCAGCAGAGCCGGCGGCATCGGCACTTTCTCAACAAGCTCCTCGCCTGAATCGCAGTAGTCCTGAGCCTCGTAAGGTGAGACCGTGACATGTACCAGATCAAGTGGCGCATCGGTTTCATGCTCGGGGTGCCGCAGTACAACGTAGACAGATGGCGTCTGGGTGCTCAGTTCATGCGCATAGGCTTCGGTGTCGGAGACATACAGCGATATATCCAGCGTACCCGCATGGAACTCGGTGATATCACCTTCCTCGCGGATTTCGCGCCACGAAGCCGGTCCCGCGCCCGGCAGCACGGCCGTCGCTTTCCACGCCCACTTCGCCCAGCGGGTAACACCCGGCGAACGGCGCATGACAATACCCACCGGCATTGTCTGAGACTGTTGTATGGCTACACCCAAGTCGGTTCCCTGTGACGTGGCTGATCATTGTTTTCATCAGACTATCAAAACATCGCTGTTATCCCAGAAAAAACTGCATACAACCGCGCACAAACAGCTGAGGCGCGCCGGTGAACCGGCGCCCGGGGCAGCAAGGCCTATGTTTGCAAGGGAAAACGAGACGTTTCACAGAGCGAAACACGTTTGGAATTATTCTGCACTTCCGGAAAAAACCTGCACTTTTTCGCGTCTGTCAGGGCCGAATCCTGTTTACCTCCGGAGCCAGACCTGAATAGCTGTAGGCCGCTGCTGTTTCGCCGGAACGGATCGTTGCGCGACGCAGCAAAAGGGAGAGGACATGACCAGCAAACTGATCCTGTGCGACTGCCTCGGCAGCCAGTCTCCGGACGCGGATAAAATATCAGCCGCGACCGGTCTGGACTGTGCCGGCACGCTGACCGATGCCTGCGGTGCGCAGGTCGAACAGACAGCCCGGCTGATGCAGGATGGTGATGTCATGATCGCCTGCCAGCAGATGGCGGGTCTTTTTACAGACCTTGCCGCGGAGATCAGCGCTGAAACGCCGGCTTTCGTTGACATCCGTGACCGCTCCGGCTGGAGCGATGATGCGGGCCGGGAAAACCCCAAGACGGCCGCTCTTGTAGCGGAAGCCCTGTTGGCGAGCCCTGCCGAAAAGAGCATTGATATCGTCTCCGAGGGCGTCTGCCTGATCACCGGCCCGGCGGAAACGGCGCTTGCTGCGGCAAAAGAGCTGAGCGCCAGCCTGTCGGTCACCGTTTTGCTGGACGCCCCCCAACCCGTTGATCACGGTCAGGCTTATGACGCCGTCGTGGGGACCATTTCCCGCGCCTCGGGCGCATTGGGAAATTTCAGCCTGCGCATTGACGGGTTCCGCCAGATGGTACAGGGCGGCCGTGGTGAGGCCCGCTGGAGTGAGGCGCGCGATGGCGCGATGACGGAATGCGATATTCTCCTGGATCTGAGTGGTGATGCACCGCGTTTCAGCGCCCATGAGAAACGCGACGGTTACTTGCGGGCGGACCCGCGCAATCCGTCCGAGGTGGCCCGTGTCCTCGCAGAGGCTGCACAACTGACCGGCACATTTGAAAAGCCTCTTTATGTGCGCCTCGAAGAAAGCCTTTGCGCTCATTCACGCGCAGAGAAACCGGCCTGTTCAAAGTGTCTGAACGTCTGTCCAACCGGTGCCATTACTTCCGCGGGGGAGCATGTAGCCATTGATCCGCTGATCTGCGCGGGATGCGGGGCCTGTTCGGCGCTCTGCCCCTCAGGTGCAATCAGCTATGACGCGCCGCCGGTCGCGACTGTTTATACGCGGCTGAACACGCTGGCGTCCACTTTCCGCAATAGTGGTGGTACCGCCCCAGGGCTGCTTGTGCACGACAGCTACGGCGCCGAGATGATCTCGCTGGCAGCAAGATACGGGCGGGGGCTGCCCGCCGACGTCATTCCGTTTGAAACCGACGCGCTGGCGGGTTTCGGTCACGCGGAAATGCTGGCTGCGCTGGCCTGCGGTTTCGGGTCCGTCAGCATCCTGGCCACACCACGCTCCGACCGCGATGTTCTGGCTTCTGAAACTGAGCTGGCCAACGCAATCGCGGGGAAACCGGGTGTCATACTGCTGGACCTCAACGACCCCGACGCCCTGTCAGAAGCGCTCTATTCCGCCGGTTCACAGGATGCGCTGCAGGACCCGGTTCTGCCGATTGGCACCCGCCGCCAGGTCACGCGCCTCGCAGCCCGCGCCCTGCAGCCGGATGCGGAAACGGTTCCGCTGCCGGAGGCCGCACCTTACGGCGCCGTCCTCGTGGATACGGATGCCTGCACGCTCTGTCTTGCCTGTGTCTCCCTGTGCCCCTCCGGCGCACTTGGCGACAATGCGGACCTGCCGCAGCTGCGTTTTCAGGAAGACGCCTGTCTGCAGTGTGGTCTGTGCAGCAATGTCTGCCCGGAAAAGGCCATCACTCTCGAGCCGCGCCTGAACCTGACGGATGACGCCTTTACCCAGCAGGTGCTGCATGAAGAAGAGCCCTTTGCCTGTGTGGAATGCGGCACGCTGTTCGGCACGAAATCCACCGTTGAAAGAATAATGGAAAAGCTGGCAGGCAATCATCACATGTTTGCCACGTCAGATGCCGCCCGCATGATCCAGATGTGTGACAACTGCCGCATCCAGGCGCAGTACCACTCGGAAAATAACCCGTTCTCGGGGGGCGAGAAGCCGCGCGTCAGAACAACCGAAGACTACCTGAGCAAGCGCAGGGATCACTGAAGTTGCAGCGGCGCACCCAGATCGGCCGGGGTCACGCCCGACACATAGGC
Source organism: Roseobacter sp. S87 (assembly GCF_055693285.1). The sequence goes on from NZ_JBVFTR010000004.1 coordinate 1,964,111, forward strand.
CAGAATGGCCTGCAGATCGTCCACGGTCAGCTCAACGGGCACGATGGGCGACGGCAGACTGGGGTCAAAGGGATCGGTGACGCCCTCAATCTGGGTGAAACTCGGATGCGGGTTGAGCAGATGAAAATTGGCAAACCGCCGGTCCCAGTCACCAAATCCCCGCAGCACGCGGAAAGACGGTGTGGATCCCATGCCGTTCATCCTGTTGCTCTCATTGATCACATGACAACGCCCGCACAGAGCAAGCGACAGGGTCTCGCCCTTGCTGATGTCCCCGTCAAAGGAGACATCCACCTCGACACGGGCCGCCGTGAGTTCGGCAGAATAGGCGGTTCCGTCCTCTGCGGTAAAGCTTTCAATGGTACGCTTGCCCACATCAGACTGCAGCCACTCCAGAAACCGCACAGCACGCGGGTCACCGTTGTGCTCCAGCCCCCAGCGCTGCGACGGGCCCTGGAAAACCGCCGTACCGGCATCGGTGAACTGCATGTCAGACGGCTGCCCCTCGCCTACCCGCTCGATACGCACAGACGTCTTGAGCGAAAAGCGCGGTACGATGTATTGCGCGAGCCCCGAGGCCTCCAGCGCGCCCGGGACGGCAAGTTTCAGGTCTTCGGCATGACCAACGGCCGGCCCAAGGCCCAAAGCGCAGAAAAAAGCTCCGAGAAATCTCCGCATATCGCGCCTCCTCCGCACATAGTGTTGCATTCAGCCTAGGCGCGCGTTTTATCCACCGTCAAGTTTTCATACCGATCCCGGAAAGGACCATACCATGTCAGATGACCTTAACATGTCGATGCGCAAATTCCTCAAACAGGTCGGTGTGACCTCTCAGCAGGCCATCGAAGAGGCGATGCGGAATGCTGGTGACACGACCGGCAAGACCTTTGAAGCGCGCGTCGTGCTGACCATCGACGGGCTGGACATGGAACACGTCGTGACCGGGCAGATTTCGGGTGGGCAGAGCTGAATGTCTGTCACACGTGACGCGGTTCTGGCCGCACTGAAAGAGATCAGCGATCCGGTCAGCGGCTCCGACATGATGTCCGCAGGCCTTGTGAAGGCGCTGACTGTCGGGGACGACGGCGCTGTGCGTTTTGTGATGGAAGTGCCGCCCTCGCAGGCGGAAATCTACGGCAAGGTGCGTGATGCCGCTGAGGCGGCGGTCAAAGCGCTTGGCGCGGAAAACGTTTCTGTGGTGATGACGGCACACAGCAGCCCAGCAGCACCACCCGACCTGAAGCCGCAGCGCGCGGCAGAGCCCTCCGGTCCACAGAAAGTACCTGGCGTTGACCGGATCATCGCCGTCGCATCCGGCAAGGGTGGTGTGGGCAAATCCACCGTATCGTCCAATCTTGCCTGCGCGCTTGCGGCAGAGGGCCGGCGCGTCGGGCTTCTGGACGCTGATGTCTACGGTCCGTCGCAACCACGGATGCTGGGGGTTTCGGGGCGACCGGCGTCACCTGATGGCAAAACCATTCTGCCGATGCGGAACTTCGGTGTAACCATGATGTCCATCGGTTTGATGACCAATGACGACCAGGCAACCGTCTGGCGCGGCCCGATGCTGATGGGTGCTCTGCAGCAGATGATGAACCAGGTCCAGTGGGGTGCACTTGACGTGCTGATCGTTGATCTGCCTCCGGGCACCGGTGACGTTCAGATGACGCTGACCCAGAAATTCCAGGTGGATGGGGCTGTGGTGGTCTCAACCCCGCAGGATGTGGCGCTGCTCGATGCGCGCAAGGGCATTGATATGTTCAATCAGCTGGGCACACCGATCCTGGGCATGATCGAAAATATGTCGACGCATATCTGTTCAAACTGCGGGCATGAAGAGCATGTGTTCGGGCATGGCGGCGTTGCTGCAGAAGCTGAAAAGCTGGGCGTGCCTCTGATGGCTGAAATCCCGCTGCATCTCGACATCAGACTGGCAGCGGATGGTGGCGCGCCGATTGTCGTGTCGAAACCGGACAGCCCTCAGGCCGGTGTTTTCCGGACCGTCGCAAAACAGCTGATCGCTGACGGCAAGGCATGAGCGGGCCGCAGTTCCCTCCCCTGTTCACCGGGATGGCCACCGCCGGTGCTGACCCGGTCACGGCGGCCTGTACCGAGGCGCGCAACGGCTGTGATGCGGGACTGGTGACCTATGACATCACCGCAGAAAGGCTGCGGGCGGCCATTGTTTTTGCGCCGGAGGTCGCACTGGCCGAAGCTCTGATCATGCTGCCGGTGTGTGGTATCGGGTTCCAGAATGCCCTCGGTGCCCTCGCCCCGCCGGAAGTCAGTGTTCATCTCGAATGGGCGGGCGGCATTCGCCTGAACGGGGCCGCGGCAGGCAGCATTTCGTGCACCGCTGGCGGGACTGACCCCAAGGCTGAACCGGACTGGCTGGTGATCGGGCTCGACGTCGCACTGGCAGATGGCACGCAGGAAACAGGCGAAACGCCCGATGTCACAACACTTTATGCAGAAGGGTGCTCTGAGGTCGATCCCGGGGACCTGCTGGAGGCATGGGTACGCCATTCGCTTGTCTGGCTGAACCGCTGGACAGACGAAGGGCTGCGGCCACTGCACCGCGAGTGGGAAGGTCTTGCATCCGGCCTGAAAGAAGAGGTCACCCAATCCGGTTATACCGGCACATTTATCGGCGTTGACGAAACCTTTGGAATGCTGTTGCAGCATGATGGTCAGACGCGCATCATACCCCTGACAGACACCTTACAGGACGCCCCATGAAACTCGCCCGCGCCATTCACTTCGACGACAGCGACACACGTGTTTTTCACAGCCCGGCACGCACAGGCGAATGGTGTATTTCGGGCGGGTTCGAATTTTCGAACTGGTCAGAGGGTGATCTTGTCGGCAAGGCAAAACAGGCCTTTACCAACGGCTGGATGGGGGTGGAAACCTTCGGGCGCACCAGTTTTGTGGCGGTCACCCAGGTCGAGCAGAACGAGATTGATGCGCTGGCCCATGCACTGGCCGGGCATTTTGTGAGCATCTATGGCGCGCCCTCACAGGAAGCCGCCCTGCCGGTTGCACATGAAGAACTGCGGCAGATGCTGGAGCTGTGCGAGGACTTCGCCCCCAACACGCTGCTGACCGTGACCCGCGAACTGACCGACGCCGGGGTACGCGAATCCTACGGCATGATCGAACCGCAGGATGCAGGTATCGAACAGTTTGCCGTGCACGGCTCGCTCGACGACGAGCCCCACCAGCACTGATCGTCAGTCTGTCGTGGCGTTGAAAATGAACAGCGTCTCGCCGTTGATCGCATAGCTGTTGATCAGGTCACGCGCCCGCTCACCCGTCAGCCAATCTTCAAGCCGCAGCGCCAGATCATGCCGCACGTGCCCATGAAGCTCAGGATTCACCGGCAAAAAAGCGTATTGATTGAACAGAACCGGATCACCTGAATAAAGCAGCGCCAGTTCCCCCTTGTTGCCGAAATTCAGCCAGCTGGCGCGGTCCGCGAGGATGTAGGCATTGAGCCCGGACGCCGTATTCAGGCTGGCCCCCATGCCGGCCCCAACCTGACGGTACCAGCCTCCGAACGTACCAGCGTCAAAACCCGCGGCCTTCCAGAGCGAGAGCTCTTTCTTATGTGTACCACTGTCGTCGCCGCGGCTCACGAACGCAGGCTCTTCTGCTCCGATCTTTTTCAGCGCTTCAGCAGCTGACGCAGCGCCTCCCACAGCAGCCGGATCAGCCACCGGGCCAATGAAGACAAAATCGTTGTACATGATTTCACGCCGGTGCGTGCCGTAACCGCCTTCGACAAAAGCCTCTTCGGCTGCGCGGGAATGCACAAGGATTGCATCCACGTCCCCTGCCTCTCCAAGGCGCAGCGCCTGCCCCGTGCCGACCACCAGCAACTGAACGTCTATGCCTGTGTCTTCGCGGATCGCGGGCAAAAGGACATCCGACAGACCAGAGTTCTCAAATGAGGTTGTGACAGCCAGTTTCATCTCTTCGGCCTGCGCTGCCACAGTCATCAGCACAGCGGCAAGTGTCGCAAGAGTTCGCCCGGTCATGTCACAATATCTCCTCTCAGAAAGGCGCGCAGCGCTTCGGTCTGTGGTGTTTCAAAAAATGCCGGCGCAGTGCCTGCTTCATGTACCTGCCCATGCAGCATAAAGACCGCATCATGTGCAAGGCGACGCGCCTGTCCCAGATCATGCGTGGTCATCACAATCCGCGTGCCGGCATCCAGTGCGGCCTGCAACAGGGTTTCAATCGCCCGTGTCGATGCGCCATCAAGATTGGCACAGGGTTCATCCAGAAACAGCACCTGCGGGTCACGGATCAGCGCGCGGGCCAGCGCTAGACGCTGTTTTTCCCCGCCCGACAACCGGGTCGCCTGCAGTTTCAGCCTGTCCTGCAGACCGATCCGTTCGGCCCACAGCGCAACGGCTGCATCAATCTCCGCACGCGGCCTGCGCAGCAGCTGCAGCGGATACCGCAGATTATCAGCCACCGGGCGGCGCAGCATGATCGGCGTCTGAAACACATAAGCCTGATGATGCTGGGCTTCTTCTTCCGGCACGCTCCAGCGGACCGCACCTTCGCTCAGGCGCTCCACCCCATGCATGACCCGCAGCAGCGTGGTCTTGCCGCTGCCATTTGGACCGCAGATGATCGTCAGTCCGTCACAGCCCAGCGTGTGGTCAACCGGCCCGATGAGACGTTTGCCCCGCCGGCGCACCGAGACATTTTCGAGGGTCAAAGGCAGGATTGAGGTCACCAGCGTCCCTCCCGCTCTGTCCGTGACAGCCAGTGGATCGCGATATTAACGCCGATGGCCAGAGCAATCAGGACAAATCCCAAGGCCAGCGCCAGTGCAAAATCACCCTTGCCGGTTTCCAGTGCGATGGCGGTTGTCAGCACACGGGTGGCGTTGTCGATATTTCCGCCGACGATCATGATTGCGCCAACCTCACCAATCGCACGGCCAAATCCCGCAAGAGAGGCGGTCAGCAGGTTGCGGCGTCCGTCCCAGATGAGCGTCATGATCCGCTGACGGCCTCTGGTGTTCAGCGATATCAGCAGATCATGGTATTCCGCCCAAAGTTCCCGCATTGCCTGGTGCGTGATGGACGCAATCAACGGTGTGATAATGATGACCTGTGCGATGATCATCGCTGTTGGTGTGAACAGCAGACCCAGAACACCGAAAGGGCCCGAACGCGACAACAGGATATAGACGATCAGACCCACGACCACCGGCGGCAGGCCCATCAGCGCGTTCAGCAACGAGATCGTCAGCCTGCGAAAGCGAAAGCGGCGGATGGCCAGAAGTGTGCCCAGTGGCAGCGCAATGGAAGAGGCGATGACAAGTGCCGTGAGACTGACCTGGAGCGAGCGCAGGCTGATCTCGATCAGGTCTGCATCCAGGGTCACCACCAGCCAGAAAGCGGACGCGAGACCTTCGAAGATGTCGTTCATATGTCAGGTCAGTCCACGGGCCCGGCGTTGCGAAATCAGTCCTGAATGAGTAGGCCAATCCGGGCGCATCCGCAATGTGTGACGGCCACGTACGGGCGCATCACCGGGCATCTGTCAGCTGCCGCCTTTGTCCCCGCGCGATGGCAGTTTGTCCCAGAGTTTCTGCAGCAGACTGAGCACCACAAAAACGCCGACCGCCCAGATCAGCAGCTCATAGGGAGCCGCATCCGTACCGCGGAGCCAGCGCGCCAGCAGCCCCCTGCGGTCGCAGTTCCTCAATTCCAAAAAGTCCCGAGCGCGGCCAGAGAGACCAGGTCCAGAAACGCGACAGATACACCAGAACGGCAGTGACAAAGAACATGAACAGCAGGATCAGAAACCGTCGGATCATCTCACGACCTCCACCGTTTCCGGGTCCATGCGCAGCACCAGCAGATCTCCCCGTCGCTCCACCTCACCCTCAAGCGAAATGAACTGTGCGACGTGGTGATAGGCGCTCTCGGGCAGCGCTGTGCCATCCGGGCCGGTGATCAGCAGATACTCGTGCCCCTCGACCGGCTGTGTGGTCACAAACACTGGTGGAATGTCGCCCAGCAGACAGAGATTTGCGCAGGCTTTATGGGCAAGCCCCCGCCCCGGACGCATCGCGCCTGCAAGGCATTTACCGTCGCAGATTTCGCCGGCAAGTCGCCAGCGGCCCAGCTGCTCGGTCGCCATTTCGGGTGCCTCGCCTTCGACGCCAGCCACACCGTTGCGGCCACCGCGCAACTGCATCATCTCCAGATCACCTCGGTCCAGAATAACGCCCGATACCTGAACCAGCTGACCGTCAAGCGGCGCAGTGCGTGATATCACACTGTTCTTGCCCTGTCCCGACAGCATCAGCGTTTGACCAACGGCAACCCGCTCACTGCCTTCTGTGACGCGCACCACCGGATAAGGCGTCATTTCCAGAACGCCTTTTACAGTTTGCCGGCCATAGTCGAACCGGAACGCACCATCGCCCGGATCATCCTGGGCCACACCCAGCGCCAGACCAAGACCGCCCAGTCCGGAAACGAATACCACACAGATCACCAGCAAAAACATCCGCAGGCCGCGCGGCGCTGAAAGGTATCCAACGAAGAAGGGGCTGTTTTTGTCGCTCATGCCGGGAGATCCTGAGTGCTCATGCCAGGTACCGGAACCGGCTCGACGTATGTGCCCGGTGGGTTTGCTGCCGGATCGACCTGGACGCGTGTGCCGTCAAGCCGCAGGTTATAGGTGGGCACTTTTTCCGTGAACGGTGCCGGCGACCGCCCCGAGGTCACGTCATACTGAAACCCATGCCAGGGACAGGTCACCAGACAGTCGATAATGCGGCCTTCACCCAGCGGCCCGTTCTGGTGCGCACAGGCGTTTGAAATCGCGCTCAGCGTGCCACTGTTCAGGTAGACGGCAACACGGTCCCCTTCGGGCAGCAACCGGATCTTTGCAAACCCGTCCGACATCTCGGAAACATCGCAGATGTCGATCCAGTCCGCCGCGGTGGCAACCGTGGCCGCATCTGCGCGCCGTTCCTGCAGTGCGGCCATAAGATGCAGCACGCCGACCAGCACCGCACCACCGATGAAAATCACCGTCAAGGCGTGGTTCTGCTGATCCTGCAGGATCCCGAGAGACACATGTGCGACGACAGACAGATAGGCGGGATAGATGAGATAGTGGATCCGTTTCCAGACAGGCGGCGTCAGGAACTTCATCCAGAAATCATGACTGGTAGCCGCAAGGATCACCAGCACGAGCAACGCAAAAATCCCGAAGGCCTCGAACGGAAAACCGGCCAGCTGGCTGTAGGACGTATTCGCAAACAACAGTGCTTCGAACTTGTCCGAGCTCGAAAAAGCAAAGTACCAGTTCAGGATATAAGAGGCATGTGTGAGTGCCACGAAGACAGTCATCACGCCGAAATGCCGGCGGTTGTAAAGCAGCGGCAGAAACCGTTTATCAAGCCGCGCAAGCGGCCCGATACACAGGATCACGGTCAGCATCACAAAGGCACAGGCACCAAAGGCACGTGCGTTGTGAACCTGTGGATTGATCGGACGTTCATGGCTCAGAATGCCCGGAGCCGCATAAAGAAACACGTAGAGAAACAGAGCAACTCCCACGAGCATCACAGCATCGTAGATGTATTTGTTATTGTTCCACTGAACGGGTGTGTATTTGACGCTCACTGGCTGACCTCATCGGATGCAGACAACTGAACCGGTGCAATATCCGCAGGCCACGTCTGGCGCAGTGACAGACCCACCAGGATGATCAGCGCAATACCTGCGGGCAGGATCATACCCACCGCAAAATGCGCCCTGCGGGGTGGGTCATACCGCCTGCCCCAGACCTCGCGGCCGCTTTCGTAAACATACCACCGCCACAGCACGAGTGGCCAGATGACAAGAACACCGGGGATCAGCAGCGGCCGGAAGATATAGGCCCCCTGCGCATCCTCATCGATGCGGTCCATGCCGATGGTCAGAAATACAGCAGCCACCGCCGCTCCGATCATGGCCCAGACGCGCAGGCCCATCAAAATCGCTTCGGCTTCGTTCATCGGTCTCCCCGGTGTTGCGTATTGGTTTCTGTGACAGAAAGTGCGCTACTTTGCCGGGAAAAGAAAATCACATTTTTCGCAATGTCCAATGTTTCCCGTCCTTTGGCGGGGCGCTGCCGTTTCTTTGTCCCTTGTGGTACGGCTTCGTTTCACTGCCCGGTCAGCGACGCCCCCCGCACGGCGCGCACCCCTGCACGGACAATTGCAATCACCGTCAGGACCGTCAGGCCCCAGAAAAACCAGGTGATCGGACCGCGGAACAGGATTGCCGGGTCGCTGCCGGACATCAGCATGGACTGGCGGAAGTTATCCTCAAGCAGAGGCCCCAGAATGAAGGCAATCAGGAACGGTGCCGCCGGAATCTGAAACCGTACCATCAGAAACCCGACCCACCCCATGACGAACATAACGCCCACATCGAAGATGTTGTTGTTCACCGCGAAAACACCGTAGATGCAGAGCACCAGAACGCCCGGGATCAGGATACGTTTCGGAACATCCGCCACGTATTTGAACCCGCGGATCGCGACCGACCCCACAAAAAACAGGAAGACGGAACTCACAATCAGACCAATGAACAGGCCATAGATGATGTCTACGTTCAGGATAAACATCATAGGGCCAGGCTGAAGGCCATGGATCATGAAGGCACCGATGATGATCGCGGTGATCACATCGCCCGGCACCCCCAGCGCCAGAAGCGGGATCAGCGTCGCACCTGCAACGCCGTTGTTGCCCGCCTCAGAGGCGGCGACACCCTCAACTTCGCCCTTTCCGAAATTTGCCTGGTTTTTTGAGGTGCGGCGCGCTTCCGAATAGCTCAGGAACGCCGAAGGCGCCGCACCGATCCCGGGGATAGACCCCAGGAAAACACCGATAAAACTGCCCCGTACGATGGATTTGAAGCTGCGCCGGTAATCGGCGAACGTGACCCAGTTCTTGCCCAGGCTGCGGGCTGTGCCGACATGAGCTGTCGGGTTCCAGACCATCGCCAGGATTTCGGGAATAGCAAAGAGCCCGATCAGCACCGCAATGAAATTCAGACCGCCCATCATATTAGGATCGCCAAACGTGAACCGGTTCGTTCCGTAGACGAGATCAAGCCCCACTGTGGCCAGCAACAGCCCCAGAAGGGCAGAAAGCGCACCCCGCAACAGGCTTTTGCCGGAGACGCCCGCGATGATCGTCAGAGAGAACAGGATAAGTGTGAAGAATTCCGGCGGCCCGAAGCTCAGCGCGAAAGAGGCGAGCCATCCGGCAAACAGGATCAGTGCAAGGTTCGAGATGACGTCAGCCGTGCAGGACGCCCAGAGCGCCATGCCCAGCGCGCGCCCCGCCTCACCCTTTTCCGCCATCGGATAACCGTCCAGGATCGTGGCCGATGATGCCGGCGTGCCCGGCGTTTTGATCAGGATCGCAGGAATCGAGCCGCCGAAAATACCCCCTTTGTAGACCCCCAGCAGCAGAAGGATGCCGGTTATGGGCTGCATGGCAAAGGTAAAAGGCAGCGTCAGCGCCACAGCCATCGTGGCCGACATGCCCGGGATTGCGCCACCGACCACGCCAATGGCCACACCAACGAACAGCGCCAGAAAGGCTTCGATGTTCCCGACGACACTGAGACCCGCTGCAATACTGTCCAGAAAACTCATGGCAACCTCAGAAAATTGCCCTGCGGGATCGCCACACCGGCGACATGGGCAAAGAATGCGTACAGGATCAGGGGAATGATGATGGCGCAGACCACCGCCGTGACCGGATGGCGTGTGCGTACAAGGAACGCGGAGGCCACAAACACGAGCATGGAGGTCAGTACCATGCCGAGGCGCGGCATCAGAAACATCGTCAGCCCCATAATCACCGCCATACCGGCAAGCCGCATCCAGGCCGCAGCCGGATCATCAGATGGCGTATTTACCGGCACGCCGTCGTCTGCTGCCCGCAAACCGCCGATCAGCAGACCAAGGCCTGCCAGTCCGGTAAAGCCAGCAAGAGCGTAGGGCCAGAACAGAGGGGAGAGGATCAGGCGCTGCACGTTGCTGGGCGAGGACACCCACTGCGGAATGGCCCAGAGCAGCAGAAAAAGTGACGCAATGATCGCGCCGCTCCCCAATGAAATCTGGACCTGTCTTTCTGTCATGTGCCGCGCCCCCTGCCCGGACGTTAGAGTTGGAAACGCCGGGCCACAAGAAGCCCGGCGTCGCTCGATAGTACTGTGATCAGAGGCCTCAGCCTTCGATCCGCATACCCAGTTCGTCCACAAGTTTGCGGAACGTGTTGTACTGGCCTTCGATGAACTCATTGGCCTTGACCGGATCCATCAGCTCGATCACCGAACCGCGGGCCGTCATCTTTTCCGGGAATTCTCCATCAGCCGTGGCCTCAGCCATCCATGCGCCCCACTTGTCTGCGACATCATCCGGCAGATCATCGGGGCCTGCGATACCTGTCCAGCCAACGAGCTGGTGCAGCGCGGGTTTACCTAGATCGGCAGCTGTCGGGGCATCAAAACCGGGAACGGGGTCCGGCGTTGTCACCATCAGCGGCACAAGCTGTTTGTTTGCCACAAAGCTCGCAAGCGCCGAAGAGTTGGTGCACAGGAACGTTGCCGTGCCGTTCAGAACGGCCGTGGCCGCAGCCCCGCCGCCTTTCTGCGGAATGTGCGTGGTCTGCGTCAGTGGCTCTTCAACGCCGAACTCAGACAGCACCATCACGGCCGCGATATGCAGCAGAGATCCGACGCCGGAAGAAGAATATGTCACGCCGCCTTCAGCGACCTTTGCAATCAGATCGTCCATGGATGTGATGCCCGAAGACGGGCTCACAGCACAGGCCACAGGGTTGATCTCGTAAACGGTCACGAAACGGAAATCATCAAGCGTGTAGGGCAGCGTCGCCTTCATCGCCGGGTTCACCGAATGCGATCCGACACGGGCAAAAAGCATCGTGTAGCCGTCCGCTTTGGCGTTCTGCACCGCAACGGAGCCTGTCGCACCGCCGGCGCCTGTCACATTGGCCATGACCAGCGGGCTGCCAACCGCATTTCCAAGCGGTTCAGCGATGGTCCGGGCTGAAATATCGGTTGCCCCACCGGCACCATAAGGAATGACCATATTGATCGGCCGTTCGGGGTATTCGGCCGCCGCTGTGGTCGCAAGGCCAAGCCCGAGGGCGCAGATGGCGCCAAGTGTCCTGAATTTCATCGTTTCCTCCCAATTGGATCCCTGTTGAGACGTGAAGCATCAAGCGTCCCCATCGCCCTTGACAAACGGTATCGTTAAGACAAGCTTTGACGAAGCAATATAAAATTACACAGATCGTTAGCTGCGCTAACAAAAAGGCAATCATCCATGTCCATCCGAACCCTGCGGACGCTGATCGCCATTGATGAGCACAAAACCTTCAGTGCCGCGGCTGATGCGGTCTTTGTCACACACGCCGCGGTCAGCCAGCAGATGCGGGCGCTGGAAGAGTCGTGGGGTGTCCAGCTTTTCGACCGGAGCCGCCGGACACCTGAACTGACGCCCCTGGGACGGGCTCTGGTTGCCCGCGCACGCGAAGTTGTCCGGGCCTATGACCAGATCCTGCCCTCCGTGTTGGGCGAAACCGGTGTCAGCGGCGAGATTGCACTGGGCGCACTGCCGACCACACTGACAACGCTGGTGCCCTCCGTGATCTCCATGCTGGTGGAGCGGCATCCGGAAGTGCATGTGCGCCTGTTTCCCGGGCTGACGACCGGGATGGTCTCGCAGCTGGAACGGGGTGCGCTGGATGCGGCGCTGATCACCCGGCCAGGCACCCTGCCCCCAGGGCTTGCCTTTCATGATATCGCCGAAGAGCCGGTTCAGTTGCTGGCGTCGCGCGATACCAAAAGCGACGATCCGTTCGAGCTGCTGGCATCAATGCCGTTTATCCGTTTCAACCGTGACGCGGTCGTCGGTCATATGATCGAAGCCTGGCTGCAGAAAAAAGGCCTGCGGGTGAATGAAACCATGGAGCTTGAGGACCTGGAGGCCATCTCGAGCATGGTGCATGCCAATCTCGGCGTGGCGATTGTGCCGCGCCGCTGTGTACAGATGCGCGAACCTCTGCCGCTCAAACGCCTGTCGCTTGGACCGGATGCGCCTGTCCGGCTGCTGGGACTGGCCCACAGGCGGGACAACCCGCGGACCCGCATCGTGACGGAACTGCATGATCTGTGTCTGCGCGCAGTCCGGGAAAACGCGCCGGCCCCGGACGGCATATGACAGGGACAGAAGCGCTTTTTATCTGCCTCGGTGCTGCGGCTGCCGGTTTCGTCAATGGCCTTGCGGCCTTCGGCACCGCTCTTTTTGCGATGGGGTTTTTCCTCACAGTCATGCCACCGGTGCAGGCCGTTGCGCTCAGCGTCGGTCTGGCGGCGGTCAACGGGCTGCAGGGGGCATGGGTCGTCCGGCGGGAAATCGCGCAGAATCCTTCACGACTGGCGCGTTTTGCAGTGCCCGGACTTTTGGGCGTGCCGCTTGGCGTTTCGCTGTTGCAGGTGCTTGATGCGGACGTGCTGAAGCTCACAATTGCGTTGTTCCTGATCTGCTACGGCGGCTATTTCACACTGCGCCGCCAGTTGCCTGCCTTCACACCGGGTACCGGACTGCCGGATATGGCCGTCGGCTTTTCGGGTGGTATTCTGGGCGGTGCTGCAGCCCTTTCCGGCGCGCTGCCCACCATGTGGTGTTCACTTCGGGGCTGGCCAAAGAACGAGCTGCGTGCCGTGCTGCAACCCTTCAACGTGATCATTCTGTCAGCGACGCTGGTGTTGCTGGTTTTTTCCGGCGCGTTTACGGCGCAGACGCTGGTCTTTTTCGCCCTTGCACTGCCCGTGGCCCTGCTTTTCGCCAGACTGGGCCTGATGGTGTTCAGACGCCTGCCAGACGTGGTATTCACGAGGCTGCTGATCGGGCTCTGCCTCGTGTCAGGAACCGCCATGCTGATCCGGGAAGCGCTATGAAAATCGACCGCATCGAAGTTTTCGTGTACCGGGCACCAACGCCCGCGCCGGTGGCAACCTCCTTCGGGATCATGCGCGACCGCCCGGCCGTATTTGTGCGGCTGACAGACAGTCACGGCGTGTCCGGATGGGGCGAGATCTTCGCCAACTGGCCCGCGGCAGGTGCTGAACACCGCGCGCATCTGCTCATCCGCGACATCGGCCCCCTGGTCCTAGATCAGGTCTTTGATGACCCCGAAGATCTCTGGCAGCACCTGACCCTGGCCACACACATCCGTGCGCTGCAATGCGGGGAGCCGGGCCCTTTCGCGCAGGTCATCGCCGGGCTGGATACAGCAGCACATGATATCCGCGCGCAGCACAAGGGTGTCCCGCTGGCACAGTCAATCAGCGCCGTAGCTGGCACCAAGGTGCCCGTTTACGCCAGTGGTATTGCCATTGACCGCGCGGGCGGGATGATCCCCGAGGCCAGGCAACAGGGCATTTCCCGGTTCAAGGTCAAGGTTGGTTTCAACCTGGAAAGGGATCTGGAACTGCTGTCGCAGCTGAAATCTGAGCTTCTGACCGGTGAGACACTTTGCGCGGATGCAAACCAGGCCTGGGATGTGATGCAGGCGCTGACCTTTATGACCGCTGGCGCTGACCTCGGCCTCACCTGGCTCGAAGAGCCGCTGCCCGCAGACCGACCTGCATCAGAATGGATGGCGCTTGCCAACACCGGCACCATGCCCCTGGCCGCCGGGGAAAACATCGCGGGACTTACCGAATTTCAGGCGGTGCTCGCACAGGGTCACCTGTCTTTCCTTCAGCCGGACGTGGCCAAATGGGGGGCGTGACCGGGTGCCTGCGGGTCGCTCAGGACGCGCACAAAGCTGCCGTGACCTATTGCCCGCATTTCCTGGGCGGCGGTGTTGGCCTGGTCGCATCGGCACATCTGCTGGCAGCCGCTGGCGGACCGGGTGTGCTGGAAGTCGACGCAAACCCGAACCCTCTGCGGGATGCTTTCCTCGATGATATGCCGCTCCGGGACGGCCAGTGGCGTCTCAACACCTCGGCGGGGCTGGGTATCGTGGATCTGCCCGAAGCAATCACACCATTCCAGACCCTGGCGCTTGAACTTTCCTGACCGCGCGCCATCCTTGCTGCAGAATGACAGGAGGCACACGTGTACACGCTTTATTTGGCAAAAGGTTCATCGGCGCTGGCCGCGCATATCCTTCTCGAAGAGATCGGTGCGCGGTATCAGACACAGGTTCTATCGGTGCCCGACGGCGAGCACCAGAGCGACACCTATCTGTCGATCAATCCACGCGGCCGCGTGCCTGCGCTTGCGACGCCACACGGCGTGCTTACAGAAAACCCCGCCATACTCGCTTATCTTGCTCAGGCACATCCCGAAAAGGAACTGGCCCCGAAAGACCCCTTTGGGTTCGCCACAGCGCAGTCCGCGAACCTCTATCTTGCCTCGACCATGCACCCGGCTTTTGCGCATAAACTGCGTGGTGCCCGCTATGCGGACAGCCCGGACGCCATCACGGCGATGAAAGACAAAGTCCCGGCGAATATGGCCGAATGCGCGCGCCTGATTGAGGATCATCTGTTACAGGGGCCCTGGGTCCTCGGCGCACAATACTCGATGTGCGATCCCTATTTCTTTCTGGCGCATCGCTGGATGGCAGCCAACGACATCAGCTCAGGCGAATTTCCGAAAATCCATGCCCATGCGGAAGCCATGCGGGCCAGACCCGCAACACGCGCCGCGCTGGAGCAGCACGGACTTTAACCAATGATTTCATCTGACCGGTCGTCGGTCTCCCCATAGCGCCGCATCACCGCGGGTTTGGTGCCTTCGTAAATCCGGTCAATGTTCTCTTCGATCCGCGCATTTTCACGCTCGAAGAGACAATCGCCGTTCATATCTGATGCGACGATAAAGGGTCCCATACGGCGCGCCCGGATCACCCACATGGCCTGGGCAATTCCCAGCTCCTCATGCCAGTGAACAGCCTCAACGGTTTCGACACCACGCCCCAGAAGCGCCCCTGTGCCATAGCCGACCGTCGACAGGTACACCGCGCCGTTGGGCACAAAGTATTCCCGGTAATCCTTTGAAGACATGCCACCTTTACCAATGATGAGCCGTGCGCCGGTGCGGGCCATCCATTCCGGCAGCCACTTGGCAAACCGGAAGCTCGCGGTCGCGGTGACGGCCCCGAGATCAAAGGACCCGTCCTCACGGATCACCGCCGCCGGCGAGCAATGGAAATTTGCGGCACTCTGCGCGGGCAGTTCCATCGGGATGTTGGCGTTTTCCTCAAGCGCGCGCATGTAAACGCCCTCGCGCGCGGTATAGATCAGCCCGTCAAGGTAAACGATATCGCCCAGCTTCAGGTCGGCAACGGCTTCTGCCGTGGGGGTGGTGCTCAGAACAACTTCACGCAGGCTCATTCCGCAGCCTCCAGCGCCGGTTCCCAGTCTACGCTTTCACGCCGCTGATAGTCCGTGAACCAGTCCGGGTCCGTACGGTGTTCGACACGCCCATCCGGCCAGATGCGCGCAACAGCACGGCGCGACGACAGACAGAACGCATGCACAGACATCTGCATGCCGCCCGTGTGGCAGTAACCAACCTCGATGTTGCAGTCGATCACCATGTTCTTGCCGACAAACCCCATCGCGCCCATACCGATGGAATTGCCCAACTCCCTGAACTCATCTTCCATCGCAGCGATTTTCGGGTCCGAGTTCCGACTGCCCACGGTGCGCAGGGTTGCGGCACGTTTGCCCAGCACCATGCAGGTGTCCTTTGACCCGCCCAGACCGATCCCGATGATCGCCGGCTGACAAGCCAGGCCCCTTTTGCCGAATGCCATCAGGCTGTCGAGGTAAAACCGTTTGATCCCCTGGATGCCGTCCGAGGGGAAAAGCATCCGGTAATCGGTGCCGAATAGGCCCCCCTTGTGTACCGTGATCAGGTCGATCCAGTCGCCGTCCGGTTCAAACCCATATTCAATTTCGGGCGCGCCGATGCCGACGTTGTTGTTGTGATCCGTGCGCCACAGCGGGTGTACACGGTTCGGGCGCAGGGGGATGCCCGTGGTCGCATTGGCCGTCGCACGCCGCAGCGCTCCTTCAAGTGCCACGGGGCCGCCTTCGATGCGGGCCTCGTTACCCATTTTCACGAACCAGCGCGGCACGCCGGTATCGCCGCACATGGCGCGACGGTCCTCTTTGGCCGCTTCGTAATTGTCCAGCATCGCCTTGAGAACAAACGAGGAAAGATCGCCATCCTCAGTCTTCGATGCCGCCTTCAGCCCATCAAGGTAATCCTGCGGAATCTCGATGGCTGCCTTGTCCATCAGCGTCTCTGCTGTGCTCTCAATAAGGTTGATCGGGATCATCGGAAGTCCTCCCTGTTGCGCGAGACGAGGCCCCACATCTCATTGTCGCCGTCACCTGAAAACGCAACCGCACCCGCCCGAACGAGCGCCTGACGCAGCGCGTCGTCATCGCTGAAGCCGCGCAGGTGGTGGCGGATCTTTTTCAGACTGCGTTTCTGATAGTTCTCATTTTCCAGAAGATGGCGGATGGCGGACTCAACGGAGTAGTCCAGCTTCATCTCCTCGCGCAGACGGGCCAGATCGTTATGTGCCGTCATACGCGCCGTGACAAATGCGACCACCAGGCTCGCAAGGCATGACAGCACGATAAGGGCAGCTTCGGTCATTGCGCGGCCACCAGCGATTCCGGCTCACCGTCAGGCAGAATGGTCTCGCCCGGGCGCACCACTGTGAACCGGACGTCCTCACGCGTGACCGCAACATCCTCATCATTGCGACGCGCCACAGTGAAATAGCTGTCGATCATCGCGCCTTCTTCCGGGAAATCCTCGCGGTAATGCGCGCCGCGTGAGTTTTCACGCGCCAGTGCCGCTTTGGCGATCACCTCCGAAATCTCGCACAGGCTCGCAAGGTTGAGCCAGTCATGCCATGTCAGATTAAACGCGAGATTCTCGCCCGACACACCGGTTTCCAAAAGCTCGGCGCTGACCTCGCGGATACGACCAAGCCCGCGCGTGAGGCCATCGGCTGTGCGCATGACGCCCACGTCTTCCCACATTGCTTCCTGCAACTGGTTGCGCAGCGGCTGTACCAACGCCGCTTTGCGCTGGAGCGGGCGCAGGGCGCGGGTGACTTCGGCCTCCAGCACGGTTTCATCCGGATCGCGCAGATTGGTGAACCTGCGGATGTCCTGCCCCATGACATCGCCTGCGATCCCGCCATAAACCGTGGAATTCGCGACACCGTTGCCACCAAGGCGGTTTGATCCATGCGCGCCGCCTGCATCCTCCCCCGCAACATAGAGACCTTCCAGAGCGGTGCGCGTATCCACATCCACGACCACGCCGCCCATAAAATAGTGCGCTGTTGGCACAACCTCGACGAGCCCCCCCGCCAGATCAAACCCGCTGTCCGCGCAACGCTTGACCATGCCTTTGAATTTCTGCCGCACGTTCTCCGGGCCCAGATGTGCCATCGAAATGAACATGCCTTCCTGTTCAGGATCGTTGTTCTTGCGCATCTCTGCGTAAATACCGCGGCTGACCACATCGCGTGTCGCCCGCTCGCCCAGACCGTCGTAGTCGTACATGAACCGGTGACCCGCAGCATTCAGAAGCTGCCCACCGGCGCCCCGAAGCCCTTCTTCGAGCACGGTCCCCGTCATCCGGCTGTGACTGCCCGCCAGCAGGCCGGTCGGATGAAACTGAACCATTTCCATATCGCGCAGCGGCAGCCCTGCCCGCAGTGCCATCGCGAGACCGTCCATCGTCTTGTCGCCACTTGGGGTGTGGTAACGGTACATGGTCGGGCCACCGCCGGTGGCCATCAGCACAGTTTTAGCCCGCACAAAACGGAAGCGCCCCGTGCGCATGTCGATCATCAGAACTCCGGCCAGCGCACTGCCGTCCTTTGTCGGAATGAGACCAATCGCCCGGTGTTCCTGCAGTTTCTCGACCGGTCGAGAGAGCACCTGTTCCATAAGCCGGTTTATGATCTCGATACCCGTCAGATCACCCTTGTGTACGGTTCGGTCCGCGGTCTGTCCCGCAAAAGCCTTCTGGTGCAGCGTTCCGTCGGCGTTTCGGTCGAAAAAGCACCCGATCTCATTTTCCAGCTCGGTGATCCGCACCACAGCCTGTTCGCAGAGCCGCCAGGCCATGTCCTGATCCGGCAGCCATTTGCCTCCATGAATGGTGTCCATGAAATGCCGCTCGACGGTGTCCCCACCGCCCAGCGCAACATTGTACCCCCCTGGACCATGCGCGTGCATCCGCATTTACCAATCAGGCCTTTTACCGCGATCGTAATTTTGGTGCCCGGAGGCGCGGACTGCTGGGCGTGAAGTGCTGCGAAGAGACCCGCGCCGCCGGTGCCAAGGATCAGGATGTCTGTGTCATGGCGGTCGATTTCAGTTTTCATACGGAGATCACCTGCAAAAAGAACGAACCGGACAGCAGAAACGCGAAGCCGACCGCGCCGGCAGCCAGGGTTTTCTGCGGTGCAGACCAGGGCAGCCACTCCATCGCCATGAGCCTCAGACCGCCGGCCATGTGAACCGCCAGCAGGAACACAAGCCCGAATTCCGCAACCTTAACAATTGGCTGATCGGCAAAGCTCAGAAACTGGTTCAGCTTTTCCGGCTGGGTGAGCGCATAGGACAGCACCCAGAAATGTAAGGGCAGGAAAAGCGCCAGCGCCAGTCCGGAAACCCGGTGCAGCACAAAGGCCAGCCAGAGCGGATGTGCGCGGGAATACTTCATGCGCCGCCTCCGGCTGTCACGGCCCAGACGGCACGCGCGCCCAGTGCGAACAGCACCAGAGCCGTCCCCCAGGTAAGTGCGCTCAGGCCTGCACCCTTGAGACCGGTGTGTTCATGCACAATGACGCGCAGACCAATGGCCGCATGGACAGAAACGGCGACGACGAAACTGCCGTAAAACAGAAACCAGAAAGCTGATCCCTGCGTGCGGCCGAGGATTTCTTCTGCAGAAAGTCCGCCCTGCACTGCATAGATCATCACGGCAATATGGCCCAGCGTCAGCGGCGCCATGATGAGCGCCGAGATCCGTTGAACCATGTAGAGGTGCACGTTCAGCATTGTTTACCGACGCTTTCTGAAAAAGTTGCGGCTGGTTTCGCGTTTCAGCCCGGCGATGGCCGACATCGGGTCCAGTTCATTGGGGCAGTACACAGTGCAGCTGCCCATTGAGTGGCAGTTATGGCATCCCCCGGCCCCGGACACGGCATCCAGGATTTCTGAACGGGCGTCGTGCTTTGCATCATTGTACAGCGTCCATGCGCGCTGCAACGCCGCGGGCCCAAGGTAGTCGGCGTTGCCGGCAACCGTGTCGCAGGCCGCGTAGCACACCGAACAGTTGATACACTCAATGCCCGCGCTTGCCTCAACGCGCGTGCTGTCGCCCGGATCAATTGCTTCGATCGCATCATGGCGGGTTGCACTGGGGGTATGCACACCTCCGGCCGCCACCCACTTGTCAAAAAACGGGTCCATGTCCGCCGCCAGATCCTTGATGACCGGCAGGTTGCGCAACGGGCCTACCTGGACCGCACCGTCTTTGACCACAGTTTTGATATGGGTGCGGCAGGTCCAGCGCGGCCGTCCGTTCACCATCATCGCGCATGACCCGCACATGCCCACACGGCAGGCAAAGCGGTAGGTGAGCGTCGGATCGGCATATTGCTGGATCCAAGACACCACGTCCAGAATGGTCTGGCTTTCATAAGCCGGGACCTCAAATGTCTGATACGCGCCATCTTCTCCGCCACGCCAGACCGACACATCCAGTTTTTCGGCTTCGCCCGCCACACGGTGCTCCCGGCTTGTGGATTTTGGTTTGAGCAAGATATAACTTCGAGAATAGCTAACGAGAAGGAATATGTTCTAATGGTTTTCGTAAGAAAGGCTTACAGTATATTGCGCCCTCTCGATGACTGAGGTGCAACTGTCCGATCTGTTAAAACAACGCTTTGGTAACGCGCCGAACGTCCCTGAAGGTCTGCAGAACAACCCGCTTTTGAATGCCATGGCGGGGCGGGCCGCGTGTCGCAGGTTCACCCCGGATGTTCCGTCGGCAACCGTACTGCAAACGCTCGCTGCTGTCGCACTGGCGGCGCCGTCCAAAAGCGATCTGCAGCAGCGTGATATTCTTATCGTTGAGGACCCCGCCAGGACGGATCAGTTGCGCAATCTGCTGTCCGCTCAGGAGTGGATCGCAGATGTGCCCTGCTTTGTCGTTTTCCTCGCGGACAACCGGCGGCAACGGCAGATCCAGTCCTGGCACCATGAAGGCTTCCCTAACGACCACCTCGATGCCTTTTTCAACGCATCTCTGGATGCAGGCATCGCCCTGAACGCATTCATGACTGCGGCGCAGGCTGCGGGTCTGGGCTGTTGCCCGATCAGCACAATCCGCAATCATATGAATGCAGTACGGGATCTCTTTGATCTGCCGGATCACGTATTTCCTGTCGCCGGCATGGCAGTCGGGTATCCGGTTGATCCGGCCCGGATCAGCCCGCGCCTGTCGCTGGAAGCCACCGTGCATTCGGATCAGTACCGGAACACATCCCGCGAAGACATTGAGGAATACGACAACCGACGGCGGGCCGGCCGCGAAGAGACACCCTGGTCACTGGCCAAGGCCCGCATGTACGCAGAAGCTCAACGCGGGGACTTCGGCAGGTTCATCCGCAGCATCGGCTTCCGGACAGATTAGGAGAACATCCTAAAACACTGCAGAAAATGTTTTTTCCAGTTTGCTGACGATCTCGTCCACATGTGCGTCTTCGATGATGAAGGGCGGCGCAAGAAGGATGTGATCGCCGTGCCGTCCGTCCACTGTCCCTCCCATGGGATAGCACAACAGCCCGTTTTCAAAGGCAGTGCTTTTCAGTTTTTTGTGGGTCGCGGCCGATGGATCGAAAGGCTTTTTGCTGGCCCTGTCCTCAACAATTTCCAGTCCGATGAACAGGCCCCTTCCGCGGATATCGCCTATGTGCGGGTGCTGACCAAACGCACTCTGCAGCGCATTTTGCAGCTTTTCCCCCATGGCCGCACAATTCTCCACGAGACCGCCGGTCAGCTTGGAAACGACGGCATTGCCTGCCGCGCAGGCTGTTGGATGGCCGATGTACGTGTGTCCGTGCTGGAAAAAACCGGAGCCTGCGGCAATGGCATCATGGATCGCAGCGGTGCACATCATGGCACCAACCGGCTGGTACCCGGCACCCAGTCCTTTGGCGATCGTGACAATGTCTGCTGTGATCCCGTCATGTGAATGCGCGAAAAGACTGCCAGTACGGCCCATGCCACACATCACCTCATCCAGTATCAGCAGAATACCGTACCGGTCACAGATCTCGCGGATCCGCCGGAAATAGCCATCGACCGATGCCACTGCGCCGAGGGTCGCGCCGACGACCGGTTCGGCCACGAACGCTATGACCGTTTCGGGCCCAACGCGCTCCAGTTCGGCTTCCAGTTCGTTGGCGACACGCTGGCCGTAGTCAAAGGCGGTCTCGCCGTCCTGCTGTCCGCGATAGGCATAGCACGGAGAAATCAGTGATGTTTCAACCATGATCGGGGCGAAGGCCTGTTTGCGCCATTCGTTACCGCCCGTGGCCAGAGCACCCAGTGTATTGCCGTGATAACTCTGGCGGCGCGCGATAAACCGATGCCGTTGCGGCTCACCGATTTCGACAAAATACTGCCTCGCGAGCTTGAGCGCAGCCTCGACAGCTTCCGAGCCGCCTGAGACAAAATAGACCTTTTCCAGGCTGCCCGGCGCGGCCTGGACCAGCCTGTCTGCCAGTTCTTCTGCAGGGTCAGACGTGAAAAAACTGGTGTGCGCATAGGCAAGTTGTCCAACCTGCGCCTGAATCGCTGCGATCACATCCGGATCACTGTGGCCGAGACAGGAGACCGCCGCACCACCCGATCCGTCAAAATATTCTTTCCCATCAGCATCATAGATGTAGGCACCTTTGCCTATAGACGCACGTCGAGGACTGGTCTTAGAGTGCCGACCAAACACATGTGACATTCGAAATCTCCCCAGTTGAACTGTTTGCTGTGAAGCATATGACACCCTGAGTGACAATGCTCTGAAATGTTAACCGGTATCAGGGGGGACGCAGAAACGGGATGGGGGGAGCGCGTGGTTGTTTTGCCGGATGTCGCGCCGTCGTTGCGCCACTTCAGCCTGAAAAACAGGCCGGATAACGGACTTCCGGTTGCAACCGGAGCCGTGCAGATAAACCCTGCCTTGCAACCCACAACGCCGCGGTTCATCATTCGGGGCGATTCACCGGATTTCTTTTCATCTGACGCAGCGGGCCTTTTTTGCAACGACACCGATTGGCAGGCTGCCCGGTACTGGAGGCAAAGCGTTTCAGACACGGATTGCTGAGATGAAAAGTAATAACAGCCGTCTGTCCGGTGTGACGGGCGGTTAAAAGACGACCAAAAAACAAATGGGAGAAATCAATGTTTAACAAACTCAAACTGACAGCAGCCGGCGCCAGCCTGGCGATGCTGATGGCTCCGGCGGCAATGGCCGAAGAGTTTATCACAATCGGCACCGGTGGTGTGACCGGCGTATACTATCCGACCGGTGGCGCGATCTGCCGTCTGGTCAACAAAGGCCGCAAGGAACACGGCATCCGCTGTTCGGTCGAGTCCACAGGTGGTTCTGTGTACAACATCAACACCATCCGCGCAGGCGAGCTGGAGTTCGGTGTGGCACAGTCCGACTGGCAGTACCACGCATTCAACGGCACCTCCCGCTTTGAGGAGCAGGGCGCATTCGAAGACCTGCGTGCTGTGTTCTCTGTGCACCCGGAGCCCTTCACTGTTGTGGCGCGTGCGGATGCAGGCATCAGCTCTTTCGCTGACCTCAAAGGCAAGCGCGTGAACATCGGCAACCCGGGTTCCGGCCAGCGCGGCACAATGGAAGTTGTGATGGAAAAGATGGGCTGGACAACCGGCGATCTGGCACTGGCGTCCGAACTGAAAGCGGCTGAGCAGTCTGCAGCGCTCTGCGACAACCAGATTGACGCGATGATCTACACCGTTGGTCACCCGTCCGGTTCGATCCAGGAAGCAACCACCGCATGTGATTCCGTGCTGGTTGAAGTGTCCGGCGCCGAGATCGAGTCGCTGATCAACGACAACTCTTACTACCGGTCCGCGACAATCCCGGGCGGCATGTACCGCGGTACGGACGGCGACGTGAGCACCTTTGGTGTGGGCGCGACGTTTGTGACGTCTTCGGCGGTTTCCGAGGATGCGGTCTATGCAGTCGTTTCCGCAGTCTTTGACAACTTCGACGATTTCAAAAAGCTGCACCCGGCATTTGCGAACCTCGAAGCCGAAGAAATGGCGACAGCCGGTCTGTCCGCACCGCTGCACCCCGGTGCTGCGAAGTACTACAAAGAAAAAGGCTGGATTGAATAAGATCCCGGCTTCTTACTGACGGCAGAGGGCGGCGCGGTCCGCCCTCTATTCAACCCGCTCCGGCGGGCATAATAATTTAAGCAAAAGCCGTTTCAGCGGTATTCCAGGGAGACAGTAACCATGGCCGATCAGACCGGCGGCGGACGCGCGCTATCCGACGAAGAACTGGCAGACCTCGTAGCTTCATCTGACGCAGGCGGGCGTAACCCTGTCGGGGCGGTGGGCACATTTCTCGCCATCACCGCAATCATCTGGTCGCTGTTTCAGGTGATCCTGGCATCCCCTCTTGCCAACCAGCTTCTGCCTGGTTCGGTCATCAACAACTCCCGTCAGATCCACCTGGCGTTCTCAATCTTTCTGGCCTTCATGGCCTACCCGATGTTCAAATCCAGTCCGCGCCACTACATCCCGCTGCAGGACTGGGGCCTTGCCATCGCCGGTGCAGGCATTGCGATGTACGGGTATATTTTCTACGACAAAATCGTAAATTCCGGCGGCCTCGCGGATGACGTGGACAAGTGGTTTGCGCTTGCGGGTCTGATCATTCTGTTCGAAGGGGCACGCCGCGCGCTGGGGCCTGCGATGGCGATCATCGCCACCATTTTCCTGGCTTACGTGTTCTTTGGCTCCTCCAGCTGGGTCCCTGATGTAATCCGCTGGAAAGGTGCCTCGCTGCAGAAAGCTATGAGCCACATGTGGATCACCTCAGAGGGTGTGTTTGGCATCGCACTGGGTGTTTCGACGAAGTTCGTGTTCCTCTTCGTGCTCTTTGGCGCGCTGCTCGATAAGGCGGGCGCCGGCAACTATTTCATCAAAATGGCCTTTGGTGCCCTCGGGCACCTTAAGGGTGGCCCGGCCAAAGCGGCCGTTGTGGGCTCCGCTGCCACGGGCCTGATCTCCGGCTCATCGATTGCCAACGTTGTCACCACTGGCACCTTCACAATTCCGCTGATGAAACGCGTGGGCTTCTCTTCCGAAAAGGGCGGCGCGGTAGAGGTGGCCTCCTCCGTGAACGGGCAGATCATGCCGCCGGTTATGGGCGCTGCCGCCTTCCTGATGGTGGAATATGTGGGCATATCATACGTCGAAGTGATCACCCACGCCTTCCTGCCCGCGACAATTTCCTACATCGCGCTGGTCTACATCGTGCACTTGGAAGCGGTAAAGAACAACATGCCGACACTGGGCAACCGCGTCGTGTCGATGGGCAAGACCATTGGCGGTATGGCAGCGTTCTTTGTGGGCTTTGCAGGCCTCTGCTATGGTGTGCAGTACCCTGTGGGCTGGATCGTTGCCGCGACCTCGAACTCGGCCGTTATCCTGTCTGTTCTGATCTTTGTGACCTACGCGCTGCTTC
This sequence comes from Roseobacter sp. S87, assembly GCF_055693285.1. Next base: position 1,989,032 of record NZ_JBVFTR010000004.1, read on the forward strand.
TTTGGATGGCGGCATCGGTGCCCGATCTGGAACCCGATGACCCCAATGCCGAAGAAGTTGAGCTGCCTGTTGTTGGCGAAATCTACAAATCCGGTCTGTACTTCCTGCTCCCGATCATTGTGCTGGTCTACTTCCTGATGATCGAACAGAAATCACCCGGTCTGTCGGCGTTCTGGGCGACCATGTTGCTCTTCGTCATCCTGCTGACCCAGAAACCGATGAAAGCCATTTTCCGTGGCGAAGGTGGTGCTCTGGTCGAGCGTTTCAAAGACGGCGTAGTCGATCTGCTGCAGGGCCTCATTGACGGTGCGCGCAACATGATTGGTATCGGTCTTGCAACCGCCACTGCGGGTGTGATCGTGGGTACAGTGACCCTGACGGGCGTTGGCCAGGTTATGGCCGATCTCGTCGAGTTCCTGTCGGGCGGCAATCTGATCCTGATGCTGATGATGGTGGGGCTTTTGTCGCTGATCCTCGGCATGGGCCTGCCAACAACGGCGAACTACATCGTTGTGTCGTCACTGATGGCGGGCGTTGTCGTGGAGCTCGGCGCACAGTCCGGTCTGATCGTGCCGCTGATCGCCGTGCACCTCTTTGTGTTCTACTTCGGGATCATGGCGGACGTGACACCGCCTGTGGGGCTGGCAAGCTTTGCGGCTGCGGCGGTCTCCGGTGGTGATGCAATCAAAACCGGCTTTACCGCGTTCTTCTACAGCCTGCGGACTATCGCCCTGCCCTTCGTCTTCATCTTCAACACCGATCTGTTGCTGATCGATGTGGGCTGGGCGCAGGGCATCCTGGTCTTTGTGATATCCAGCATTGCGATCCTCGTCTTCACGGCGGGTACAATGGGCTATTTCCTGACCAAAAGCCGCATCTACGAAAGCATCCTGCTGATCTTCATTTCGTTCATGCTCTTCCGTCCGGACTTCTTCATGGACCGCCTGCAGCCTCCGTTCGAGGATATCGCACCGGCCGCCTTTGCCGAGACGGTTGAAGCCGCTGCACCGGGGAAAGAGTTCCGCGTGGTGGTCAACGGTCCGGACTTCGACACCGGCGAGCCGCTGGAAACCACCCTGCTGGTGACCGTCGGCGATGAAGCCGAAGGCAGCCGGATGGATGCGCTTGGTCTGCTGACGGTGCCGGACGGTGACACGGTCACGCTGGAAGAGCCGCTCTTTGGAACACCCTATGCAGAAGTGTTCCAGGGCTATGACTTCTACGGCGATGACTTTGTGACCATCACAGCCGTCAAAGCCCCGGCAGATCAGCTGCCCAAGGAACTGGTCTTCATTCCGGGTCTGGTGTTGCTGCTGCTGGTCGTGATGATGCAGCGCGGACGCGCCGCGCGCGAGCCCGAGCCCGCCGCGGCCTGAGCGACAGACCAGCCGAATTGACAGCGCCGCCGGGGAACCGGCGGCGTTTTTCTGTCTCTGCGTGCAACTGTCATAAATCTCACATAAACCCGCGCTATGCGGGCGGTCCGTGAACAGCCCGGCGGGCATAAACTGAAAGAAACGGGATATGACGACTTTTGCTCTGAACGGGCTTGGACGTATCGGCAAACTGGCTCTGCGTCCGATGCTCGAAGCCGGAATGGACATCGCCTGGATCAACGATGCCGAAGGCGACCCGGAGATGCATGCACATCTGCTGGAATTTGATACGGTCCACGGACGCTGGCCCGCGCGGTTCAGTTCCGCCCCGGACGCGATTTCAATCGATGGAAAGCGCCTGCCTGTATACAGCAACCGCAGGCTCTCAGACCTGCCGCTCGGTGGCGTGGACGTGGTGATCGACTGCACCGGTGCCTTTAAAACCGAAGCTGCCCTCGCCCCGTATTTCGACGCGGGCGTCAAAAAGGTTGTGGTTTCCGCACCTGTAAAAGATGGGCCAACGGCAAACATCGTCTATGGCGTCAACCATGACGTCTACGATCCTGATACACACCGCATTATCACCGCGGCCAGCTGCACGACGAATTGCATCGCCCCGGTGGTTAAGGTCATCCACGAAAACCTGCGCATCAGACACGGATCAATCACCACAATCCACGACGTCACAAACACGCAGACCATTGTGGACCGGCCGGCCAAAGACCTGCGGCGCGCCCGCTCTGCGCTCAATTCCCTGATCCCCACCACAACGGGCAGTGCCACCGCAATCACCCTGATCTATCCGGAACTGAAGGGCCGGCTGAATGGTCATGCCGTGCGGGTTCCGTTGCTGAACGCATCGCTGACCGACTGCGTGTTCGAGCTGGAGCGTGAGACGACAGTCGATGAGGTGAACGCATTGTTCCGTGCGGCGGCCGACGGTCCGCTGAAAGGGATTCTGGGTTACGAGGACCGGCCGCTGGTCAGCGCAGACTATACCAATGATACGAGGTCCGGCATTGTGGATGGGCCGTCGACAATGGTTGTGAACGGCACCCAGCTCAAAGTTTATGTCTGGTACGATAATGAATATGGCTACGCGCACCGGCTCGTGGATGTAGCGGGGATGGTCAGCGCCAGCCTTTGATGAAAACACCTGCGCGCAAAGATACCCGTCTGACCGCCTATTTCGCGGTGACCGCCGCCTATTGGGCGTTCATGCTCACCGATGGCGCGCTGCGCATGCTTGTGCTTCTGCACTTTCACACGCTGGGCTTTTCTCCGGTCCAGCTGGCATACCTCTTTGTGCTTTATGAGATCGCCGGGGTGGTGACCAACCTCAGCGCCGGATGGATTGCCGCGAGGTTTGGTCTGACGCGCACGCTTTATGCCGGGCTGATCATTCAGATCGGCGCGCTGCTGGCACTGACTGCGCTTGATCCGGTGTGGAGTATCGGGGCCTCTGTCGTTTTCGTCATGGCAGTTCAGGGTGCCTCCGGCGTGGCAAAGGATCTTTCCAAGATGAGCGCCAAGTCGGCGGTGAAGCTGCTGGCACCGGATGGTGATGGCGGCCTGTTCCGATGGGTTGCATTGCTGACCGGGTCCAAGAACGCGGTTAAGGGCTTCGGCTTTCTGCTTGGAGCCGTCCTGCTGGGTCTGGCCGGTCTGCAGGCAGCCGTTCTTGGGATGGCAGCTGTGCTCGGTGTTGTCCTGGTCGCTGTGCTGGCGGGCATGCCGCCCGGTCTGCCCACCGGACGCAAGGACGCGAAGTTCCGCGAAGTGTTTTCGGATAATACAAATATCAACTGGCTCAGCTTCGCGCGCGTGTTTTTGTTCGGCGCGCGCGATGTGTGGTTTGTGGTGGGCATACCGGTCTATTTCTACGCCGTTCTTTCTGACGGGACAGACGCCGGAAACCGCGCCGCGTTCTTCATGATCGGCAGCTTCATGGCGCTCTGGATTATCCTTTACGGTGCTGTCCAGGCCTCAGCCCCACGGCTGCTGCGGACTGCGGCCCGTCCGGCCAGTGCGCTGATCACCGCCGCGCGCAACTGGAGCGCGGCTTTGATCGCGATTCCGGCAATGCTTGCGCTTCTGGTCTGGCTGGCCGGGTCACCTGCGCCCTGGCTCACGGTCACACTGGTCGCAGGCCTGCTGCTATTTGGTGCTGTCTTTGCGGTCAATTCCGCACTGCATTCCTATCTGATCCTCGCTTTCAGTACTGGAAACAGGGTCACGATGGACGTGGGTTTTTACTATATGGCCAACGCGACGGGCCGCCTTTTGGGCACCGTTCTGTCCGGCGCAAGCTATCAGCTTGGTGGCCTGCCCCTGTGCCTTGCCACGGCTGCGGTCATGCTGGTGCTCAGTACAGTTGGTGCTGCGCGCCTGCGCGCCTAGCCCGTGCTGGTGGCCAGAATTCTGCTGATCTCTTTCAGGGACCGTCCGGAATCGCGCGACCATTCGTTGAAGGCTTCCTGAACCGTCATCATCGCCTTCTTCGATGCCGGTACTTTGTCGATGACCCCTTCGGCAATCAGCCGCCCCACCACATCGCGTGACAGAATATAGCCATCAACCCCCATGAAACGCAGAAAATACTGGCCCGTTGTGCCACCAAGACGTGACCCGTCCGCCTTGAGGCGCAGCAGCAGTGCCGCGTAATCCTCGCGGGGCCAGTCCGCGATCATCCGGCCGAAACTGCCATGCTCTTTCCGGACATCAAGGATGAACGCCGCATTTTCCTGTACCGCACGAATTTTAGGGCCGTGCCGTACGATTGATGTGTCCGTGACCAGCGCATCAAACCATTCATCATCCATGAAAGCACAGGGCCCGGGATCAAATCCGCGGAATGCAGCCTCGAAACCCGGCCACATGTTATCGACAACTTTCCAGTTGAAACCGGCCTGAAAAATGGACCGGGTCATCTGTGCCAGCCATCTGTCATCCGGAATGGCCGCCACCTCCTGTACGGACAACGACGGCTCAAAACCATCAAAAATGGCTGCTTCACCGCCTTTGCGCCCGGCGCTGATTTCGAGAATTTCACCTAGCGTGCGCATGAACTGCCCCCGAATGTCACTTTCTGTCAGGATCACAACAAACCATGGCCTGCTGACATCCAGCGTCAGTATACAGCAGGGCTTGCACCCGCGGAACGTCTGAAGGACAGTGTTTTCATGTCCTCTTCTTTCGCAAAGTTGCTGATCTCGCTGATGTGTTCACTGGTGCTGACGTCCGCACCGGCACGGGCAGAGCAGATCACTGTTTTCGCTGCGGCAAGCCTGCGTACTGCGCTTGTGGAAATCGCAACCGGTTTTGAAGAAGAAAGCGGGCACAGCGTTGCGTTCTCTTTTGCCGGCTCATCCGTCCTCGCCCGCCAGATCAGCCTTGGCGCACCTGCAGACGTCTACGTTTCGGCGAATACAGCCTGGATGGATCACCTGGAACAACAGGGGCGGATCAACGCAACCACACGATTTGATCTGGCCGGCAACAAGCTCGTACTGATTGCTGCAAACCCTGACGCGCCCCCGGTTGAACTGAGCGCGCAAACCGATCTTGCCGGCCTGATCGGGGACGGCAGGCTCGCGGTTGCTCTCGTGGATGCTGTTCCGGCCGGTCTTTATGCGAAAGAGGCGTTGTCGAATTTCGGATTGTGGCAGAGTGTTGCCAAACGGACGGCACAGACGGACAACGTGCGCGCGGCCCTCGCCCTCGTAGCCACCGGTGCCGCCCCCTATGGTATCGTTTACGCCACAGATGCGCTTGCTGACGCCCGCGTTAAAGCGGTTGCCGTTTTTCCTGCAGAAAGCCACCAGCCAATTGTGTACCCGGCGGCTGCGGTGGCGTCTGAACCCTCCGGGGCAGCGCGCGGTTTCCTTGACTATCTTCGCAGCCCGCAGACAGATAAGGTGCTGACACGGCTGGGTTTTGCCGCAGGTACGGAGTAGGCAACCGATGGAGTGGCTAAGCGCACAGGAATGGCAGGCGGTCGTCCTGTCGCTGCGCGTGGCTTTCTGGGCGACGCTGTGCAGTCTGCCCTTTGGCCTCTGGGTGGCGGTTATTCTGGCGCGGCGCGATTTTCCCGGCAAACAGCTGCTGAACGGCCTGGTGATGCTGCCCCTGATCCTGCCGCCGGTGGTCACCGGCTATCTGCTGCTGCTGACCTTCGGGCCGCAGGGACCTGCGGGGAGTTTGCTTGCGCTGATCGGTATCAGCTTTGCTTTCAACTGGACGGGTGCAGCCCTGGCTGCGGCAATCATGGCATTTCCGCTGATGGTGCGCGCGATCAGGCTGTCTCTTGAGGCAGTTGACCCGAAGCTTGAGGAAGCTGCCGGGACGCTGGGCGCATCACGCGCCTGGGTGTTCCTGACCGTGACGTTGCCGCTGATGCTGCCAGGCGTTCTGGCCGGCGCGGTGCTGGCTTTCGCCAAAGCGATGGGGGAATTCGGGGCGACAATCACCTTCGTGTCTAACATACCTGGCCAGACGCAAACCGTGCCTTCCGCCATCTATGCCTTTCTTCAGGTGCCGGGGGGCGAAAACCAGGCTCTGCGGCTGGTACTGATTTCTGTGGCCATCGCGATGGGCGCGTTGCTCCTGTCTGAAATTCTGGCCCGCCGGATCGCCCGGCGCATCGGTGGCGCCTGATGCTGGAGTTGGCCCTGACCCAGGAATTTGACGGGTTCTCCCTGGACGTTTCCTTTGAGGCGCCGCGTGGGATCACTGTTTTATTTGGCCGCTCCGGCACCGGGAAGACGAGCATCATCAATGCCGTCGCGGGCCTTCTGCGCCCGACCACAGGGCGCGCAACGATCAACGGACGCACTCTGTTTGACACCGAGCGCGCGATCTGGATCCCGCCCCACCAGCGGCGTATCGGCTACATTTTTCAGGAAGGACGCCTTTTTCCGCACCTGACGGTCCGGCAGAACCTGCTATATGGGCGCCGGTTTGCACCGGCAAATGCGCACCATGAGAAACCGGAAAAAGTGATCGACATGCTGGGCATCGGGCATTTGCTGGACCGGCGGCCCGCTCTGCTTTCGGGCGGTGAAAAACAGCGCGTGGCGATAGGCCGTGCATTGCTGTCCGCCCCGGAGATTCTGCTTGCGGATGAGCCCCTGGCGGCACTCGATACAAAGAGGAAAGCGGACATCCTGCCCTACTTCGAGCGGATCCGCGACGAGCTTGCTGTGCCCGTGCTCTATGTCAGCCATTCCGCCAGCGAAGTGGCCCGCCTTGCCACGACCGTTGTGGCGATCGAGGCGGGACGCGTCACCGGCATCGGGCCCGCGCAGGCGGTGCTGAGTGATCCCGGGGTTACCCCGCTCGGCGTGCGCTCTGCCGGGGCGATGATGACCGCGCGGCTTGTCCGGCACGATGCGGATGGCCTAAGCGAACTGGACGCGGGCGGTCTGCCTCTTCTTCTGCCGCGCATCGACCAGGAGCCCGGGAAAATGCTGCGCGTCCGGATCGAGGCACAGGATGTCATGATCGCCACCATGCAGCCGAGGGACATTTCTGCGCTGAACGTTCTGCCTGCTGTTCTGACCGAACTGCGCCAGGGGGATGGTCCGGGGGTACTGGCCCGTCTGGATGCCGGGGGTAACACGATCCTCGCCCGGATCACCCGCCGCTCCTGTGACGCACTCGGCCTGCGCACCGGCATGCAGGTTTTTGCAGTGATCAAAGCCGTATCCGTCCCGCGCGAAGCAGTCGGCGATGGCCAGCCCGCACAGGTCTGACATTACCCCGGCCGCATCAGCTCCGACAGCAATGGGTTCGGGAAGCGCCGCCCGACGGTCACGCCGTAAAATGTTTCGGTCAGGTCGGGCAGCACCGCAAGCTCTGTAAGAGAGCCTGCCGCGATTTCATCTTTCACGACAATGGGCGGCAGGACGGCCAGCCCCGCCCCGTCCCGCACAAGCAGGCGCATCATGGCCATGTCGTCTACTTCTGCGGCGATCTGGGGGCGCAGACCAAGCCGGTCGGTCAGAGCATCAAAGCCCGCGCGCACCCCGCTGGCCCGCGAGGGCAGGATCAGCGGCGCATGCAGCAGCTGTTCCTCCAGCGGCGCGCCCGACAGTCTTTCATCGGGTGGACCAACGAGGCTGACATTCTGCGTATCCAACTGCTGGACGTTGAATGGGGTCAGAGCGTCAGCAGGCGGTGCCTGGTTGGTCAGAACCAGGTCGAGGTGCAAAGCCGCAAGCGCTGTGCTGAGTTCGGCCATACTGCCCGACCGCAGCACGACCTCAACATCCGGGCGCCCCAGCAGAGGTTTGAGAAACGCCAGCTGATAGTTGCGCGACAGCGTCGAAATGGCCCCGACCCGCAGCGCCCGGCGACTGGCACCTGTCTGCTGCAGTGTAGCCACCATCTCACGCCCTGTAGCGAAAATGGCATTGGCATGATCCAGGGCAATCCGCCCTGCCTCGCTCAGCAGCAGCGCACGGCCCCGACGTTCAAACAGGTCCTGACCAAGGCGTTCCTCAAGCTGACGGATCTGGGTCGAAACCGCCGATTGCGAAACGTTCAGCAACGCTGCTGCCCGGGTGAGGTTTCCTTCTTCTGCAACGGCCTGAAAATACCTCAGGTGGTGATAGTTGAAGTCCATTTATTCTATAAAACAGAATGAATTGTTACTTACAATATATTTTATTTATGAAAACCTCTCGCATACATCCGGCACAACACACATTCTGCTCCGGAGACCGCCATGACCCTTCACGCTGTTGCCCTGATCGCCCCATCCCTGCTGGCGGCTGCCGCGCTGCTGGCAGCCCTGCGCCCTGCAACGCCTGCGGCGACCACCGCGCGCACCGCCGAAGCGGCCGCTCTTCTGGCCGGTGTGTCCGGTATCGTGGCTCTCATTGTTCTGTTGCTGCAGGGTCCTGGGACCACTGGGTTTATCACGGCAGGCCTCTCTGTCAGGGTTGACGCTCTGGCCGTGACAATGGCGCTGCTGGTCTGTTTTGTCGGCTGGGTGGTGCTGCGCTACAGCCGGACTTATCTGCGCGGTGAGGATGGTCAGCCAAAGTTCACAGCCCTGATCTGCGCGACCATTGCCAGTGTTCTGCTCTTTGTTCAGGCCGGCGGGCTCATGCTGCTGGTCGCTGCGTGGATTGCCACGAGCCTCTTCCTGCACCAGCTCCTCACCTTTTACAGCGACCGCGTCCCTGCACGACGCGCCGCGTACAAGAAATCCGTTATGGCGCGGATCAGTGACGTCGCTCTCATAGCGGCCGCGCTTTTGCTGGCCACGACCTTCGGGACCGGAGATATTGCCGCGATCCTGGCCGGAGCTGCCGGTGCCGAGGCGACACCGCAGATCACCGGAGCTGCAGCGCTGCTGGCTCTCGCGGCCGTTCTGAAATCCGCGCAGTTCCCCTTCCACGGCTGGCTCACCGAGGTCATGGAGACACCCACGCCGGTTTCCGCATTGCTGCACGCCGGTGTGATCAATGCCGGTGGCTTCCTGCTGATCCGCTTTGCGGACGTGCTCTTGCTGGCACCGGGAGTGCTTGCCCTGCTCGTCCTGATCGGCGGCGGGACGGCGCTCCTGGCCGGTCTGGTGATGCTGACACAACCGGCCGTCAAAACGTCACTCGCCTGGTCGACCGTTGCGCAGATGGGGTTCATGATCCTGCAATGCGGCTTTGCTCTGTTCTCTCTGGCACTGCTGCATATCGCGGCGCACTCGCTCTATAAGGCGCATGCATTCCTGTCGTCCGGCACGGCCGTCGAAGCTGTGACCGCCAACCGCAGGCCCGGACCCGTGGCGGTGCCCGGCGCTGGTGCTGTGGCTCTTGCCTTCGCTGTTGCGCTGTCGATCTATGCAGTGGTCGCGACCCTGTTCGGGCTGGGTGGAAAATCGCCGCAGATGCTGGCGCTCGGTGCAATCCTGATCTTTGGCGTTGCCTACCTTCTGGCACAGGGTTTCGCCGACAGGGCGCCCGTTCAGCTGACACGGCGAACCACGCTTTATGCGCTAACCGCGTCGCTCAGCTATTTTGCCCTCCAGACCGGCGCCGCGGCTGTCTGGGGACCCGCCCTGCCCGCAACACCGACCCCCGGTCTGCTCGAATGGTCGCTGATGACACTTGCACTGGTAAGTTTCGGCTCGGTGGCCATTGCTCAGAGCATGTTTGCCCACTGGGCCGGATCGCCCGCTTTTGCCGGCCTGCGCGTCCACATCGCGAACGGCTTTTACGCAAACGCACTGACAGACCGGTTGCTGAACACCCGCAGCCTCAGAAAATTCTCCTGACCCCTGATACCCTGCTCCGAACCCGAGGACACACATATGGCACTCGACTCCACTTCGCACCCGCTCTCAACTGACACGCTCGCCCGGCTGGCCGATGCTGCCGGCCGGCAGATCCCCCGGTCTGGCCGCTCGCCTCATCCGTCGCGGTCAACCCGTTCCTGGGCCAAAGCAGCATGTCGCTCGCAGAAACCGGCCGCTTGCTGGCGCGTATCAGTGACACACCGCTCACGATGCCCCGCGACTGGTTTGCAGACCAGATGTCGGACGGGGTAATCACCATAGCGGATCTGCAGGGCGCACTTGCCGCATCGCCGCATCCGTCGAAACCAAAGGACGTCGCGGCCCTCACCGCAGCGGCGAAATCGAATGACGTCGCGCGGAAAAAGCTGCCTCTGGCAGCCGATCTTCTGGCACTGCAGGATGGCACAGACTGGCCCGGGTTTATCGCCGAACGCACAGGGGCCTGGGCCTCCGGTTACTTTGATGCGGGCCAGGCCATGTGGAGTGCGCCGCGCGACGAGACAGCCTGGGCATCCTGGCGCGCCTTTGCTGTCAGCGATCTGAGCGCAGACGTTCAGGGGTTTTCCGGGTTCCGGGCACTGATCCAAAGAACGCCCGCCGATCCTCTCTCTGCCATAGAGGAAGCGACACGGACGCTCGGACTGACAGAGGCGGCCATTCCGGGATATTTCCACCAGGTTCTGATGGCACAGGGCGGCTGGGCGCAGGTTGCACGGTACGAGCTCTGGAAAGCCGAGCTTGCGGGCGGCACCGACGATACCCTGACCAGCCTGCTGGCCATTGCACTGACATGGGAGGCGGCTCTGTTCACCCGGTTCGGTGCGGTGTTTGCCGCTGAATGGACGGACACCGTTCTGGCGCATGCCACGCCATCAGCACCTGATGCGGACCATGTGATCAATGAAATCCTGCAGGAAGCCATGGAAAGGTCAGTCCAAAGGCGGCTTGCCGGTCAGTTCGCGGCACGGGAGGCCACAGCACCGTGCATCCGCCCGGCCCTTCAGGCAGCATTCTGCATTGACGTGCGGTCCGAAGTGTTTCGCCGCGCCCTCGAAAAAGCCGATACGGGCATCCGGACCCTCGGATTTGCCGGGTTCTTTGGCCTGGCAACCCGGCACAGCGCCTGTGGCTCAGACGTTGATGAGCTGCGCCTGCCGGTGCTGCTGAACCATGGACTGACCTCCGGCGAAGGCCAGGCCGGTGCCAGCGCCGCCAGAGCGGAGAACGACAAACGTTATCTCGCCCGCGCTCAAAGGGCCTGGGGCCGCTTCCGGCAGGCCGCCGTATCGTCTTTCGCCTTTGTTGAGGCTACGGGCCCGATTTATGCCGCAAAGCTTGTCAGCGACGCGATGGGGGGCAGTACCGCGCCTGCGCCCGGGACGGCATCCCCCTGCCCACAACCGGATATGGATACGGAGGCCCAGATCACTGCGGCGGCCAGCATCCTGAAGGCGATGTCTCTGACCAGTGGTTTTGCCCGTCTCGTGCTGCTGTGCGGTCACGGTGCGACAGCGGCCAATAATCCGCATGCCAGCGGGCTGCAGTGCGGTGCCTGTGGCGGGTATTCCGGCGAAGTGAACGCGCGGCTTCTTGCAAACATCCTGAACCGTCCGGAGGTGCGCGCGGGACTTGAGGACCAGGGAATCCAGATACCGGGTGACACCGTCTTTGTCGCCGGGCTGCACGACACCACGACAGATGATGTCACGCTTTACGCTCAGGACGTCGATATGCCGGAACACGGGGCGGACATCTCCCGGGCAACGGGCTGGTTGCGGACCGCAGGGCAACTTGCGCGGGAAGAACGGCTTGCGGGATTGCCGGGAGCCGAGACCACGCCAGACATCGCTGTGCGGGCGCGGGACTGGGCGGAAACGCGTCCTGAATGGGGTCTCGCCGGATGCCGCGCCTTTGTCGCGGCCCCCCGCAGCCAGACCAGCAGTGACACGCTGTCGGGCCAGGTTTTCCTGCACGAATACGATCACAGGCAGGATGCGGAAAACGGATTCCCCGTGCTGGAACTCATCCTGACCGCACCTGTTGTCGTCGCAAGCTGGATCAGTCTGCAGTACTATGGCTCCTCTGTTGCGCCGGAGGTTTTCGGATCCGGCAACAAGCTGCTGCACAATGTCACCGGCGGAATTGGTGTGGTCGAAGGCAACGGCGGCACACTCCGGACAGGACTTGCGCGGCAGTCAGTGCACGATGGCGAAAAACTGCGCCACGATCCGCTGCGTCTGTCCGTCTATGTTGCGGCTCCAAAGGAAGCGGTATCAGAAATTCTCGAGCGGCACCCTCAGGTCCGCGCGCTCTTTGACAATCGCTGGCTTCACCTCTTCACACTTGCCGACACAGGAGAGGTCACTAACCGTTACGCCGGTGATCTCAGCTGGACTGCTGAACAGGCTGACTGACGGAAACACTACTGGGCGCGGAACGGGTTGCCCCGGCTCCGCGCCTGCTCACATACTCCTTTGCAGGGCTTCGCCGGGTTATGCGCCCAGAACCGCCGCCGCTTTGGCAAAGTAATCGGGTGCGCCGAAGTTCCCGGATTTCAGTGCGATGACCAGATCGTCGCCTGCGCGCAATGCCGGCACACCGGGGTCAATCTCAGGCCCGATCTCCAGCGTCCTGAGCGCAAGCCCTTCGACCACAGCACCGGAGGTTTCTCCGCCCGCCGTCAGGATTTTGGGTACGCCACGTGCGACCAGTTCACGCGACACTTCGGCAAAAAAGCCTTCCAGCGCGGCAGCTGATGCTTCACGGCCAAAGGTGGCCTGGACTTCCCGCACAACATCCGGATCCGCGGAACTGAACGCCAGGGGAATGCCGTCTGCCGCGACCAGCTGATCCGCCATGCTGGCCGCGGTTACACGGCCCTCGATCACATCGGCTGCAACGATCTCGAACGCCGGGTTGGTTTTTCGGTGCAGCGCCACCTGCGCACGGGTTGCATTGGAGCACGAGCCGGACAGCGCCACACACTGGCCCGCCTGCCCCCGCCATGCGGCACCATCTGCCGACGTCAGACCACGCCGCCGGAAATTCGCAGGCAGGCCAAGCGCGACACCGGAGCCCCCGGTAATCAGCGGCAGACCGTCTGCTGCTGCCCCGATCTCGCGCAGGTCTGCATCCTGCAGCGCATCAACAACGATGTGCAGCGCGCCAGCTTCATGGGCCGCGTCGAGGCCCGCGCGGATCGCCTCAGCCCCTTTCAGCACGTCAGCAGCGGGTACATGCCCTACGCCATGTTTTGTTTGTGGCCTGAGCCACCGGCGGATATCGGGGTCCGTCATCGGGGTCAGCGGGTGGTTCTGCATGCCGCTTTCATTCAGCAGGACATCATTGACGAACAGGTGCCCCTGATACACCGACCGCCCTGTCCCGGGAAATGCGGGGCAGACAATCACCCGGTGCGCATCAAGTTCAGCGGCAAGCGCGTCAGCGACCGGGCCGATATTCCCGTCGGGGGTTGAATCGAACGTAGAACAATATTTGAAGAAAAACTGCTCACACCCCTGCGCCCTCAGCCACCGGAGGGCAGCCAGCGACTGTTCAACTGCGTCAGACGGATCGGTTGAACGAGATTTAAGCGCAACAACACCTGCCTCAACACCCGCTGCGGCCGGCCCTTCGGGCACGCCTGTATACTGAACGACGCGCATCCCTTCCTTGGACAGCGTATTGGCCAGATCCGACGATCCGGTGAAATCATCCCCGATGCATCCCAACAGCATTATGCGTCTCCCGGCAGTCTGAGGCCCGCGTTACGGGCATAGACCTTGGCAACAGCAGCATCATCCTCGCCGCCCAGACCGGAGCCGGAGGCCGCCAGAAACTGCTGCAGCGCAGCCGCCGTCAGCGGAGCGCCGAACCGCGCGGACTTTGCAATATCCAGAACGATTCCCAGGTCCTTGGGCCAGATATCCACCGACGAATGCGGCGCGTAGTCACCTGCAATGATATGCGGCGCGCGGTTTTCGAGCATCCAGGAGCTGCCCGCGCATTTGCTGATCACCTCCAGGAACTGTTCCGGCTCAACACCCTGCGTCATGCCAAAGGTCAGCGCCTCGGCCATGGCCGCAATGTGCACCCCCGCCAGCAGCTGGTTGACCGCCTTCATGGCGGACCCGGCACCGGCCGCGTCCCCAAGCTCAAAAACGGTTTCCGCGGTTGCATCCAGAACCGGTTTTGCCGCCGCGAAAGCCTCCGACGTGCCGGACGCCATGATGCTGAGCTGACCCTGCGCCGCTTTGACGGACCCGCCGGATATGGGCGCATCGAGGTAATGCACGCCCGCCTGCCCGCAACGCGCAGACATCTCACGTGCGAACGCCGGAGGCACCGTTGCACAGGTCAGCACCACAGCACCGGGTTTCAGCTTTGGCACAACCCCATCGGTACCAAAGAGCACCGCTTCGGTCTGTTCGGCGTTCAGAACAACGACAACGACGGCGTCCAGCGCACCCGCAATGTCACCAAGAGCGCCCCCGCTGCCGCCTTCGCTGCGAAAACGGGCCTCGCTGTCGGGGTTGATGTCATAGCCATATGTCGTGTGACCGCCCCGCAGCACGGACTGCGCAATGCCATAGCCCATGGACCCCAGGCCAATGACCGCTGTTGATGATGCCATGAATTTTCTTCCCTGTCTGATGCACCCGAACCGCAGGCCCGGTGCTTTTTCGGCGGCATACTGCCCCGGTCAGCCGCTGGCGTCAAAACGATAGATCGGGCATGGCGCTGTCAGCTGCGGATGATGGCCTCTGCTTCGATCTCGACACGGTATCCGCCGATCAGACTGGCGACCTCGGTCAGTGTGTTGGCGGGTCTGATGTCTCCGAATACACGTCCGTGCGCCTGTGAGACCGCCATCACATCCTCTGCGTCACTCAGATAGATCCGGGTGCGCACCACATCACGTATGTCAGCGCCCAGCGCACTGAGAGCACCGGCAATCCTGTCGAGGATGTATGTGGTCTGGGCCCCGGCATCCTCCGGCGCGATGATACGGTCCACACCCGCAGTTGCTGTGGTTCCGGACACCAGGATGCGGTCACCGATGCGCCACGCACGGCAATAACCGGCAATGTCTTCCCATTCGCTGCCTGTACCTACCTGTTTCTCGCCAGGCCGGTCCGGAACATCGCGCGCGTCCACCGATTTCGGCATTTCCTGCAGGTGATGGCTCAGGTCTCCGGACGCTGTCAGAAACGGCGGTCGGCGGTATTCATCGCCACAATCTCCGGGCAAAGGCTTTGATTGCGAAAAGGCCTCCTCAAGAAGTTCAAGGTCTGCCGTGGTCAGTCCGAACCCGAACAAACGGGCATTGTCCGCAGAGTGCCGCGCCTCGCCCAGACGTGCCCCGATGATCACCCCCGCGACCGCCGGGTTTTCCAGCACCCAGCGCGTTGCAACATTGGAAACGGAAACGCCGTGCCGGTCCGCAACGGTCGCCGCCGCGCGCAGAATGCCCTGAAACACGTCCCAACCGCCGGCGGCATCAATGAACCGGCGGTATTTCATTTTGCTCCAGTCGGACAGGCCCTGTGGGTCAGGCTGATCCAGCCACCGCTCGGACAAAAAACCACCCGCCAGTGTGCCGTAGCAGAGCAGACGCACCCCCTGGCGGCACAGAGCCTGGCCAGCGGGCCGCGCGCACGCCTGTCCACCAGCGAAAACGGCACCTGGTTACTGACCAGCGGCACACCGTCCGACAAAGCAAGCTGCAGATGCGCGGCATCAAAATTCGTGACCCCGATCTCGCCGATCATACCCTGTTCGCGCAGCTCCGCCATTTCGTGCAAAGCATCCAGCCAGGCCGGATGCTCAAAACTCCACCAGTGAAACTGCAGAAGATCAACGCGATCCGTACCCAGCCTGTCCAGCCGCTCCTGCACGCCGGCGCGGACAACCTCAGCGGTCATCGGCCCGGGCGTCGGGCACCATTTCGTGCAGACAACCGGCCGCGGCGTTGCCCCACGCCGCAGCAGCGCCCCGGTGATCAACTCGGACGTGCCGTAGTGATCGGCCATGTCAAAAGTGCGAAACCCTTCACCGGCATAGGCTGCCAGATGATCGGCGCCCGTTTCCGGGTCGATCAGCTCACCGTCCTTTTCGA
Organism: Roseobacter sp. S87; assembly: GCF_055693285.1. Next base: position 2,004,825 of record NZ_JBVFTR010000004.1, read on the forward strand.
TGTCAGCAACCTGCCAGAGGCCGACGAGCGCGCGGGTCACGGAAAGGGTGTCCGTCAGTGGATACTCTGGCGGTTGTGACATTAGACATCCCCTCATGTTGCGCCGTTTCAGTTCTGCTAGATCACGCAACACTTGTCCATCCGGGTCGAAGACAGCAACGACCGTGGCACACTGGCTGTTGACAGGGTCACCCACAGCCAGCAACCTGATGAAAAGTACGGCTTTTGCCTGCGCGCGCGCCGGCAGCGCCGTCAGGGGGAACGGGATGTCGGCCGTAGAAGAAGAAAACGGGTTCTGGCTTTATGACCTGAAGGTGGAGACGGTTGTGGGCGACCGGACGGCTGTCTGCCGGCACGTGGAAGGCGAAAGCTTTTCGGTTCACGGCGAGCTGCTGGTTTTTGACAAAGGTCACAGAGTGTCCATGTACGCGCTCGCCGCCCTGCTGCCCCTGCTGCCTGCCAAACAGCGCGCGACGGCGGAAAACGACTGGATGTCGACCGATGCGGAAATCGCCTGTCCCGACCCGCATTGTGGTGGCCGGTTCAGGATCACGCGCGGGGACAAGCGCTGGTTCAGTCATGGCGAAACGACCGGACTGCCCGGTCAGCGCGAAACACCCTACTGGCAGAAAGAAGAGGCTGGGTCCGATGACTGAAACGGTTTTGCTGCGCCCCGGGCACCGGATGTCACGGGTGATCAAAGGCGGCTGGCAACTGGCAGGCGATCACGGAACCGTGGACCGCGCTCAGGCCGTCCGCGATATGGAAGCCTTTCTGGATGCCGGGATCAATACCTTCGACTGCGCAGACATTTATGTGGGTGTCGAAGAAATGATCGGCGACTTCATTGCCGACCTGCGCAGAAGCCGCGGTGCGTCCGTCGCAAACACGGTCTGTGTACATACCAAGCTGGTGCCTGATCTGGAATTGCTGGAAAGAATCCGCCCCCAAGACGTTGAGGCGATCGTCGACCGGTCGCTGCAAAGGTTGCAGGTGGAGCGCCTTGATCTTGTTCAGTTTTACTGGTGGGATCTGAGCCTTGGGGACCCGCTCGAAGGACTGAGTGCCCTGCGGGACCTGCAGCGCAGTGGAAAGATCGCAAACCTTGGGATCAACAACTGGGACAGGTCGCAGATCGCCCCATTTGTCGACGCGGGTTTCGACATTGCGGCAGCCCAGGTGCAGTATTCCGTTCTGGACAGACGCCCCGCCGGTGGGCTGAGCGACTGGGCTGCGGGCCATGACATGCAACTTGTCTGCTATGGAACACTTGCGGGCGGGTTCCTGACCGACGCCTGGCTGGGTAAACCAGATCCGGGGTTTGCCTTTGAAAACCGCAGCCTCGTGAAATACCGCCTCATCATTGATGAATTCGGCTCCTGGAATGCCTTTCAGGAACTGCTCCGCGCCCTCAAGACAATCGGGGACCGTCATGGCACCTCACTCAGCAGTGTCGCCACGCGCTGGGTGCTTGACCAACCACAGGTCGCGGGCGGCATTGTAGGCGCACGATACGCCCGGCATCTGCCGCGCACCCTTGAGGTATTTGATCTGACGCTGGACGAGGAAGATCACACCGTTCTGAACGCCGTGCTTGACGCACACCCAGGCCCGCAGGGCGACGTATTTGCGCTGGAAGCAGACCGGACAAGCCGGCACGGCCGCATTATGAAGTACAACCTGAACACCCGCCCCGACGACAAGGTGCTGGGCGCCGATGACTGAGCCAATCCTCAGCCTGCGGGGGGTCACGCGGGACTTCGGGCCGTTCCGGGCTGTGGATGATGTCACACTCGACATCGCACGTGGCTCGATCACCGGATTGATCGGGCCGAACGGCGCCGGGAAAACCACGCTTTTCAACGTGTTAACGGGGGCATTGGCACCCTCTTCCGGCCGGGTCAGCCTCGGCGGCCGGGATGTAACCGGAATGGCCTCAGACCGTCTCTTTGCCGCGGGTCTGGGCCGTACGTTTCAGATCCCACGCCCCTTTGCGCGCATGAGTGTTCTGGAAAACGTGATGCTCGCTCCCTCTGAACAGATTGGCGAGCGGCTCGGCGGGCCCTTTTTTCAGGCGCGGCGCATGCGAGATCAGGAAGCCGCCATCCGCCGGCGGGCACTGGAGGTGCTGGAATTCGTCACACTTGCGCCGCTGGCGGACCAGGCCGCAGGCCGGATTTCCGGCGGGCAGATGAAGCTGCTGGAACTTGCCCGTGTGCTTATGGGCGAACCCGACCTCATCCTGCTGGACGAACCTGCGGCAGGCGTAAACCCGACACTGACCCGTTTGCTGATCAGCAAAATTGAGGAGCTTAACCGACAGGGTAAGACCTTTCTGATCATCGAACATGACATGGATTTTGTGATGCAGCACTGCACCCCGGTCATTGCCCTGGCCGAAGGACGCGTTGTGTTCTGCGGCACGCCGGAGGAAGCACAGAAAGACCCGCTGCTGCTTGATGCCTATCTGGGGGCGGCGGCTCTTGACTGACATGGCACTTCAGGTCCGGAACATTACGGCGGGCTACGTGCCCGAGCTTGCGATTTTGCGTGGTATGAACCTCGATGCCCGCCGCGGGCAGGTCACGGTGATTATCGGCCCGAACGGTGCGGGAAAATCCACCCTGATCAAAGCCGTCGCTGGTCTTGTGCCTGTGAGCGCCGGAAAGGTGCTGCTTGATGCGCGGGATATCACGAACCCGCGGACCGATCAGATGGGTCAGCTCGGCATGGCCTATGTGCCCCAGACCGACAACATCTTCCGGTCACTCACGATCAGACAAAACCTCGAACTGGTTCTCCGGCAGGCAGGATCCGAGCGCGCCTCAAGGCTTAATGCACTGTTTCAACAGTTTCCCCCACTGGCTGAAAAACAAAAGGAAAAAGCCGGCTCCCTTTCCGGTGGTCAGCGCCAGTTTCTGGCGGTCGCCATGGCCCTGGCGATCAGGCCATCGGTGATGCTGATGGACGAACCTTCAGCCGGTCTGGCCCCGAAAGCGGCCGAAGAGGTTCTGGGTATGGTTCGGGCCCTGACCGATGACGGTGTCACCGTAGTCCTGGTCGAGCAGAATGTCAGGCAGGCGCTGCGGGTCGCGGATTATTGCTATATCCTCGCGGATGGACAGAACCAGGTAGACGGCCCTGCCAAAGCGCTGATGAACGACCCTGTGGTGGGCGAGATATACCTCGGCGGCAAACGGATGGCCGGCTCATGATCCAGCATCTCGCCGACGGCATCCTTGTGGGCTCCATTCTGTCGCTCGGCGCGATCGGGCTGACAATGGTAATGCATATGCTGCGCTTCGCCAACTTCTCTCATGCGGAACTTCTTTCGGTCGGTGCTTATTGCGCGCTCGTGTTCGACGGTATTTTCGCTGCTGTCCACGCCGGCCTTGCGCAGGCAATTGCGCCACTCAGCCTGACCCGGGCGCTGGCGCTCTCTGTCATCATTTCGATGATTGTCACCGGGATGTCCGCAGTGGCAATCGATCGGCTGGTGTTCCGCCGCGTGAGAGCTCTGGGCGGGGAGCTGTCGATGGTATTCGCCTCATTCGGGGTCGCCATGATTCTGCGCAACATCCTGGGGCTGATCTTCGGGCTGCAGGCGCAGCTCTATTCGAAAGACATAGTCTTTGCCGTCATGATCAGCAGTGATCCGCTTTTGCTGATCAAACCGGATCAGGTGTTTTCGCTGGTCGCAGCCCTTATATTTATGATCATCCTCCACCTTGTGCTGTCACGCACCACCTTCGGATACGCTCTGCGCGCGGTTGCTGAAAACCCCACCCTTGCTCAGGTTTCCGGTATCAGTCTGCAACGGATGATCTTTCTGATCTGGCTGATAGGAGGTGGCCTGGCCGCCGCAGCCGGCATCTTTTATGGTCTCACTAACCAGATAAACCCGGTGCTTGGCCGGGATCTCGTGCTGCCGATCTTTGCGGCGACCATCGTCGGGGGCATCGGCAGCATCTACGGCGCAGTGCTGGGTGGTTTTCTGGTGGGTATCGCGTCCAACATGGCGCTGCTGATCCTGCCGTCGGGATACAGCCCGGCGGTGCCTTTCCTGATCATTCTGGTGGTTCTGCTGATCCGCCCGACCGGACTTTTCGGTGAGGAACGCGCATGATCGGGATCATCTCCTATCTGGTCTTTTTCAGCACGGTCGCTGCGATCCTCGCCATTGCCGTGCTGGGGCTGAATCTTCAATGGGGCAACACAGGTCTGTTCAATGGTGGGGTCGTGGCTTTCTTTGGCGCAGGCGCTTATGCGACGCTCATCCTCGGCGGCACGCCTCAGGAGGGCCATCTGGGCGGTTTTGGCCTTGCTTACCCGCTGGCTCTGCTGGGCGGGATGCTGGTGGCCGGGATCATGGCGTGGATTGTCGGTATCCTGACGCTCCGGCTGCGGCACGATTACCTGGCCATTGCCACTTTCGGCGTCGCTGTAGCGTTTGAAAATCTCATGCGCAACGCCGAAGGTCTGGCAGGCGGCGCGCAGGGTTTGCGCGGGTTTGAAAGGCCCCTTTTTGACCTGCTGGGCGGTGGTCTCGTTTACAATGTGGTTTTCCTGCTCTTTGTTCTGGCGCTTCTGCTGATGGTTTATACCGGCCTCGAACGGCTGATCCGCTCGCCCTTCGGTCGTCTGCTGCGCGCGATCCGCGAGGATGAAACGGCGGCCCGGTCACTTGGCAAGAACCCTGCGCGCGTCCGTCTGGTCTCCTTTGTCACCGGGTCGGTCATCATGGGCATGAGTGGTGGACTCTACGGCACCTTTTACGCTTTTATCTCTCCTCAGGATGTTCTGCCGATCCTGACGTTCCAGATCTGGGCCATGCTCATCGTGGGTGGTGCCGGGAATAACCGCGGTGCCGTGGCCGGCGCTTTCCTGATCTGGGGTGCCTGGACGGCCAGTGGCTGGGCGCTGTCGCGTTTCGCCCCGCAGGATGTGCAGCTTTATACCGGCTCCGTTCAGTTCATCCTGATTGGGTTTGTGATTGTGGGTATGCTGCTCTGGCGCCCACAGGGATTGTTTGAAGAAAAACTGGTGGTCTCGCAGCAAGGACATGCCACAACCAAAAGATAACAGGGAGAAAAAGATGAAAAAGCATATTCAGACCAGCAGCATCGCAATCGGCCTGGCCCTTGGCCTGTCGGCCATGGGCGGCGCAGCTGCGGCTCAGGACTGCACGACGAAAATCGGAGCGGTCCTGCCCACATCCGTGGACTGGGGCAAGCCGATTGCCGCAACCGCGCAGTATGTTGTCGACCAGGTGAACGCCGCGGGTGGCGTCGCTGGCTGCGATATTGAGATGGTTCTGCGTGACAGCCAGGTCGACCCCAAGGTCGGCGTGGATGCGGCCAAGGCCCTCGTTGATCTGGACGGTGTGCAGGTCTTGCTGGGGGCCGTGTCCAGCGGTGTGTCCATGCCGATCCTGACTTCTGTGACGGCTCCTGCCGGGGTCATGCAGATGTCGTGCTGTTCCTCGTCAACGGCCTTCACGGGCCTCGCAGAAGAAGGCAAGACCAAGGGTCTGTGGTTCCGCACTTTTGCAACAACGGGGGTTCAGTCAGCCGTTGCTGCGATGGTGGCCCGGGACAAAGGGTACAAGTCGATTGCAGTGCTCTACAAGAATGACGACTGGGGTCAGGATATCGGAAAACTGGTCGCAGCAGATTTTGAAGCCCTGGGTATTGAGGTCACATCCTCGGTCGCGCTGAATGACGGCCAGGCATCCTACCGCGCGGAAGTGACCGAAGCGCTGAAAGGCAAGCCGGAAGCCATCTATCTGGCCCTCTATCCCAAAGAGGGAACGGCTGCTGTGCGTGAATGGATATCGCTGGGCGGCACACAGAATATGATTGTTGCGAACTCACTGAAATCCGACGAGTTCCGCGAAAACGTTGGCCTGCAGTATCTTGCGAACATGACGGGCACCGATACCGCCTCCCCGCGCAGTGCATCAGCGACCAAATTCGTTGATCAGTACACCGAACACTTTGGCAGTGCTCCGAACGGCCCCGGCCTGTCCAACAGCTACGATGCTACAATGATCGCCCTGCTCGCAATGGAAGCGGCGGGCAAGGATGCAGGTGGTGATCAGATTGCGGCCATGGTCGCCCGTGTCACCGATCCGTCAGGCACACCGGTTTCGGCGGATGCTGACGGGTTTGCTGCAGCCAAAGAGATCCTCGCGGGCGGTGGCAATGTGTTTTATCAGGGTGCCACCGGCAACGTGCGTTTCGACGCGAACGGCGATGTGTCTGCACCTGCAGTGACCTGGGGCTTCTCGGAAAGCGGCATCGAAGAGCTGCAGTACATTTCGCTCGACGAAGTTGACGGCTTTATGAGCTCACTCAACTGAAGACAGCACGTGAGCTGATGTGAAGGGCGCCGCAGGACGGTGCCCTTTTCTTTGGCGGCACAGTTTAGCGGACCGGGTCAGGCCACCATACGGCGGAACCTTTCCGGTTCACTGAGTGCAGCAAAGACGGCAAGCGTTCCTTTGCGCGCCGCCTCAAGGTCCAGCACCTGACGGTCCAGATCCCGGAGAAACCCTGCCAGGACGCCGGACCGGGCATAGTCCGCCATGTGGGTGACATAGGCCACCGGCCAGTCATCCTCCAGCAGACCCCGCCTGATCATCGCGGCAGCACCAAGGGCAGAGCCATTGATGGCATAGCACGCCCCCCAGGCCCAGCTGTAGTCAGGACAACAGGCAACCTGCGGCGCAGGCGATCTGTACGTATCGAGATCATTTGCGAACGCCCGCAGCCTGGCGCGTTCCTCCGCACAGCCCGCAACCGGCGCAATGACGGCATTGGCGGGCATCGCGATATAGGCATGTGTCTGGCGCAGCGTTTCCAGCCATGCGAAATACCTGTCCCGACCGGAAAAACGCCCGTCCGACAGCCATGCATTTTCCGCAAGTCTGTGCGCCGTCGCGCTGGTTTCCCTCAGAAAAGCACGGTTTGTCATTGCAGCACCCTCGCAAGTTCATGCCGGAGCTGATCGGTAGACACCGGCTTCGTCAGACGCGGCACATCGGCAAGCTCAGGCGCGGTGGCGGCTTTCTCGCCATACCCGGTGACAAACACCACAGGCACACCTGCTTCGCGAAGCCTGACCGCCACAGCTTCGCTCGTCTCCCCGTGACCGAGATTGAAATCAAGAACGGCCAGCCCGGGCGTGACCGCATCCAGATAGTCCATTGCCTCGGATGCATTTGCGTAAACCTGCGCATCTGCAAAACCGAAATCCAGCAGTTGGTCACACATCTCTGTTCCGATGATAAAGTTATCCTCGACCACCAGCACAGAGCCCTCCAGCGCATCTTCCGGGATCTCAACTGACACAGCCGGGGTCAGCGGCAGGCTCTCATTCAGGCGCGCTGGCGTGGAGGAATCGTCGAAACACCGTTCCGGGAACCGGAACTTTGCCTGCACACCTTCCGGATAGAAGAACAATTCGGATTCCCCGCCCAGTTCATACGGCACCGACCGCGTGATCATCGTGGTCCCGAACCCCGCCTCCGGGTCAGTATTTACCGGCGGGCCACCTTTTTCCGCCCATGTGATCAGTGTGTCGCCACCATCGCGCGACAAACCCATCTCGACACATCCGCCCGCAGTCGACATTCCGCCGTATTTGACAGCGTTTGTGATCAGTTCATGCACCACCAGTGAAAAGATCGGCGCTATTTCGGCGAGGACATTCCGGTCTGTCCCCGTGATAACGAAACGGCCATCGGATGATGTATTATAGGGCTGAAGTTCTTTGCGGATCAGGCTCATCAGTGAAACCGGTTGTGGCAGAGTACCCGCAATCAGCTCATGCGATGCCGCAAGGGCCTGGATGCGGCTTTCCAGAGCAGTGGAATAGCTTTCCAGAGAACTGTACCGGCGGCGCGCCTGATGTGAGACAGACCGGACCAGTGCCAGAATATTGCGTACCCGGTGGTTCAGTTCATCAATCATCAGTGACTGCTGACGGTTCATGCGGTTCATAAGAGACTGGCGTTCAGAGGCATGCATGAGCGTCCGCACGTGCTGGATAAAGTAGACATCATCACCCGACCACGCCCGGCTGCTGCCCTGAACTGCCTCAAGAAACGCGGAGAATGATGCCCGTGGTGTCAGCCGCCGTTCGCCCTCGTGCACTTCGGTCTGCTTTTCCGGATTTCCGGCCCAGGAAACTTCCTGGACAACCTCTCTGCGGAAAATACACAGGACCCGGTCGCTGGACAGCAGTGTAACCAGCGCCCCGGCGCAGTCACCGGCCTCAGCCTGAAGATCCGGAAACCGCTGAACGAGATTGTCAATTGCGAGGACCCCACCCTGTTCGGCAAGCCCGGATTTACGTAGCTCATCGAGCAGAGCCTTTCCGGGAACAAGGCCGAAACAGGTGGATTTCTCCGCGCCCAGCGTTGCAATGCCGTCGGCGCCCATGACCTCCAGAACACTTGGCGCTATCTCTGTCATCATCCCGTCGAGCTGCAGGTCATCTGTCGTGCGCCCCATGATTTCGCTATCGAGCTGCCTGATCCGGTCCAGGGTATCCTGTTGACGGATCGACAGGAGCTTTGCCGAAAAAACCGGAATGATGTTTTCGAGGATCTCATGCAGAAACCGCCCGCAGTACCGCGGCGTCCCGTGATGGCAGGAGATGACTCCCACAGTTTCCCCTCCACAAGGACATTGAGCGTCAAAGTCGCCGCGGACCCCATGTTTCTGAGATACTGCAGATGTACGGGCGACATGCCGCGGCAGACTGAATGCGTCAGATCCAGAGGCGGCAGACCGGGTTGGGCCGTCAGAAGCGGGATCTGTAAGGCACTGGTGTCTGCACTGACCCGCAACGGAATATGCAGCATCATCTCGCGGGCCTGATCGGGGATGTCATAGCGTGGAAACCGCAGGCCATTGAAGGACGGCATCCCGGATCTGCAAGTCTCAGCGAGCACCTCACCGTTAAATTCCTGGTCAAAGCGGTACACCAGCACTCTGTCAAACCCGGTCAGGTGGCGTACAAGCTGGACAATCAGATCATACAGGTTCTGGTCCGTCCGGCAGCTTTGTATTTTACCAATCATGAAACTCATGGACTGGAGCATCCGTCCGTGATCCGTCTGATCCCGGTCCGATGGTTCCATGGAGATCACAAGACACCCGCCGCTGCTGCAGATGCTGAGATCCCAGCACCTTTCCTGCACACTGAACGTTCCGGCAAAAACAGCGTTCTTCCCGTGGCCGCCGCGGGAAAGAGCATTCCTGATACTGTGCCGGACTTCTTCGCCAAAGAGGGTCTGCAGGTTGCCGTTCAGAACTGCCTCAATGGGTCGGGCAAACACAGTGGCAGAGTTTTCGCTGGCATAACGCACCTCTCCTGTGTCCTGGTCGACAGCCACCACGCATCCGAAGGACTGAATGCACCCCGGAATGGTAATGGGTTCCTCGGAACAACGTTCGATGGCGCGGATGATCTGGTCTGCTTCGGATACGTTTTGCATGCGGTTCTCCTCACAACAGCCCCGTTTGTGGTGGCCGCGCATGAAAACACGCTGAAAGCACCGTACGGTGCGGTAACCGACGGGCGACGTGCAAAGTCTATTTTCTGTGCAGATCCCGCACTCCCCGAACGGAACGGAGAAAAAAGTTGCCCAAAATCCTTATCATGGAAGACGATCTTGAACTGAGTTATGACCTATCTCAGCAACTTGAAGCCGCCGGCCATCAGGTGACATCCTGCCGGACCGCTGACAGTGCCCGCGACGAACTCAAAACACACCCCTATGATCTGCTGATCACCGATATCTTTGTACACAGAAACAACAGATCGTCGAACGACGGGGGCATTTCACTGATTGCCTGGGTGCGCGGGCGGCCGGAAACTCACAACATGCCCATTATCGCCGTCAGCGGTTCCACGCATTATCCCGGTATGAAGTCCATTCTGACGGTCGCCAGGCGTATCGGAGCCGATGCCGTGCTTGAAAAACCGATGATCTTTTCAGAGCTTCTCTCGCAGATCAGCGGCCTTGTGTACCCCCGTTTCCGGGCCCCGCCAGCCTGCTGAGCCGGAGCAAAGTGCCTGCAGGTGCCCAGCTTATTCTGCGGCCAGTTGCACCGGCAGCGCTGTTGTTTCGGCGTTCTTACGGTCCGGGACCGGCACCAACTTTGATGACGTCCTGCGACCCGCCCTGCCATAAAGCAAGGCAAAAGCCGGTGGCGTAAAATAGAAGGACACAACAGCAGACAACAGCACCCCGCCAGCAATAGCCACGGCAAAGGGTGGCCAGAACCCGCCGCCCGCCAGAATGAGCGGCAGGAACCCACCGAATGTGGTGATGGTTGTTGAAATGATGTGCCGGCTGGAGCCACCCACCACTCTGGCCATGGCCTCTGTATTCCCGGCCGAGGCCTCTTTGTCAGCCTTCAGCCCGGTCAGAATGATGATTGCTGCGTTTATCGACACGCCGATTGATCCGATCACACCGATGATTGCGTTGATCCCGAAAGGGAACTGCATCACAGCCAGCGCCAGTATCGAAAGCCCGGCCGACAGAACACAGACGACCAGAGCAATCGCGGTCAGACGGAATGAATTAAAGGTCAGGGCAATAGCCGCGATTGTAAGCGTCACAATCAGGCCAACAGATGCCAGCAGATTACCAACGGTGTTGGATCGCGCATCTGAGTCGCCGCCAAGTTCCATGCGGTATCCGGCAGGCAGCGCGAAGCCAGCCTTCTCCATTGATCCCAGAACAGACTGCAGGGCTTCCTCGGGCAAAACGCCCGGCACAATGAAGGCCTGAACCGTGTTTGTCCGCTCACCGTTACGGCGTGTGATGACGCTTTCGGCAGGTTCCAGCACGGGATACGCCAATGCTGAAAGGGGAACCGCGGGAAACACCCCCTGTGCGGACAGGGCCGCCGCCCCGGGCAGAACCAGTGGCATATCCGTAATTGCAGACAGATCGCTTCGCAGCCCCTGCCCCAGCCGCACGCGCACCGGCAGCTGATCCGTACCCTCAACAAGGCTGCCACCGGTGACGCCAACCAGGGCTGTTTCAAGTTGCCGCGCCACATCCGTAACATTGAGACCCACCAGGCGGGCAGCCGCCTCGTCAATTTCAAACCGCAGCTGAGGTGCCCCCCTGCAACAACCGACCGTGCCTGGGTGACCAGCGGCAGATTGGCCATCAGGGCGCGCGCTTCATCGCCAAGCTCGCGCAGCACCTTCAGGTCGGGTCCCACAAACCGGACCTCGACGGGGGCATCAACAGGCGGGCCCTGTACCAGTGCGCGTACAATAATCCGGGTACCCGGGAACCTTTTGTCGAGATCTGACTGCAACTCAGGGACAAGACGTTCTGCGTCTTCTGCAGTTTCGGTCTTGATCATCGCCTGGGCATATCCCGGCTCGGAGGAGCGGCCCGCGGTGATGTTGTAGTAAAACGCCGGACCGGATTTGCCGATTGTCCAGAATACCTTGTCGATCCCGTCAGCCTCCGCCAGCAAAGTATCGATCTCACCTGCGATCCTGGCTGTCTCGTGGATCGCAGTGCCCGGTGGCATGTCGATCTCAAGATAAAACTGATCACGCTCGACGCCCGGAAAGAATTGGGCCGTCAGGGTCGGGAAAGACGCGAAGCCAAGAACGGGCAGGATCAGAGCCAGCGCCATCGACCGCAGCGGGTTCCGGACCGACCAGCGCAGCGACGCAGAGAAAAGCGGTCCCAGAACGGGAAGCGAAATGCCGGTTTTACTGCCCTTTTTCAGGAACCAGCCCGCCAGAGCCGGCGTCACTGTGACGGCGACGATCAGAGACCACACCAGCATCAGAACAACCGCAATCGCGATTGCGCCGACAAAGTCCCCTGCAGGTCCCGGCAGCAGGATCATCGGCGTGAAAGACAGCGCAGTGGTCACCGTCGATGCAAACAGAGGTGCCGCAAGTCTGCGGGTTGCATCGCCGGTGGCCGAAATGCGGGACATGCCCTTTTCCAGTCGCTGGCGCACTTCGTCGACCATGACAATGGCCGCATCCACCAGCAGTCCCAGTGCCACAATCAGACCTGTCACGGACATCTGGTGGATCGGCAACCCGATGAAATTCATACTGGCGAGGGTTGCGAGAGACACGACGGGCAGCACCAGCGCCACAATCGCAGCGGCCCGCACGCCAAGCGTCAGAAAGAGCACCCCAACAACCAGGGCAACGCCGATCGCCATGTTTGTTCCCACTTCAGCCAGACGGTCTGCCGTGTACTGGCTCTGATCGAACATCAGCGTCTCGGAAAGGCCGGCCGGAACAAGTGCGGCACCGTCGGCGAGCGTGTCGCGGACAAACCCCATCCAGCGGTCAATCTGGACACCATCCTGGGCCAGAACGCCGACCAGAACGGCCGCTTTACCATTGGCAATCGCCATTTCTTCAGGTGGATTTGCCTCGCCCCGGCTGATGTCAGCAATGTCAGACAACAGGACTCTGGCTCCGCTGTCATTTTCACGCAGAACGACCTGCCCCAACCGGTCGAGCGCTTCTATTTCGCCGGAGGTGGAGATTGTCAGATCCGTATCACTGCGCTGCAGACGCCCGGCCTGCACCTTGCCATCCGCGGCAGCAATGCGGCCTGATACTTCGTCGGCCGTCAGGCCAAGCGCTGTTGTCGCCTGCTGATCCAGTGCGACGAGAACCTCAGGTTCCGCCTCGCCAAAGAGATCAACAGCCCGGGTCTGGGGAACCGACCGCAGACGGTCGGCCAGATCTTCTGCATGTGCCTGCACGACGGACATCGGAACGGCAGAGTGCTCTGCTGTGACCGCAATGACCGCGGAATAGGCAGAAATTCCTTCTGCGTTAAATTCCGGTGCCTGAACGCCGGCCGGAAACCTGCTGCGCGCTTCTTCGACGGCATCGCGGGCTTCCGACCAGACCTGCTCGATTGTTGCCTCATCCAGTGTTTCAAGGAGTTCGACAGACACAACAGAAACCCCCGAACGGGAAACCGATGAGACAACATCGACTTCCGCGATCTCGCGCAGCTCTTCTTCGATCTCCGACGTAACGAGCGTTTCGACCCGCGCCGGATCAGCCCCCGGGAACGCAGTGGTCACGGTGGCAAACAGATTGGTAATCGTCGGGTCTTCCTGGCGGCCGAGAGACAGAAACGAGGACAGACCGGCTGTGATCAGAACGAGGAGGATGAGCGCAACAAGACGGGGCTGGCGAAAGGTGAGCGTCTCCATCCCTCAGCCCTCCTGGGCCAGAGGTCTGACCTGCTGGCCCGGCACAACACGGTGCGCACCTGAGGTCACATACCTGTCGCCCGCCTGCAGCGACCCGCGTACGAAAGCACGGGTCCCTTCGGCATGGATCACCTCGACGGATGCTGCCCGCAGAACGTCATCGTCTCCCACAACGAACACTGTCCACTGGCTGCCCGATCCCTCCCGCAGAGCATCCACGGGAACCCAGGCGCCACGCTGGGAAAGGCTTGTCGGCAGGTCCAGTGTTACAGTCTGGCCGAACACAGGTGCTGCGTCGCCTGTGATCGAAAAAAGGGCCGTGCGGGTTCGTGTGACCGGGTCAAGGTCAGGGCGGAACTGTTTCAGCCGTGCCAACATCGTCTGATCGCCAAGGCTCAGAGTAACGTCCGTACCAGGCGCAAGTTCGATACCAAGCGGCAGGCCGACGCGCACTTCTGGCGCAGATGTCCGGATCAGCGTGATCACCGGCTGGCCGGCGGTCAGTGTGTCCGCTGTTTCGGCATGCTGCGATCCCACCCGGCCATCAAACGGAGCCGTAACCACGGATTTCTCAATGTTGATCTGAACGGTATCAAGGGCTGCAGCGACCTCAGCGATGCGGTTGCGCAGTTCGTCACGGGTGCTGACGGCCTGATCCAAGGCTTCCTGGCTGGAAAAGCCGCGTTCGCGCAGCTGCGACGCCCGGACCACGCGGCTTTCCGCAAAGATCAGCTGATCGCTGATGGCGGCGCGTGAGGCCTCCAGACGGCGTGCCTCTGCTTCCAGAAGGTCTGTATCAAGGCGCGCGATGACCTGGCCGCTGAGAACATCTTCGCCTTCTCGGGCGCTCAGTTCCGTCACACGACCGGACAATTCAAAAGAAACAGTGACCTCTTCGGCCGCTTCAACCTGCCCCGTAAAACTGCGGACCACATCGTAGCTGTCCTGGTAGATGACCTCGGCCACGGAAACCGGCGTCAGTTCAGCGGCTTCCGGAGCCTCAACCCCTGCTGCCCGTCCCGCCAGAAACCCGCTGCCCGCGACGACGGCAAAACCCGCGACCCCCGCAACCCCCAGCGTCACCACTGTCGTGAAAAGGCCTCGCATGGCCCGTCTCAGAATTCCCGTTTGCTGTGTCATGATCATCTGATCCCGCATTGCATGTTAGCACCTCTAACATATGTTAGCATCTCTTACTTTGACAAGAGGTACGTTCTCTGAGAAAGATTGGATCATGAATGCAGGCCAACAAAACACAGCACGCGACAGCTATCACCACGGGGACCTGCGTGCCCAGTTGCTGGAAGCGACCCGCCAGCTGGTCGAGGAAAAGGGCCCCGACCAGTTCTCTGTCTCTGAAGCCTGCCGCCGCGCCGGAGTGTCAACCGCCGCGCCCTATAAGCACTTCAAAGATAAAGACGAAATGCTGCACCATATCGCGCATGCGGGGATGGAAAGGCAGCGTCAGCAGATGCTGGATGAACTGGCGCTGTATGATGCCGGAACGCTGGACAGAATCGTTGCGATGGGTCGCGTTTACGTACGGTTTGCGCTGGCAGAACCCGGTGTCTTCCGGCTGATGTTCGGTCTTTCAGAAGATCACGCGGACCATTGCGACCTCGTGCAGCTTGGCGATGACACCTTCTGTGTCGTGCAGGGCGAGGTCGCCAGATGCCATGGCAGAGCAGACATCATCGAATCAGATGTGAACGAAGCATTCCTGCTGTGGAGTTTCGTCCACGGCCTGTCTTTTCTGCTGATCGACGGCAAACTGAAGGATGCCAAGGTGCCCTTCGACATGGAAACGACCCTCCACGATGTTGCCGTTCGGGTCGTTGGCCAGCCTGACAGCTGACCGGGGTTATCAGGCCACCGGCATTTCCCGCCTTTCGCGCAGGTCCAGCAGCTGAGCAGCCTCTTCCGGTGTCGCCACGCGACATCCCATGGCGTGGATCAGTGCCGCCGCCGTTCTGACCTGTCCGGCATTCGACGTGGCCGGTTCACCCGGGCCCGACCAGAGAGAATCTTCAAGCCCGACACGTACATGACCACCGCCTGCGATGGACTGTGCTGCGATTTTCATCTGGTGCGCGCCTGCCCCCAGAACCGACCACACCATGTCATCGCCAAAGAGGCGCAGCGCGGTGCGCCGCATGTGGGCCACATCATCGGGATGCGCACCAATGCCCCCCAGCAGACCAAAAACCGTCTGAACAAAAAAGGGCGGTTTCACCAGCCCCTGATCGGCAAACCAGGCCAGGTTATAGAGATGCGCGGTATCGTAGCATTCGAATTCGAAGCGTGTGCCGTTTCCGCTGCATGCGTCAAGGACGGCTGCGATGTCTTTGTAACTGTTCCGGAAAACCAGATCCCTGGACCCTTCGAGGTGATCCTTCTCCCATCCGGAAATCTCCGGATAGCGCCCCAGCATCGGGAAGAGGCCCATATTCATGGACCCCATGTTGAGCGAGGCCAGCTGAGGCGCGAAATGGGCCGCCGGGCGCACCCGTTCCTCAACGGTCATATAGGGGCTGCCGCCGGTGGTCAGGTTCAGCACGGCCCGCGTGGCCCCCGCAATCTGCGGCACAATGCGCGCGAAGCCTTCGACACTCTGATCAGGTTTGCCGGTCTCTTCATCCCGGGCGTGCAGGTGCAGGATCGCAGCACCTGCCTCAGCTGCCGCTGTGGCCGAGGCAAAGATGTCAGCCGCAGTTGCAGGCAGATGCGGTGACATGGAAGGCGTATGAATGGCGCCGGTGATAGCACATGTAATAATGACGGGACGGCGCTCTGCCATATCTGCCTCCTGGCTTTGGGTCCCGAGCAGGCTCGCACAGGCACCGCATTGGTTTCCAGCCTGTTTCTGACCGCCCCGCCCTTCAACTGATTGCAATCTCGCCAGCCGGATGAAACGATTGCGGCAGGGTACGGGAGACAGCGCGTTGAATATTCTCTACATCATGTTTGACCAGCTCCGGCACGACTATCTGAGCTGCGCCGGCCACCCGACACTGCGCACTCCGAACATTGACAGGATCGCGCGTGAAGGTGTCCGGTTTTCAAACACCTACACCCAGTCGCCGGTCTGCGGCGCCGCCCGGATGAGTTGCTACACCGGCAGGTATGTGTCCTCGCACGGCGCACAGTGGAACGGATATCCCCTGCGTGTGGGGGAACTGACCCTGGGAGACCATTTGCGCGATGCCGGTATGGATTGCTGGCTGATCGGCAAAACCCATATGAAGGCCGACGTAAAAGGCATGGAGCGCCTTGGCCTGAGTCCCGACAGCATCATCGGCGCCCGGCAGGTCGAATGTGGGTTTGATACATGGTGCCGGGACGATGGGCTGTGGGCCGAGGGGCCGGACGGGCCATATGACACAAAGGAAAGTCCGTACAACACATACCTGAAATCAAAAGGATATGGCGGCAGCAACCCCCGGGCCGACTTCGCAAACGCGGGCGCAGAGGGCGAAGAGATGGCCACAGGCTGGTTTATGCACAACGCTGACCGGCCCGCGAACATCCGCGAAGAAGACAGCGAAACGCCATGGCTGACGTCCGAAGCCATCCGGTTCATTGACCAGGCCGAAGGTCCCTGGTGCGCGCACGTCAGCTATATCAAACCGCACTGGCCCTATATCGTACCGGCGCCCTATCACGATATGTATGGGCCAGAAGATGTCGTCGCCGCTGTGCGAGACCCACGCGAACTGGAGGACCCGAACCCGGTGTTCGCGGCTTTTACCGGGGGCCGGATCGGGCGCAGTTTTTCCCGCGACGAGGTGCGCAGCAAAGTCATTCCCGCGTATATGGGCCTCATCGCACAATGCGACGATCAGATGGGGCGACTGTTCGGTCATCTGGAAAAAACCGGCCAGATGGACAACACGATGATCATTCTGACCTCTGACCATGGGGATTATCTTGGTGACCACTGGATGGGCGAAAAGGATCTCTTTCACGCTCCCTCCGTCAGGGTTCCGCTGATCATCCGGGATCCAAGGCCACAAGCAGACGCCACGCGCGGGACCGTCAGCGAGACGCTGACCGAAGCCATTGATGTCACAGCGACAATCATTGATGCCGCGGGCGCAGAGGTGCCCGAAAATATAGTAGAAGGCCGGTCCCTGATCCCGCATCTGCATGACAATAAGGACAGGAAAGAGCGCGCGTTTGCGATCAGTGAATATGACTACAGCACACACCCGGCCGGGGCGGTTCTGGGCTTAGAGCCAAAAGATGCGCGCCTGTTCATGGTGGCGACGCAGGACTGGAAGCTGGTGCACTGCGAAGGCGGCATCGCACCAATGCTGTTCGATCTGGCCAATGATCCTGACGAACTCTGCGATCTGGGCCGTGATCCCGCGTATGCCGACGTGCGTGCGAGGATGTACGGGCATCTGCACAGCTGGACCCTGCGAATGTCCCAGAGGGTGACTGTGACGGATGGTGAAATCAAACGCCGTGCCAGCAGCCCACCTACGACCGGCATCCTCTTGGGGTTGTGGGATGGCAGCGAAACAGAACCGGCGTATTCAGAACGATACCGCGGCAAGGCACCGGCAAGACCGGAAGGCGACTGACGTCAGCCGTCCTGTTTTTGCGCCGCTTTCAGGGCCTGTCTGAGCGTATCACGGTCGCCGATATGGTTACTGAGAATGAGGATAAGCCGCGCATTATAAGCATCGCTGTCCTCTTTGCTCAGGCCCTCATGCGCGGCAAGAAGCTCCTGGTAAAAGCCATCCGGGTCATCGATATTGGGGGCGAGGTTCAGATCACTCATCGCTTTGCCTTCCGGTTGCCGTTCTGATTGCCCGCAGGATGGCATCACCGTCAAAGTCTTTCCAACGGGCAGCCACATGCTGATCCGGGCGGATGAGAACGATGATGCCCGACAGATCACCAAGGTACCGTTCCGACAAGGCCTTTGTGGGATCGTCGGCTGACGTACTGAGATGCAGCGTTGTCACATGCCGGTCGGGTAAATCGCATGCCGTATCCGCCCGGTTGATGCACAAAAGCGTGAAACCACCTGTCAGGTGATCCAGCAGGAACCCATCTGCCAGCGGTGCGTCCGGGCAGGCAGAACCGGGCCGGCTGGCACGGGGTGCATCCGCCACATCGGGCCCGTTGAGCGGCGAGCCGTCATAGGTACAGGGCACGGACAGGCGGCCGGAATTCACAAGAGGCCGGGCAAAAGCATATGAGCCCGCAAGCTCAAGCACTGCGTTGCGGAACACGACGCTCATATCGGATTTGGGCGTCAGAAAATCAGTCGCCCGTGTTGAGTTCAGGATATTTTCGTCCGCAGCCGCAATACGTTCCTCGGAATATGTATCCAGCAACTCTTCCGGTGCGTCCCCCCGGATCACGAGATCGAGTTTCCAGCACAGGTTATCCGCGTCCTGAATGCCAGAATTTGCACCACGGGCGCCGAATGGGGACACCTGATGCGCCGCATCACCTGCAAACAACACGCGATCGTGGCGGAGTTTTTCCATCCGCCTGCACTGAAAGGTGTAGATTGAGGTCCATTCCAGATCGTATTCGACCCCTTCGCCCAGCATGGCGTCGACCCTGTCGCGGATACGGTCCGGGTCGAGTTCCTTCGCACGGTCGATGTCCCAGCCCAGCTGGAAATCAATGCGCCAGATATCATCAGGCTGTTTGTGCAGCAGCGCCGACTGACCGCTGTTTTTGAAAGGCGGCTCAAACCAGAACCAGCGTTCGGTCGGGAAATCAGCCGTCATTTTGACATCTGCGATCAGAAAGTTATCCTCAAAAACCCGCCCGTCAAAGCTGAGCCCCATAATCTGCCGCAGTGCCGAACGCGCGCCGTCGCAGGCAATGACCCAGTCAGCCTCAACAGAATAGGCACCATCCGGAGTGTCCACCTGCAGCTCTGCATATCCGTCGTGTTGGGTGATGCCCGAAACCACATTGCGCCCCCGGATTTCAACAGGAGCACCCGCCGAGTGTGCGGCGTGTATTTCGTCGAGAAGGAATTTTTCAAACCACGGCTGTTGCAGATTAATGAAGGCCGGCCGCCGGTGACCCGCCTGAGGCTGAAGGTCGAATTCGAAAATCTGACTGTCGCGATGGAAAACACGGCCCACGTTCCACACGACACCTTTGTCCACCATCGCGTCGCCCGCGCCCAGACGGTCTGCAATTTCCAGCGTACGTTTTGCAAAGCAGATGGCGCGGCTGCCCTGCCCGACGCCCTCGTGGTCATCCAGCAGAAGCACCGGTGTGCCCCGTTTGCCCAGATCAAGAGCGGCAGCCAGCCCCACCGGGCCACCGCCGACAATAACAACTGGGTGACGGCGCGCCGGGCCATCCTGATCAGGTACTTTCGCGTAAGGGTATAAGCGAAAGGCCAGTTCGTACTGCGCGCCAACCATGGTCATGCTCCGCCCTCAGCCCTGCAGTTGTTCCCACATTTCCAGATCACGTTTGTCCGTCCAGATCCGTGGTGTATCCATACCGCGCGCTTCGTCATAGGCGCGCGAAACGTTGAACGGCAGGCAATGTTCGTAGATGGCGTAGTCACTGAATTTCGGGTCACATTCTTCACGCACCGCATGCCAGGCTTCATTGAGCGAGCCTCCGCGCGCGGCAACACGTGCTGCGGGCCTGTAGGTACTGTCCACGAAATCGCGCGTTGATGCGATGGCCCGGTTCACGGCGTCCTGCCCTGTCAGCGCACCGCCGCGACCGGGCGCAATTGCATCCAGCCGGTAATTCCGGATGACATCCAGCGTCGCCCCCCAGTCGGCAAAATGCCCATCCCCGCAGTAACACGCGGAGCGATCCTCAACGATGTCACCGGTAAACATCACATTCTGGTCGGGCACATGAATGACCGCATCTCCCGCCGTATGGGCGCGTCCCGGGCAGCTGATGTCGACCCGCCGTTTGCCAAGATAAACCGTCATGCTTCTGCTGAAGGTCGTCGTGGGCCATGTGAGGCCCGGAATGCTCTCGTGACCTTCGAACAGACGCGGAAACCGCTGGAATTCACTGTCCCAGTCTTCCTGTCCGCGCTCAGCTACCATGGCACGGGCCGTGTCAGACATAATGATCTGACCCGCATTATAAGCGGACGCGCCCAAGACCCGTACTGCGTGGTAATGCGTCAGCACCAGATGGCTGATCGGCTTGTCCGTCACGCTGCGGACTTTTTCGATGACCAGGCCGGCAAGACGCGGCGTGGCCTGCGCCTCAATAATCATCACACTGTCGTCGCCGATAATCACGCCGGAATTTGGATCTCCTTCGGCGGTAAAGGCCCAGAGCCCTTCTCCGATTTCATCAAAGGTGATCTTTTTATCGGTCATATCGCCTTGTGACGCGAACTTCTTTGACATTTTACGATCTTCTTTCTGTTTTTCCTGTTCAGGCCCGTTGGCTTCTTTCTCAGCCATCTTAGGGCTGCGTCATCCGAGCTTTCTGTTCAATCGTGCCGAATATTGACTGCCCCTCACTGTCTTCCATCCACATCCTGACGTTGTCACCGTGCTGCAGAAACGGGGTCGCCGGAGCGCCTGCCTCAATGGTTTCGATCATACGCTGCTCTGCGATGCAGGAGTACCCGGCGCCGCCGTCAGACACTGGTTTTCCCGGCCCGCCGTCCAGTTTGTTCGAGACAGTTCCCGACCCAATTATCGTGCCGGCCGCGAGGTCGCGTGTTCTGGCGGCATGCGCAATCAGCGTGCCGAAGTCGAAGGTCATATCGATACCGGCATCCGCGCGGCCAAACGGCTCGCCGTTCAGATCGACTTTCAGGACGCCCTGCAAACGACCATCGCGCCATCCCGGAAGCGCATCCGGCGAGACAGCCACGGGAGAGAAAGAACAGGCGGGTTTCGACTGCACAAACCCGAAACCCTTGGCCAGCTCACCGGGGATCAGGCCCCGCAGCGAGACATCGTTGCAGAGCATCACGAAACGAATTGCGGACAATGCCTCGTCCCGGCTGGCGCCCATCGGAACGGCCGCCGTGATAACAGCAATCTCCCCTTCGAAATCCACGCCCCAGTCCGGCTGACCGGGGATGTCATCACCCGGTGACAGAAAACTGTCCGAGCCGCCCTGATACATCAGCGGATCGGTCCAGAAGCTCTCGGGCATCTCCGCCCCCTCGCCCGGCGTACAAGCTCGACGTGGTTTACATAGGCGGATCCGTCAAGAAACTGATAGGCGCGCGGCAAGGGCGATCTGCACCGTCCCGCGTCAAATTCCAGTGCGGCGCCCTCCGGCGAAATCCGGTCCGCGTCCAGCGCCTGCTGGAGCGTGTTTTCTGCGCAGAACTGTTGCGTTCTGAGGTCATCGGACACGACGACCAGCCGGCCGTCCGGGGTTCCGTCATCTGTGGTTGCGATTTTCATTTCCGCCCCGGCGTTCCATCAAACTTCTTTTCAAGGTCTTCCCAGCAGTCGATGTAGTCGTCCTGCAAAGGTGCTTCCTTACCGGCGAAAGTGGTCAGGTGCTGAGGGAAGCGCGTCTCAAACATAAAGGACATCGTGTTGTCGAGCTTGTCCGGGCCGAGATTAGCATTGCTCGCGCGCTCGAAGGCATCCCGGTCCGGGCCGTGCGGCAGCATCATGTTGTGCAGCGACATGCCCCCCGGCACGAAGCCCTGCGGTTTGGCATCATACTGGCCATAAATATTGCCCATCAGTTCCGACATGATGTTCTTGTGATACCACGGCGGCCGGAACGTATTCTCCGCGACCATCCAGCGTTCCCGGAACAGAACAAAGTCAATATTTGCAGTGCCGGGCTGGCCCGAGGGCGCCGTCAGAACCGTAAAGATCGATGGATCGGGATGGTCAAAAAGCACGGCACCGACCGGGCAATAGCTTTCGAGATTATACTTATACGGAGCGTAGTTTCCGTGCCAGGCCACCACATCCAGCGGCGACTGTCCGATATGGGTTTCGTGGAATTGCCCGCACCATTTTATGGTTACGGTGGACGGTACTTCGCGGTCCTCATAGGCGGCTACGGGCGCTTTGAAGTCACGTGGATTGGCCATGCAGTTTGCGCCGATTGGCCCGCGGCCGGGCAGTTCGAACTTCTGACCGTAATTCTCGCAGACAAAGCCCCGGCAGGGACCATCGAGCACTTCGACCCGGTACAGAAGGCCGCGGGGCAGGATGGCAATTTCCTTCGGGGCAAGGTCGATAATGCCCAGCTCGGTACAAAACCGCAGATGACCCTCCTGTGGAACCACCAGCAGTTCGCTGTCTGCTGAATAGAAATACTGATCCACCATGGATGCGGTGACGAGGTAGATATGGCTGGCCATGCCCACCTGGGTGTTAACATCGCCTGCTGTGGTCATGGTCCGCATGCCGGTGAGCCAGGTCAGCGGCGTGTCGCTGTGTGGCACCGGGTCCCAGCGGTACTGTCCAAGACTGGTTACATCATCCGGCATGTGTGGTGCCGACTTCCAGTAGGGCAGATCTACACGCTGATATCTGTGTGAATGCCGCACAGACGGTCTGATCCTGTAACACCAGGTGCGTTCGGGACGCTCATGCGTGAAGGCGGTTCCGCTGAGCTGCTCACCATAGAGCCCGTAGTTGCACTTCTGCGGACTGTTCATGCCCTGGGGCAATGCATCCGGCAGTGCCTCGGTTTCAAAGTCATTGCCGAAGCCCGGCATGTAGCCCGCATGTGGCCCGGGAAGCGACGGTGCCTGGACAAGAGGCGCGCTCTCGGTGTGACGGTTCATCCGGTGTCCTCCCCTTTTGCAGCTGCTCAAGGGGTGTAGTTGTTGCTTTTGTAACTATCAATAGTCCTGTAGCACACCGGCAGCGGCTTCAGGGATAAAACGGGTTAGCGGGTGTCCGCTGACCGCCAGACATCCGCGCGCCGCATCAGCCGGGCGACTTCCTCACGCACATCGTCGGCGCTCAGGATAAAGGCCTCCCGCGCCGAAGCATTTCCGGAGCGTCCGGGACGCAATGCTGCAACCATGCCCACGAGCTGACCGCGCCTGTCAAAGACCGGACCGCCCGAAAACCCGCGCCGCACCCCCGGCATACGGGCAATGACCCCCCGCCCGAAAGGCCGTACAGTCTGCATCCCCGAAGACACCGTGCCCGGCACAGTCACCTGACGGCGGGGTGCACCACTGGCAGCGATAACACCAACTGCATAGACGGACTGACCACGACCATCGCGTGCCTCGCCCGAAGGGGCAACCGGCAGAAGCCCGTCTGATAT
Organism: Roseobacter sp. S87; assembly: GCF_055693285.1. The sequence goes on from NZ_JBVFTR010000004.1 coordinate 2,028,311, forward strand.
GGACAGCACAGCAAGATCGATGCGGGGGCTGACCGCCAGAATGCGCGCTGCAACGCGTGGCTGGCCGGGCAGCAAAAGGTAAATCAGATCGCCCGCATCACGCCCGCCGACCACATGGGCATTGGTGACAGCGATGCCCTGCGAAATCGAAAACGCGGATCCGGTGACTGATCCGTTCACCACAGCCGCATGATACATGACCGGTTTTCGCGCCTCGATGGCATGCACGCGCGCTGTGTGCAGGACCGAAACCAGCGCAAACACCACGAAAATCCGGACGACAACCGACGCGACGCAGAAAAGCCTGCGCCCTGCTCTGCTCAAAAGCATGGATACACTCCAACCCAAATTGCCCGAAACATCGGACAAACCCGGGTAAGAGACTGCGCCACGCACCTTAATGCGGGGCTAACGGTGGCTCCGTGATTTCAGCGGATTTTATTCAACACAGCCGCGGGACGTCAGAAACGTGCAACTGCCCCCAGAAAGAAGCGGGTTTCCGCAGAGGAGTCTGTTGTGTCGTTTGCAGTGCCGCTGATCTGGCGCACGATGGTGGGCGTCAGGGAAAGCCATGGGGTGACTGCAATGCGCGCACCAATCCCGACTGATCCGAGGTTCTCCCACTGGATACCGTCCCGTGCAATGGACCTGTCGTATGCCCGGCCGTAATCCACAAAGGCGAATACATCTGCCGCTTCCGCGAAGGAACCGAGGGCATCTGCACCCAGTGTCCGGCGCAGTTCCGCGCGGCCCGCATATCCGGAATCGCCCGACGTGTTACCGGGGGCAAAACCCCGTCCGATTGTGGAACCGCCAAGGAAGAAACGCTCTGAATTCGGCTGAACGCCCCGTGTCATCTGACCGGTGATTTCACCATAGAGCGACCACGGTCCGTCCCCCAGAGACTGAAGCCGCGACAGGCGTATCTGGGCGGATGTGAAGGTCAGTTCCCCCGCCGCAGGACCCGTGGCAGATCGCCGTGCACCGGCAACATCAAGCCCCTGCCGCAGAGACACATCCACCAGGCTGATCCCGCCCCGGCGGTCCGCAACATCCCAGTGCCAGTCCTGTTTCCAGAACAACCAGCCGGTCCTCTTCTTCGGTCGACAAACCCGACAGCCGCGTTTCCGCATCGCTCTGACGCGCAGTCAGCCCGAACCGGCCGATCAGGTTGGACGATCTTGTACGCACGAACGGGACGACCAGCGCCGCGGAAATCTCCTGCTGCTCAGAAATCGTTGTCAGGTCTGCTGTAGCACCTGTCTGTGTCAGATCGGGATCGCCCCGGAACACATTGGCATCGAGCCGCAGCCGCGCGCCGTCCAGAAAACTGCCGGCGACACCAGACAGCGGCGCCTCAAATGTAACAGCCCCAAACACCAGAGATGTTCCCTGCGGCGCCAGTGCCAGCGTGTAATCCATCGTCTCATTCAGGCCGAAAGCATTGAACGTTCTCAGCCCCGCGCCCAGCGTCCATTCGCCATAAAGACGCGAGCCCCGGTTATCGACAGACACGTAGCCTGTGCGGTTCTGCGGCGTGATACTGACATCCAGATCGGCCGCACCGAACGTGTCCGGGGAGGGACCAAGAACTGTCTGAACCGACCCGGGCGAGGCCCCGCCCACCGCATCACGCGACAGCAGAACGCCGCGCTCGAGCGTCTCAAGGCGCAATGGTCTTTCGCTGTCGGTCGCGCCAAAATACTCTTCGACCAGGCGTTGCTGTTCCGGTGCACCGCCGTTGAGACGCAGATCGTCAATGAAACCCTCAACAACGATGATCTCGACCACACCATCATCGATCGACTGCGCCGGCAGTATGGCCTGTGACAGAACATAACCGGCCTCGCGGTAGGCCGCGCTGATGCGTGCTGCGATGGCGTTCAGTGTGGGCACGGTGACCGGCTGGTCCAGAAGGTTCGCCCAGATGGGCGTCAAAACCTCCTGCTCCAGGACGATTGCACCTTCCAGTGCGACGCCGCGCAGAATAAATGAGGGCCCGTCGCCGCCCGGCTGAAGCGGTCCGCCGGCCTCCGGCGTTTCCGGTGATGAGACACGCGGTTCTTCCTGACCTGTGGTGTCCGGCAATGGCGGCACCTCAGGAGCCTGCGCCTGAGAGACGGCCGGAGTTGCCGCGAGAACAGTAGTCAGCAGAAGGGAGTGCAGGCGCATTAACGACGATCCCAGTATGATTCTGGCCGCACCACCGGCACGCATCCGGCGCGTGGTGCAGTACCGATATTCGCAGCAACGCCGCAGTCTCCGCTTGTTTCAGCGTCAAGCCCGCCCGCAGCAGGAACAAAGCCCTGTGAACCCGTATCTCCAGCCTGCGCAAAGGTTTCGACTTCGCCCAGAGAGTAGGTCAGTGCGAATGGGTCAGACTGTGCCAGCGGCGCATCCCGCTCAGTGGTGCGGAATGCGGCATCACCAGGTGTCAGCGGATAGGCGCGGCGCCCTGCCCGGCGGGCACCATCCACGCCGCCCTCGCTCAGGTCCGTTGCTGCCAGGCTGTCAGGCGCCACAGCACCGACAGTCAGAACACCATCAACAAAGGTGATCGCGTAATTGCCTGATGTCACAACAGCGGGGGTGATGGCAAATGTGCCCGCGGGGCTGGCCTGCGTCGCCGGTGTTGTCAGTGTCAGGTTGCCATCCAGATCACCGATTGTCTCCCCCAGAACAAAACCCGTGATGGTCTCGGTGAAGACCGGGTTTGGTTCACCCGCATCGCGGCTGGCATCATTTGCTGTAATCGTGAGAGGGGCCGGGTTGACAGTCAGCGTTCCGTTTTCAAGAGGAGCGAGCGCATATCCCTGATCAGAAGCCGTCCCAGCCATAAGAATGATGTCATAAGGACTGCCATTGACCTCTGCCGTCGCCGGGGCACCTGTGCTTGACACCGTCACCAGAGCCGTCAGGGCGGTCGCCTCAGAATCCCCGGGCCGAAGCCCGGCAACCGTAAACCCGAGCAACCCGGTGACGTCATCCCCATAAGTCTTGGTCAGGGAATTTGCTGTGAACCGCAGAACGGGCTGTTCTGCATAGACGATGCGGTTACCTGCAAATGTCGCACCAAAGGGATCGCGGTTTCTTGGATTGTACGCGCGGTTATAAAGGTCGAACTGACCGGAGTCCGGTTCGGTACCGGTCAGACCGGCGAAGGTATCGATGTAGAGAAGCCAGCGGGCACCTGCTGCAGGTGTTGTCAGAACGTCCGCGCCGGCATCATTGCGGAACGCGTTTCCGGCGGCGACAACAACGGATGTGCCCCCCGCAGTTCCTGTCACACGCGCGCCGCTGTCAAGGCGCACGCCACCATCTGTCTGCAACAGAACCGTTGTAGCCTCGACCGGCCCCCCGATGCGGATCATGCCGCCCGTACCGGCATCTGCACTCGCGGTCACATCAAACCGCTGGCTGGCTGAACTGAAACTGCCCGAGGCCAGCGTAAAATCAGAACCGGGGTTCAGATCAAATCTGGGACGTATTGTCGCCGTGATATCGCCGGTCAGTGTGGTGTCGCCGGTGCCACGTACAAAACCGCGCCAGCTCTGCGTTCCTGCATCAAGGTTCAGGGAGGCACCGTTCAGCGCCTGGATCTGGCCTCTTGCTCCACCGGTGCCATCGGCAACGGTCAGTGTGTCCGCGTCAATACTGATGGAGCCCCCTGCGCCCGCCAGAATCTGGGCGTGGCCACGGTTCGAGCCATTGCCGCCCAGAACGGAAACAACCGGTGCGGTCAGGGAGATGTCAGACGAGTCACGCGTCCGTCCCAGCCTTGCCAGCTGGCGCGACCGCGTACCACCCTGCAGACGGATCTCCGTCGCCGCGACGATATCAATTGCGCCGGAATTTGAATAAATCTGCGTATTGCGGTTCGTATTGTTCGTGCGCTGCAGTAGAACGCTGCCATTTGTCGCTTCCAGCAGCATACGGCCCTGGTTGGTTCGCAGGATCTGGTTGGCCCCCGATCCGCCAAAGACAACGTCGCCTGCACGTGAAAGGACCGTCACGTCGCCACCCCTGGTGGAGTTTACGTTCCTGTTGATCGTCACATCATTCTGCGCACGCAGGTCGATTGACCCCTGACCGGTAGAAGCAACAGACCGGTTCAGGGTAAGCTGATCTCCGGCATCAATCAGATATCCACCCGAGCCGCGGTTCTGCTGGTCACGGTCGACCGTCACGGAACCGTCGGCCCTGATTTCCACATTACCCGCACCACGGCTGAAAACCGACCGGTTCAGGTCGACAAACCCGCCTGCATTGATGTTGATATTACCGGTCGAGAATGTCTGCACATTGCGGTTCACGGTCACATTGCCACCCGCGGTCATGGCGATGTCACCGGTTCCGCGGCTTTGTATGTCACCGGTTTGCACTCGGATATCGGTGCCTGCATTCAGGACCAGATCGCCGGCGCCGTCTGACCGCAGCCTGCGGTTCACGACAATGCTGGTTCCTGCATCCAGTGTGACGTTTCCTGCGCCATCAGTCCGCAATGATCTGTTCAGGACAATGTCCGCATCAGCATCAAGGGTAAGGCTGCCAGCACCGTTCCAGCGCAGATCGGCTGCGACCGTGATGTTGCCCGGGTCCGTTGAGCCCGCCTGATCAGTTGTGATCGTAACATCAGAGCCAGCATTCAGCACGGTACGGATCGAATTGCGGTTGATCCGGAAGTCACCGGCCCCGGCAGGCGGATTGTTTACCCCAGCTGTCGCACCGGACCCACCGTTCGCAATAACCACGTTGCGCGGATCAAGCAGCCATTGCCCACCAGAACCCAGTGCAACTTTCGCGTTATCACCGACATCAAGGTTGATGCGGCCGGATGTTTCGACAAATCCCCCGGAAATACTGCCGGTTGCCGAAATCATGCCGTCAAACCACGTGCTGTCGTCGGACCAGACGACCACGTCACCGCCGGAGCCCGAAGCGCCATCTGCGGAAAGTTCTGCCCCCGAGGCAACGCGGGTCTGCTCTGCGGTCCGCAGGTCACCGCCACCTTTGACGTCTCCTCCGGCCAGAATGCTGCCGCCGTCCGTGCCCCCATCTGCCAAAAGACGCGCCGCCGCGGAGATTTCCACTGTTTCGCCCAGCACCCAGATGCTGCCGCCGGAAGACTCCTCAGAGGACGCATCAACAGTCCCGGCCACCCGGACACCTCCGCCGCCGCGACCGACCAGCTCAATGCTGCCGCCTATGCGTGCGCCGGAAGCCGCCCGGATCACGCCAGATGTATTGATCACACTGTCCAGAGCACCTGCAGCGCCACCGGCTGTCAGCAGCACACGGCCGCCAGATACATCTATCGAGCCGGATTGCGTAACGCGACCACCCTGTGGCGCGCCATCAACAGCGACCTGGAACACGCCGTCACCAGACAGGTCGATGGTGGTCGTTGTGCCGGAAGCGAGCGTAACCGTCCCCATATGGGCCGAAATCACACCCGCGTTCTCAACATCTGTGCCAACCAGCGCCACAAGACCTGCATCGCCGATGGTAAAACTGCCTTCGTTCACGACCCGTGCGCCGGGGCGCTCCCCGCCACCGATCCGGAAATTGCCACTGGACATGAAATGATCAGCGTCCACGATCTGCGACGATGCCACGAGCCCACCGGTATCCACGCGGGCCGTGCCGGAAAAAAGCACACCCGCCGTGTTCTGGATGACCACAGTTCCGGGTGCCGTAATCGTTCCCTCGATCAGGCTGGGTGTAACGGACTGCACCCTGTTGAGCGTCGCGGAACTGCGTCCCGGCTGATCGAACACCACCGTATGGTCACGGCCAACATCAAATCCCTGCCAGTCAATGATCGCCCGCTGACTCGATTGCTGAATGACTGACGTCGTAGCTGTCTGTGAGATGGATGCCGCACCTGCGGCAACCACGCCGCCTTCGGGCGACTGTGCGACTACAGACCCGGCGCCGAAATATGATGCCCCCAACATAAGTGCAATTGCGGACGTGCCCGCGCGTAAAAACCGCCGGTAGTTTCCTGACTGCCTCTGTTCCCGCATACCGATACTCCACTGGCCCAAACCGGGCACACTACCCGTAAATCTAATAAAATTTTACTCAATATAGAAAAGTCGGGAAGTTCCAGCGAGTGTCGAATATGCAATAGGTTAATGGCAAAAAGGCCGTTTTTCGATGCCGTGGGCGCGTTTCTGCCACACCGATGTCAGGTTTCCCGCACGTGGTGGGCTACATACGTCACTGTGCTGCCCTGGCTTTCGATCCGCTCAGTCACTTCCCGGCGCGGCCAGCGATCCACGCAGACAAAGACGCGCCTCAAGCAATGATGTTTTGCCACTGGTTCCGTTCTGCACCATGCCGATCAGTGTACGGGCAGCGGTGCGTCCCATCTCCCGGTGCGGGACATGCACAGTGGTCAGGGGCGGCGACAGAATGCCCGCAAGTTCAATGTCATCGAACCCCGTGACCGAGACATCCTGCGGCACCCGGATGTCCATTTCAGCTGCGGCGCGGAGCGCGCCTGCAGCAAGAACGTCATTTCCGCACATCACCACCGTTGGCTTTTCTTCCGCCTGCATAAACTGCCGGAACGCAGCAGCGCCATTCGCGATGTCGTAGGGCGTTTCGGATATCTCAACACAGTCCCTGCCGAGACCCGCGTCTGAGACCGCGTCAAGGATCCCTTCGACCCGCCGGCGCGCCCGGTCATTGCCATCCGTAATCCCGGAAATTACGCCAATTCTGCGATGACCCAGCGCCAGGACCTCCTGCGCCAGGGCGCGCATGGCTGATCTGTTGTCAAAGCCAACAGACGGCAACGTACCGTCGGCCTCATAACTCCAGGCCGCCACCGCCGGCGTGCCCTGCTTTTCCAGATACTCCGCCACCGTCGCCGTCCGGTCGTGACCAATGAGCAGAAGACCATCTGCACCACGGGCAATAAGAGCGCGGATCTGTTCCTCTTCGATCTTCGGGTCGTATGCCGAGCTGGAAACAAGAAGTGTGTACCCGCTCGCACGCAGCTCCTCCTGAAAGGCCTGCAGCCCCCGGGCAAAGATCGCGTTCTCCATTGTCGGGATGACGGCACCGATGGTGTACGTACGCTTGGCGGCCATCGCCCGGGCCCCGAAATTCGGCGTATATCCAAGCTTGTGCACCACCTCGAGCACACGCTTACGGGTGTGTTCCACCACCTGCTCAGGAGAGTTCAGACAGCGCGAAACAGTGGCCGTCGAAACGCCTGCCGTTTTGGCCACATCGTAGAGCGTAGGGACCGACCGGTTTGACGTCACAGCCGGGCATCCGTGCGGATTATTGATCCATTCAGTCTCATAAATGCATTATGCAGGTATTCTTTTCAAAGTAAATCACTGGCAGACTGGCACATCTTTGCGCGGAGGCAAACAGACAGCCGCAGGCCTGACACAAAATGTAAGCCGTTGCATTAAGTTAATGTAACGGCTTACAGTGGTTTCCAGAACCGATTCTGTACCGGGGGTTTTCCATGTTTCTTGCCGCATCCGCCGTGGTTTTTGCGATCTTTGCTGTGAACGTCGCGCTCGGTGCATTCACCGGCAGCGCCTTCATGGGAGACGTCCAGGAAATGCTGGTTCTGTTTGCCGCGTCGATCCTTTTCGTCGTGGCTATTCTCAAAAAAGAGGCCGACCAAAAAAACAAAGATGGCGGCTGAATGTCCAACGGGAGGACGAAGATTGGATAACGAACGCAAAGAACTGGCCTCTGCGGAGCGCCGTAACTTTCTGAAACTCGCAACCACCGGCAGCTTCACCGCAGCTCTGGTCGCGGGTGCGGCGGGCACCCTGTGGTCGACAGAAGCCGCAGCACAGACGGCAAATGAAGAGCGTGAGCGGGAAAAAGCGGCCGAGCACATCATGACTGTTGCCACGGCCTACGTGCTGGGTGCCTCGCGCAGCTACCCCATCATGCAGCTCGATCTCAAAGAAAACATCCAGAACGCAACGAACGGCAAAATCTACGTCAAACTGGCGCCGGGCGGACAACTGGGCGCTGGCGGCTCGCTTGTTCAGAAAGTACAGGGTGGTACGATCCAGGCTGCGCAGCATTCGCTGTCTAACTTCGCGCCCTTTGCCTCGACCGTTGACCTGATCAACATGCCTTATCTGTGTGGCTCCAACCAGCGTTTCACAAACCTGGTGACATCGGATTACTGGAACGCTGAAGTGCACCCGAAGGTTGAGGCTGCCGGCTTCAAAGCGCTCTTCTACGTCAATATCGACCCACGCGTTGTCGCTGTGCGCAAGGGCGGCGCGGGCGCTGTGCTCAGCCCAGGCGATCTCTCGGGCGTCAAGTTCCGCGTGCCGGGCTCAAAGATGCTCCAGCAGTACTACCGTATGGTCGGCGCCAACCCGACGCCGGTTGCCTGGGGCGAGACACCGTCGGCAATCAAACAGGGCGTTGCAGATGCGCTTGATCCTTCCGTCGGCGCTCTCTTTGTCTTCGGCTTCAAGGACATCCTGAGCCACGTGACCTTCACGCAGGCCGTTCCGGACAGTCAGGTCTACTCGTGTAATCTCGAATGGTTCAACAGTCTGCCGGGCGACGTACAGGAAGGCGTGATGTGGGGCTCGGAAATGACCGCGCACCAGAACCTGTCAAAGGTACCGTCCGCCCGCGCCTACGCGATGTCGGAACTGGCGAAATCCGGGGTGGAATTCCACTCTCTGAGCGGCGACCAGCTGGCCGAATGGCAGGATGCAGGTGGTTACCAGCGTTCCGAATGGGATCCGTTTAAAACGGAACTCGCAGGCTCTATGGACGCCTTTGCCAAACTGGAAGAAGCGGCAGGCACGCAGGGCAAATACTACGTGCACGACGCGTAATTCACTCAGCGGGCACCTTCGGGTGCCCGTTTTCGGTCCACCGCCGATCTGACAGCCGGTCCTGTACCGGACGGGTGGACTCCATTCTTTGATACCGGACGCCCTATGGATCTTTTGCGCAGAATTGACCGCGACGCCGAACGCTGGCTGCTCCTTGTTTTTTACGTGATGCTCGTGATCACCATGGCCATTGAGGTGCTGCGGCGCGAGATATTCGCCTATTCCTCGATCTGGGGCGAAGAGATCGTCCGCTATTCGTTTATTTACCTCGCCTGGATCGGCGCCGCCGCCGCCGTCAAAGAACGTGCGCATATCCGTATCGATGTGCTGATGCACTATCTGCCGCCACGCGCCAAAGCCGTTCTGTATATCTTCGGTGACCTCGTAATGTTCGCCGTCGCGATCATCGCGCTCTACTGGTCGTTCGAGACAGTGCATGTCTCCGCCAAATTCGGGTCTGTTACAGATGGCCTCAGGGTCTCAAAGGTCTGGTTCCTGATGGCTGTACCGGCCGGTTTTGCCCTGATTGTCTGGCGACTGCTGCAATCCTTCCTGCGTGACATCCGTGCGCTCAGAGACGGCACCCCCGTCTTTGAAGGCGACAAACTGTTTGACTGAGGAGAACCTCAATGCTCTGGAATACCCTCAATCAGACCGTTGAACTCGGATGGGATTTTTACGTACCCGTAATCATGTTCGTGGTGCTGATCGCCCTGGCAGTTCCCGTCTGGGCCGCAATCGGATCAGCCGCAATTGTCATGCTGGTAATGTCCGGCGATCTGCCGCTCAGCCTCGTTGGCGAAAGCCTTTTTGCCGGCATTGATGCCTTTGCACTTACCGCCGTGCCACTGTTTATCCTTACCGGTGACGTGCTGGTCCGCACCGGTTTGTCGCGCAAGTTCCTCGACGTTGCCGAAGCCCTGACATGCTTTGCCAAAGGCGGTTTCGGCTCTGCAACAGTGCTGGTCTGTGGTATGTTCGCCGCAATCTCCGGGTCGGACGCCGCGGGCGCCGCTGCTGTTGGCCGGATGACCATCGACCGTCTTGTGGAAAGCGGGTATCCCCGGCCCTATGCCTGTGCACTGGTTGCTGCGGGGGCCTGTACCGGCATTCTGATCCCGCCTTCTATCGCCTACATCATCATCGGTCTGGTATTGGGGATATCCGCATCAACGCTGTTTCTTGCAGCGCTCATCCCCGGTCTGGCAATTCTCGTCTCGATCCTGGCCACCAACATCGTCATGAACCGGCTTTATGGCTGGGAAGGCGGCGGCAACATGTCGGCGGGCGAATGGTTCGGCAATCTGGGCCGGTCTCTGAAATCCGGGTGGTACGCCTTTATTGTGCCCGGCATCATCTTTTACGGCATCTTCTCAGGCCGCCTGACCCCTACCGAGGCCGGTGCCACCGCTGTGGTGGTCACAATCATCATGGGTTTCATTCTGGGCACGCTCCGGTTCTCGGATTTTCCTGCGATGCTGGTCAGCTCAGCCAAGGTCAACGGGGTCATTCTGCCGATCATCGCCTTTTCAGCGCCGCTCGCCGAAGCGCTTGCAATCATGGGCGTCCCGCAGGGGTTTGTTACATCTGTCACCTCACTGACCGATGATCCGGCCATGCTCATCCTTCTGATGATCTGCATCCTGATTGCCGCGGGCTGCGTGATGGAGACGACACCCAACATTGTGATCCTTGCCCCGATCCTGAAGCCGCTGGCCGACAATATCGGCATGAATGAAATTCAGTTCTGCATCATGATGATCACGGCACTGGGTGTCGGCTTTATTACACCACCGCTGGGCCTGAACCTCTTTGTGGTCTCCGGCATCACCGGGGAGTCGATCCTTAAAATCGCTTACCGCGCAGTACCGTTTGTTCTCTTTATGCTGCTGGTGACGCTGCTGATCGCATATGTTCCGGCACTGTCGACAACGCTGCTGCCCGAGATCTATCAGTAGAGGGTTCATTTGATGCGCATCAAAGACCCCCACTGGCGCACGGCTATGCTATACCGGTGTGACCGTGGCCATTTCCCGGCCCGGGACTGATATGCGCTGAACGCGCAGGACGGAGGAAAAATGTACAAAACGATCATCGTGCCTATGGCTCTGGACCACGGGGTTTCGCCGCAGTCGCTCGAAATTGCCCGCGCGCTTCTGGCCCCGGGCGGAGCGATTACCGCCCTGCACGTCTATGAAGCACCCGAAGGGTCGGTCAGCGCTTATGTAGACGAAGACACCATCAAGACCGCCTATCAGAAAGCCACGGACCGGCTGAACGAAAAGGTGCAGGACCTCGCAGATGTCACACCGGTCATCACCAAAGGGCACTCGGCGCGCACGATCATCGACTTTGCAAACTCCAGCAAGGCTGAGTGCATCGTCATGGGCTCGCACAAACCCGGTATCCGTGACTACTTTCTGGGTTCGACCGCGTCCCACGTCGTCCGGCACGCACAATGTGCTGTGCATGTTCACCGCGGCACCTGAAACCTGACATATCAAAGCCTGACGGCGCGCAGAGGGTCACCGAACCCGACGCGCCGCCTTCAGAACGCGGGGCAGGGAAAATGCCCCGGAAACACACCGTGAAGGTAGGCCCGGACCTGTTGACGCCCGCTGCGCCGGTCAAACTGGTCCGGCGCCATGAGGATGTTCAGCCACAGACCGTCATACAGGCCCTCCAGTGTCCGCGCGATCACGTCTGCAGGCACCCGGGGATAATCACCCTCAGCAATAATTTCCTCACAAAGACCGACTGAGACTGCCAGCCGCTCGTTGTCGATTTCATCCACCAGTGCACGGTATTCAGAACGCCGTCCGGCCGCCCCGAAGAACGCATACCACACCGCCAGCTTCCGGCGCTTGCAGATGCGCCTGTCAAAATGAGCATCTGCCACCGCCAGCAACCGGTCTGCCGCACTCAGTCCCGCACGTCTGTGGGCTCTGCGCCAGTGTTCGTCATGCTCCCGTGCGAGAAAGAGAAGCGTTTCGCGAAACAGCTTCTGCTTACTTTCAAAGTGAAAATTCACGAGGCCAACGGACAGCCCTGCGATATCTGTGATCGTTGACATGGTGGTATCACCAATACCGTGCCTGGCGATGGAACGGATCGTTGCATCGATCAGCTGTTCGCGCCTGGCTTCGCGCACCGTCGACTTGCGGAGCGGTCTGACAGACGCCTGCTTTTTACTCAACTGCGACACGACGAGAGGACGCTGTTCCGTTGTTTCCCTGATCCCACTCTGGCGTGCAGATGCCCGTATCACAAGTTTTTCCGCCCCCTTGGTCAAAGATTTTTCTGAATGAGCATTCAAAAAATTTGACAGACCCGGAAAGCACGCTATCGCTATATACTGTCAGGAAAATTCCGGAGAGCGTACATGTCCGAAAATCTGCCCGCGCAGGCGCAAACGGTGATCATCGGCGGCGGCTCTATCGGCATGAATACGGCCTATCATCTGACCAGGCTGGGACACCGGGATGTGGTGGTTCTGGAGCAGAACCAGCTGACCTCCGGCACGACCTGGCATGCAGCGGGGCTGATTGTGGCAGGCCTGCTGAAAACCGAAGCGGAGTGCGCAATCTACACCCACGGGCGGGATCTTTACGCCACGCTGGAAAAGGAAACGGGGCTGCCGACAGGGTTCCGGGATGTGGGGTATCTGCAGATCGCCAGCAATGATGAGCGTGTGCACGAGATGCGGCGGATCGCACCGTTTATGCGGCGGTTTGGGATCAACTGCCACGAGATCAGCCCAAAGGAAGCGCAGGAACTGTTCCCGATCGGCGATCTGTCGGACGTCAAAGGCGCCTTCTATATCCCCGAAGATGGCCGCGCCAACCCGGTGGACGTCATTATGTCTCTGGCCCGCGGCGCGAAAATGGGGGAGCACGCGTTTTTGAAGGCGTGCACGTCAGCGATCTGCTGACGGCTGATGGCACGGTCACAGGCGTCCGCACCCGTGACGGCCAGACGATTGCCGCGGAGAACGTGGTCATCTGCGGCGGAATGTGGTCGCGCCAGCCGGGTGCCCGGGCCGGCATAAATCTGCCGCTGCAGGCAGCGGAACACTATTATTTGATCACCGACAGTATTCCAGGCCTGCCCCGTGATCTGCCGGTGCTGGAAGATCCCTCAACCTACACCTACTACAGAGAAGAAGTGGGCGGTATGATGCTGGGCCTCTTCGAACCGGGTGCCGCAGCCTGGAAACTGGACGGCATCCCCGACGATTTCAGTTTCGGAGAGATCGAACCGGACTGGGACAGGGTCGGACCGGATCTTGAAAGGGCCTATTCACGTGTTCCGGATACGCTGAATTATGGGGTCAGAAAACTGTTCTGCGGACCGGAGAGCTTCACACCGGATCTGGCACCGCTGGTCGGACCAACACCGGAGCTGCGCAATTGCTGGGTCGCATGTGGCATGAACTCGCTGGGCATCCTGAACGGAGCAGGTACGGGAATGGTGCTGGCGCATTGGATTGTGGACGGCATTCCGCCGATTGACGTGACCGGGATCAATGTGAACAGGTTTTCCCGCTCGGAAGGCACCCGGGCCTTCCGGCGCGACCGGACGCCGGAACAGCTGGGCCGGCTGTTCGGACAGCACTGGCACAACGAAGCCCCCAAAACCGCGCGGGATGTAAAACGATCTGTGCTTTATGACCGTCTTAGGGATGCGGGCGCGTATTTCACCGAAAGCAGCGGCTGGGAGCAGCCGGACTGGTTTGCCCCCTCACCTGCCGAGGCGCATGTCGAAAAGCTCAGCTGGTTCCGTCAGAACTGGTTCGAGTGGCATGCCGCAGAACACAGGGCCGCCCGCGAAGATGTTATATTGATGGACATGTCCAGCATGGCCTGCTTCCTGGTACAGGGCCGTGATGCCTGCGCGCTGCTGAACCGCCTGAGCTGCAACGAGATTGATGTGGAAAACGGGCGTGTTGTCTACACCGCCTGGACCAATGAACGCGGCGGTTTTGAAGCAGATCTGACGGTGACCCGGCTGGAGCAGGACAAATTCATGGTGGTGGTCGGTGAAAATGCACACGGACATACCGAAATGCGCCTGCGCCGCCACATTGGCCGCGACGAGTTCGTCACCGTTACCGATGTCACCGCAGGCCGCTCACAGATCAATGTGCACGGCCCGAAAGCACGCGAGTTGCTGTCGCGCGTCACTGAGGCGGACCTGTCAAACGAAGCATTTCCCTTCATGTCTGCCCGCGAAATCGATGTGGGGTATGCGATCGTTCTGGCCTATCGAGTGACTTTTGTGGGCGAACTTGGCTGGGAGCTGCATGTGCCTGCCACACAGGCCGTTCAGACGTATGATCTGCTGATGAAAGCCGGGCAGGATCTGGGCGTGCGGAACGCCGGTATGCAGACGCTGAATTCGCTGCGGCTCGAAAAAGCCTACCGTGACTTCGGGATTGATCTCGACAATACCGACAACCCGATTGAGGCAGGTCTAGGGTTCGCTGTCAGGCTCGACAAACCCTCTGGGTTCATCGGGCGTGACGCCCTCGCAGAGATCAAAGCCGCTGGCACGCCGCGGACACGTATGCTTCAGTTTCTGCTGAAGGACCCCGCCCCCCTGCTCTACGGAAACGAGCTGATTTACCTCGATGGTAAAGAAGTCGGATACATACAGGTGGGCGGCTATGGCCATACGCTGGGCGGTGCTACGGGCATAGGCTTTGCGGAGCATGATGCACCGCTGACGCCTGACGTTGTTGAAGAAGGCGTCTGGGAAATCGGCATTGCCGGGGAAAAAGTCCCGGCAACAGCATCCCTCAAACCGCTCTACGACCCGACGCTGGCAAAGGTGAAAGCCTGATCAGATCACCCGGACCCTTCGGCAAGGTAGCGGCGCAGAGCCGCTTCCGTACCCTCTGTCCAGATAAGCCGGAGCCAGTGGGAAAAACGCGCTGCGAATTCCTGGTCATCCGCGAGCGCACCGTAGTACTGGCGCTGGTCCAGCCAGACCTGAGGTGCCTCGCGCGCGGCCAGGGCAGCCTCGTTCAGTTCGTCCCAGAACGGATCATTCGGTTCGATGGCGCTGCCGTCATCACGCGTGCCCGCGCACATCCGTGCCCACAGGGCCTCCACAAGGCTCAGCCCGGCAAGTGAGCCCCCTGCGGAGACAGCATCGCGCAGAACCGGCAGAACAAACCCCGGATGCCGGGACGATCCGTCAAAGGCCACTCGGCGCGTCGTATCCCGGATTTCAGGGTTGGCAAAACGCGTATCGATCAGCTCAGCGTAGGTTTGCGGGTCCATGTCCGGGACCCTCGACACATAGGGCGTGATTTCTTCACGCTGCACCTTGCGGAACATGCCCACGATCAGTGGATGCGCCATGCAGTCCGCAATCGTTTCGCATGACAGAAGCTCGCCAGCATTGGCAATAACCTGATGTCCACCGTTGAGAATCCGGATTTTCATCGCTTCGTAGTCATGCACGCGGTCCGAAAAAACGGCCCCAGCCCTGTCCCAGTCCGGTCGCCCGGCGCAGAAATCATCCTCGATCACCCACTGCCGGAAGTTTTCGTGTGTCACCGGCGCGGCGTCGGCGATCCCGATACCGGCTGCCAGTGCAATTTCGGACGAGCCAGTGGCCGGTACAATGCAGTCGACCATGGAATTCGGGAATGCAACATGATCGGAAATCCACAGCGCCAGTTCCGGATCAGACATACGTGCAAGCGACACCAGCGTCTGACGCAGGACGGCACCGTTACCCTGCAGATTGTCACAGCTCTGTGCCGTGAATGGACCTGTTCCGGCATCCCGCCGCACCCGCAAAGCAGCAATCATCGCGCCGAAAGCTGTGCGCGGGTGATCCGGGTGCGCCGCGTCGTGGCGCATATCCTCGTGCCCGGCGTCGAAGCCACCCGTTGCCGGGTCGGTATAATACCCCCCTTCGGTCACAGTCAGTGCGACGATCCGGATACCAGGATCGGACATCGCAGCGATCAGGGGACCGTGGCCTTCCTCGACTGGCAGGTAATCGATCATCGAGCCGCTCACTTCTGCCGAAGTGCCGGCAGGATCCAGCTCGATCAGCGTGGTCAGGCAATCCTGCGCCAGGAGTTTTTCGCGCATCATTCCGTCA
Source organism: Roseobacter sp. S87 (assembly GCF_055693285.1). The sequence goes on from NZ_JBVFTR010000004.1 coordinate 2,044,276, forward strand.
TAAGGCCGGACCCCTGCCCCCAGGATCGCCCAGTCTGATGCCAGCCCTGCCTGCATCAGCCGGTGCAGATACCAGGCCTGATGCGCGCGGTGAAAGTTGCCCAGGCCAATGTGAACAATGCCCGGTGTCAGCTTGCTCCTGTCGTATTGTGGCCGCAGGATATCTGCAGGCAACTGACCCAGGGTCGCATTGCTCAGTTTCACAGAAGTTGCGGTTTTTTCTGCCGGGTCCGCCATCAGCTCATCCATTGTCCGCCATCTACGTTGTAACATTGTGCCACGATGTATTCCGCTTCATCGCTCGCCAGGAAAACAGCCATACCGGTCAGATCCTCGGGCTGCCCCATCCGCCCGAAAGGAACACCCGCCGCTACTTCTTTCTTTTTCTGCCCGGGTTTCTTGTTTTCATATTTCGCAAAAAATGCGTCCACACCATCCCAGTGCTCACCATCGACCACGCCTGGCGCTATTGCGTTCACATTGATGCCATGTCCGATCAGGTTCAGCCCTGCCGACTGCGTCAGGCTGATGACCGCTGCCTTTGTCGCGCAATAAACCGCGACCAGCGGTTCGCCACGACGCCCTGCCTGGCTGGCCATATTGATGATTTTGCCCTTCACCCCCTGGTCAATCATGTGTTTCGCAACCGCCTGAAGGGTGAAAAGGCTGCCTGCTACGTTAATGTCGAAGACCCGCTGATAGTCTTCGCGGGTGATCTCCGTCACCGGTGCGGCGGTAAAGAGCGCCGCGTTGTTAATCAGAATATCAATCTGACCAAGCGCCTGTACTGTTGTCGCGACGGCGGCATCAATACTGCGCTGGTCGGTGACATCCATTTCAACGGCGACTGCCGACGGGCCGATTTCTGCAGCAGCCTGCTCCGCGCGTTCGATATTGATGTCAGCGATGGCCACGCGGGCGCCCTCGCGGACGTAGGCTTCAGCAAAGCTGCGCCCGATGCCGCGGGCGGCACCAGTGATCAGCGCAGACTTTCCCTCCAGCCGCATCATTCCAGCCGCAGCCCGTCAGCGCCAAAGCGATGCAGGACGTCTTCGCGGGGGGTGAGATAAACAGTGTCCCCGTGGCGGAAGCTGACTTCCCCGTCCGCCCGGACGGTCAGTGTCTCCGCAAGCCCGGTGTCGTGCACATGAAGGAAAGTATCTGAGCCCAGATGTTCGGACACACCCACCCGTCCTTTCCAGGCCCCGTCTTCCGCCGAAATGCCAATATGCTCCGGGCGGATACCGATGGTGTGCGCATCATATTTCGCGGCTTCCGGTCCTTCGATAAAGTTCATTTTCGGGGAACCGATAAAGCCGGCCACAAACAGGTTACGGGGCGACCGGTAGAGCTCCAGCGGGCTGCCCACCTGTTCAATGTGCCCCGCACGCAGCACCACGATCTTGTCAGCCATGGTCATGGCTTCGACCTGGTCGTGCGTCACGTAGATCATCGTCGTTTTCAGGCGCTCGTGCAGTTCGCTGATCTCAAGCCGCATGCCCACACGCAGCGCCGCATCGAGGTTTGACAGCGGTTCATCGAACAGGAATGCCGCAGGTTCACGCACAATGGCACGGCCAATAGCGACCCGCTGCCGCTGACCACCGGAAAGCTGTCCCGGACGCCGGTCGATGTAGTCCGCAAGATTCAGAACAGAGGCTGCGTTGTCCACGCGGCGGTCAATCTCCGCCTGATCCATTTTCGCCATGCGCAGCGGGAAAGCGATATTCTTGCGCACCGACATATGCGGGTAAAGCGCATAAGACTGAAAGACCATGGCAAGACCGCGTTTTGCGGGCGGTACATGCGTTGCGTCCGAACCGTCGATATCGATGTGGCCCGTGGTGACATCCTCTAGGCCCGCAATCAGACGGAGCAGCGTGGATTTCCCGCAGCCCGACGGACCGACGAAAACAGTGAACTCGCCGTCCTCGATGGTCAGATCCAGAGGTGGAATGACCTGTGTGTCGCCAAAGCTCTTTGTGACTTGATTGAGTGTAATGCGTCCCATGATTTTTCCTTACTTCACAGCGCCAAAGGTCAGGCCGCGTACAAGTTGTTTCTGGCTGAACCAGCCAAGGATAAGAATTGGTGCAATTGCCATCGTGGAGGCCGCCGAAAGCTTGGCGTAAAACAGACCCTCAGGGCTGGAGTAGCTTGCGATAAAGGCCGTCAGCGGTGCAGCTTTCGCAGCCGTAAGGTTCAGCGTCCAGAAGGCTTCGTTCCAGGCCAGGATGAAATTCAGCAGAAGTGTTGATGCGATGCCCGGAATGGCCATTGGCGTCAGCACATAGAGAATTTCGTCCCGCAGTGAAGCACCGTCCATACGGGCCGCCTCAAGGATCTCACCGGGGATTTCCCGGAAATAGGTGTATAGCATCCAGACAATGATCGGCAGGTTGATCAGCATCAGCACCACCGTCAGACCCAGGCGGGTATCCAGCAAACCGAATTTGATGAACAGCAGATAGATCGGGTAGAGAACACCAACCGCCGGCAGCATTTTGGTAGACAGCATCCACAGCAGAATGTCTTTGGTCCGCTTTGATGGAACGAAAGCCATCGACCAGGCTGCGGGAACCGCGACAATCAGACCAAGAATGGTGGAGCCACCGGCAATGAACACCGAGTTCCAGAGAAAGCGCATGTAGTCTGAGCGCTCCTGAACCACCGCATAGTTTTCGAGTGTCCAGTCAAAGAACAGAAAGATGGGCGGGTCATTGATTGCCTGAGCTTCGGTTTTGAAGCTGGTCAGAATGGTCCAGAGGATCGGGAAAAAGATCAGCAGACCGATCGCCCAGGCCACAGCCGTGTTCAGGGCTTTGCGATTTGTTGTTACAGAACGTGCCATATCCGTTCCCCCTATGCGTCCAGGTTCTTGCCGACGATGCGCATCAGGAAGATGGCAACGATGTTGGCAAGGATGATTGCGTAGACACCTCCGGCAGACCCCAGGCCAACGTTCTGGCTCTCCAGCACCCGCTGGAAGATCAGATAGGTCAGGGTCTTGGTGCCGAATGCGCCACCGGTGGTGACAAAGATCTCTGCAAAGATCGACAGCAGGAAAATCGTCTGGATCAGGATCACAATTGTGATTGCGCGCGAAAGATGCGGCAGCGTGATGAACCAGAAACGTTTGTAATTCGGTGCGCCGTCCATTTCTGCGGCCTCAAGCTGCTCGCGGTCGAGCGATTGTACGGCCGTCAGCAGGATCAGCGTGGCAAAGGGCAGCCACTGCCAGCTCACGATCATAATGATCGACTGCAGCGAAGCCTGGCTGAGCCATTCGACCGGTGTCGCGCCAAAGAATTTCCACAGATGCGCGAAAAGGCCGTTCACCGGGTCCATGAAGATGTTCTTCCAGACCAGTGCCGAAACGGTCGGCATCACAAAAAACGGTGCGATCACCAGAATGCGGACAATGCCCTGGCCCCACATTGGCTGATCCAGCAGGAGGGCCAGCGCGACACCCAGAACGATGGTGATCAGCAACACACCGCCCACGATAACAAGGGTCGTCTGTACGCTCGGCCAGAATGAGCTGGAGCTGATGAACCGGACATAGTTGTCAAAACCAACCCAGCCCAGGTCGCCACCGCGCAGTGGCAGGTATTTCTTGAATGAAAACAGCAGCGTCATCGTCAGCGGTACAAGCATCCAGCCAAGCAGCAGGATCACGGCAGGTGCCAGCATAATACGGGCGGCAGTGCGTGAGTGTTGGGTCGCCATCGGATACACCTCCTCTGTTGGCAGCATGCGGCTGCCCTGTAACGGAATGGTCGTATGATCGGGAAAAAGGGGCCGGAGGGCAAACGTGCCGCCCTCCGGTAGTGTCAGACTGCGGCTTAGCGGTAGCCGGCAGCTTCCATTGCGTCGTTGGTCAGAGCCTGCGCCTTGGCAAGGGCTTCCTCGACCGACTGCTGACCTGCATAGGCCGCAGAGAACTCCTGGCTGACTTCTGTCGCGATACCCGCAAACTCAGGGATCGCTACGAACTGGATGCCAACATAAGGTACCGGGTCAACCGTGGGGTTGGTCGGGTCAGCTGCCAGGATCGATTCCAGTGTCTTCTTCGCGAAGGGGATGTCCTTGTAGTTCGGGTTTTCGTACAGCGATGTACGTGCGCCCGGAGGAACGTTCGCCCAGCCTTCGTTCTCAGCTACGAGCTCAATATAGCCCGTGGATGTGGCCCATTCGATGAATTCCTTGGCCGCAGCTTCTTTCTGCGTACCGGCAGGAATTGCCAGCGCCCATGCCCAGAGCCAGTTGGATTTTCTGGCGACACCTTCGCTGTTCGGCGCCAGCGCAAAGCTGACCTTGTCCGCCACAGTTGAGTCGTTGGGGTTTGTCACGAAAGACGCAGCAACTGTCGCGTCGATCCACATGCCGCATTTACCCTGCTGGAACAGCGACAGGTTTTCGTTGAACCCGTTTGTCGCATACCCCGGAGGTCCGGATTCTTCCATCATGCCAACGTAGAAGTTCAGAGCGTTCGCCCATTCCGGCTGATCGAACTGAGCGTTCCAGTCTTCGTCGAACCAGCGCGCACCGAACGAGTTTGCTGTCACGGTGATGAACGCGCCGCCCTCGCCCCAGCCGGCTTTGCCGCGCAGGCAGATGCCGTTGATCTCGTTGTCACGGTCGGTCATGGCCGCCGCTGCTTCGCGGATAAACTGCCATGTCGGAGCTTCAGGCATCTCGAGGCCGGCTTTTTCCATCAGATCTGTGCGGTACATGATCATTGAGCTTTCGCCATAAAACGGCGCCGCATAAAGCGTGCCTTCGTGGCTCAGGCCTGCGCGCATCGCCGGCAGAAGATCGTCGACGTCATATTCAGCAGACAGATCATCGAGCGGCACGAGCCAGCCGTTTGCGCCCCAGATCGGCGTCTCATACATGCCGATTGTCATAATGTCGAAAGCACCACCCTTGGTGGAGATGTCGGTTGTGACACGCTGACGAAGAACGTTCTCTTCGAGGGTAACCCATTCAACCTCATGGCCTGTTTTGGCTGTGAAGTCGTCGGTCAGGCCCTGCATACGGATCATGTCACCGTTGTTGACCGTCGCGATTGTCAGTGTTTCTGCCTGTGCGGCGCCAGCTGCTATGAGCGCAATGGCACTTGCCGCACGAAGTGCGTGAGAAAAGTACATCCGATCCTCCCTGTTTTGGATGCTGTGGCGTCACACTAATTCGTGAACAAGCCTTGCGTCAAATTAAAAGTTTACGCGAGTAAATTTATTTTGAAATTACTATATTTAACAATATGTTACGCAGATGTTCTTTTGACGAGACGACCCTCAAAAAGCAATTCCCGCCGTGGTGGAACCTCAGAATCGCCTGAGTTCAGGAGCGTCAGCAGGCTTTCAACCGCAGAGCTGGAGATCGCGGAGTAATTCTGTGCTACCGTCGTCAGCGGCGGGCATGTGAACCGCGCAAACGGGTGATCATCCATCCCGGCAACCCGTAACGCATTCTGCGGACCGCCACCGACCCGGTAGCCTTTTTCAAAACACGCGGCCAGAAATCCAATCGCAAGACGGTCATTGCTGCACAGGATCGTATTTGTTTCAAACCGGCGTTTTTCCAGGGCTGCCAGTCCCTGTCTGTATCCGATTTCCTCAAAGGCCCATCCTTCGCCTTCGACACTGATGACATGCGGCTGGTACCCGAGATGCTCCATCGTCTGAAGATAGCTTTGCCGACGTTTGTTTGCGTTCGGGTTGGCCGGTGTCTGCATCTCAAAGAAGCAGGGCGGCTCGCCGGACCGGCACAGGTACTCCACAATATCTCGCGCGTATTGCAGGTTGTCCGCGCCAACGAACCCATGACCTAACCCACTGATATTACTGTCAAAAAGTACGGTCGGCACTTCTTCGCAGAACGCAGCAAGGGCAGATTTGTCAGACTGCCGGCCAAGCGGCGCGATCAATACACCGGCCGGCCGGAAGGAACGCAGGTTGTCGAGGTTCTCAACCTCCTGCTCGGGCCGGCCCTGCGAGTTCAGAAGTATTGGCCGGTACCCCGTTGCGATGATCAGGTTTTCAATGTTCCGTGCGATTTCTGCAAAGAATGGGTCGACCAGAAAGGGTACAACCAGTCCGATGCTCTTTGTCAGTTTTCTGTTCTGGTTGATTGCGTAGATGTTGGGCCGGTAGTTGTGTTGCTCCAGCGCCTGCTCGATACGGACGCGCGTCGATTTGCGCACACTTCCGGGATCATTGAAGTACTTGGATACAGTTGGCCGCGAAATGCCACTGATGGCAGCGAACTCCTCCATGGTCCGTATTTTTGGCTCATTCATAAAGGGTCTGCTCCTCCGCGGCACCTGATCCGTTATCCGCGGTTCAGGCTCTTCACGTCAATATCGTAGCCCTAAAACTTTACACGCGGGAAGAATTTTATCGCTGCGTGTGCCCAACCATGTCACAAAGAATGCCCCTGTCCTGCGACAACGCTGCCATATTGCTCAGCGCGGAACATGAACATATAGTGAACAAATGGCACGGCAGACACTTTCACAAAAACTGGCCATCCTGTCGGATGCAGCTAAGTATGACGCCTCCTGCGCGTCCTCCGGCTCGACCAAACGCGATTCACGCGCGGGCAAAAGTCTGGGCTCGAACGAAGGCAGCGGGATCTGTCATGCCTATGCGCCGGACGGTCGTTGTATCAGCCTGCTGAAGATTCTGATGACCAATTTCTGCATCTATGACTGCAGTTACTGCATTAACCGGTCATCCTCAAACGTTGAACGCGCACGTTTTTCTGTCGACGAAGTCGTGAACCTGACCATCGAGTTCTATCGCCGCAACTATATTGAGGGACTTTTCCTGTCGTCCGGCATCATTCGCTCCCCGGACGCGACTATGACCGACATGGTCCGCATCGCCCGCAAGCTGAGACACGAAGAGAACTTCCGTGGGTACATCCATCTGAAAACGATCCCGGATGCAGCTCCCGAACTGATAGAAGAAGCAGGCCTGCTCGCAGACAGGCTTTCCATTAATGTGGAACTGCCCTCGGATTCTTCCGTACGCCAGTACGCCCCGGAAAAAAGCCCCGAGCAGATCCGGCGGGCTATGGCGGATGTCAGGCTGCGCAAAGAGATCGCCAGCGACCGGTCGCACACGGGCAGGCGTCCTGCCCGGTTTGCACCCGCGGGACAGTCGACCCAGATGATCATCGGAGCCGATGATGCAACAGACACAACCGTGTTGAGGCAATCCACACGTCTGTATTCAGGATACCGCCTCAAACGCGTTTATTATTCAGCTTTCTCGCCGATCCCGGATGCTTCTGCACGCCTGCCTCTGATCAGCCCACCGTTGCAGCGTGAACACAGGCTGTATCAGGCGGACTGGCTTCTGAGATTTTACGGCTTTGATCTGCAGGACATCACGGGCCACCGGCCGGATGGAAACCTTGATCTCGATATTGATCCGAAACTTGCCTGGGCGCTTGCGCACCGCGCCTTGTTTCCCGTGGACGTCAACCGGGCCTCAAGGGAACTTCTGCTGCGCGTACCGGGGTTCGGGACAAAGACCGTCGCACGTATTCTTTCCACGCGCAGACACCGAAACATCCGGTATGACGACCTTTTGCGCATGGGCGCACAGATGAAGAAAGCGCGGGCCTTTGTCGAAGCAACGGCCTGGACGCCCGGCCAACTGACAGACAGTGCGGATCTGCGCGCCCGTTTCGCACCGCCCCCGGAACAGCTGAGCCTGTTCTGATGATCCGTGCCGTCATGCCCTGTATCGGAACGGCTCTGGCCTGGCGCGAGACGGCCCGGGGGTTCCTTGCATCGGCGACGCCGCCCGAGGCCATAAGCTGGGATGACACGACCGTTCAGGGGAGGCTGTTCGACGAGCACCAGACGCGGCCGCCGGACCGGACCATAACCGTACCGCGCGCGTTTCTGTCGATGGCAAACACGGTGGTATGGCACAGCGATCCTGCCCGTTTTGCACGGCTTTATGCTTTTTTGTGGCGGCTGCGGGACGCGCCCCATCTGATGACCGACAGAGGCGACCGCGACCTCGCGGTGCTCAGGGCGATGGAAAAGAACGTGCATCGCTGCCAGCACAAGATGAAGGCTTTTGTCCGGTTCCGCGAAACCGGTGACCGCGATGACGCGCGGCGGTCTTTTGCGGCGTGGTTCGAGCCCACCCATCACACCGTGGAACCAACCGCTCAGTTCTTTGTCAGACGGTTTGCAGATATGAACTGGCAGATCCTGACGCCGGGCATATCCGCCTTCTTCGACGACGGCCAGCTGCGCTTTGAGCAGGACGTGCCACGACCAGATCTGCCTGCAGACGCCGGCGAAGAGCTCTGGATCACATACTTCAGGAACATCTTTAACCCTGCCCGCCTCAAGGTGCAGGCCATGCAGTCGGAAATGCCCAAAAAGTACTGGAAGAACATGCCGGAGGCCGCTGCAATCCCAGACCTGATTGCACAGGCACCGGAAAGGGCCCGCGAAATGACGAGGGCCGCCCCAACGCTGCCCCCGGCCAGACTGGCAGCCATCAGGGCACAGCAGGCCACCAACGTGTCTGCGTGGGACGGCTCACATGAAGAGTTACCTGCCGCCATCAGAGCCTGCACCCGTTGCGCTTTGCATCGGTCGGCCACCCAGGCTGTCCCCGGCACCGGGCCAAAAGATGCGGCACTTGTCATCGTCGCCGAACAGCCCGGAGATCAGGAGGACCTGACCGGGCGGCCCCTTGTTGGCCCGGCCGGACAGCTTTTTGACAAGGTGGCCGCCGAAGCCGGCCTCGCCCGTACCGATGCCTTTGTCACCAACGCGGTCAAACATTTTAAATTTGTGCCGCGCGGGCGACAGCGCATCCACCAGCGCCCGAACGCTTCAGAAACAGAGCACTGCCGGTGGTGGCTTATGGCAGAAGTGGCGCAGGTCCAGCCCAGGCTGATTCTGGCTCTTGGTGCGACGGCGGCGCTATCGCTGACGGGCGATGGCGCGGACATCCTGACCCGGCGCGGCAGAACGGAAACCGGCCCGCGGGGCCTGCCGGTGCTGATCACCGTGCATCCATCCTGGATTCTGCGTCTGCGGGATGCCGACCGGCGGTCGGAAGCGCTGAATTTCTTTCGGAAGGATCTGGAACTGGCTGTGCGCCTCTCGCAGATGTCCGGATGCGATTCTACGAGCACTGCAGACTGACAGGTGAAATTGTCGGCGCTGAAAGCATGCTGACCGGATCCATGAGCACAGTTCCAGCAACGACGACTGCGCGGCGGAAACAGATGAAAATGACATAGTGCTCCGTTCATGGCACAAAGCCCTTTGGGAGGAGCAGAACATGAACCTTGCAAGACTGGCGGCCGAGGCCGGCGCACGCGGAGAACCTGTCCGGGCAGGACTGATCGGAGCCGGAAAATTCGGATCCATGTTTCTCAGCCAGGTCCCGACGATCGGCGGTCTGGAGGTCTCGGCGATCGCCGATCTTGATCCTGACCGGGCTCGCACGGCCTGTGCTGCGGTTGGCTGGTCTGAGGAGCAGACAGACGCGACAGCTTTCACAGATGACGGAACGCAACTGACCGCCCGGGACGATGTTGACGTTGTGATCGAAGCGACCGGCAACCCCCGAGCGGGCATCACTCATGCCCGAGCAGCTATTGCAGCGGGAAAACACGTTATTATGGTCAACGTGGAAGCCGACGTTCTTGCAGGGGTTGCGCTGGCGCGCGAGGCAAAAGCCGCGGGTGTCGTGTATTCGATGGCCTATGGCGATCAGCCCGCCCTGATTTCCGAAATGGTAGACTGGGCCCGGGCCACCGGCTTCAGGATCGCCGCAGCGGGCAAAGGCACACGCTATCTGCCGGCCTACCATACTGTCACCCCGGATGACGTCTGGCAGCACTATGGCCTGACGGCCGGGGAAGCTGCGCGTGCCGGGATGAACCCGCAGATGTTTAACTCGTTCCTCGACGGTACCAAAAGCGCAATTGAAATGGTGGCTGTTGCGAACGCCTGCGCCCTGAACGTTCCTGAAACCGGGCTGGCCTTTCCGCCCTGTGGTGTTGACGATCTGGCGCATGTCATGCGCCCGGCTGACGCTGGCGGTCAGCTGAATGGCATGGGCATGGTTGAAACGGTGTCATCGCTGGAACGGGATGGCAGGCCGGTGTTCAGGGATCTGCGCTGGGGCGTCTATGTGGTCCTGGAAGCACCGAACGATTATGCCGCCGCCTGCTTTGGTCAGTATGGGCTTCCTACTGACGATTCCGGCAGGTTCGCCGCAATGTACAAACCCTTTCACCTGATCGGCCTCGAACTTTCCGTGTCCGTTCTCAGCGCAGCCCTGCGCGGCGAGGCAACGGGCAGCACCGTCGACGTGAGAGGCACTGTGGCCGCTGTGGCCAAACGGGGCCTCTCTGCCGGCGAGGTTCTGGATGGCGAGGGCGGATACATGGTCTGGGGCAAGGCGCTCCCCTGCGAAGGCGCCCGAAACGCGCTGCCTGTGGGTCTTGCACACGGTATCAGCCTGACACGGGATGTGGCACCGGGCGAAGTTCTTACGTTCGGGCATGTCGATCTGAAGGGTGATCCGGTCGCCGGGTTGTATCAGTCGCTGGTAACAAAGGCCGCCGGCTGAAGAGACGCCACCTACTCTCCTAGCCGGCGCTTCGTTTATGCCTGAAAACCACGACATCCTGCGGTCAGAAAAGCCACTTTCTGCTGCCGCCGCGCCTGAAACGAAGCGGCGGAATCAGTGCGACCTGCGCGATACGTTTCCAATTGTCGATAAGAACAATCAGAAAACCGTCAAACAGAGATGAAATCGCGGCGTGAACAAGGGGCCGTTAGCACAAATTTAAACTGCCGCCACTACTGCTCGGGCAACCAACAAAAGCTGGAGCGGTAGTTATGAATATACTTGGCAGAATTGGTGTCGGCGGACGGATGTGCCTGCTGGTACTGGTCGCGGTTCTGGGCATCTTTGCCATGCAGAAAGTGTCAATTGACACGTTCTACAGCGCTTCGCTGGATCAGAAAGAAGTTGAGCTGACTCATCTGACAGATCTGGCTCTGTCAATTGTCAAATCATATCACTCGCAGGCCGAAGCCGGCACACTCACTGTAGAGGAAGCTCAGGCCCGTGCTCTCAAGGTCCTCGAAGAGCTGCGCTATGAAGGTGACAATTACTTCTGGGTCAATGACCGCGGACCCGTCATGCTGATGCATGGTGTGAACCCATCGCTCGCGGGACGGGATTTTTCAGAATTCACAGACCCCAATGGCGTATATCTGTTTCGCGAAATGGTCGAAGGAACGCGGGACGGCTCTCCGGCGACTGTGGCCTATCAATGGGCAGCACCCGGAGCCGCCGAGGGAGATGCCCCTGTCGACAAACTCTCTGTGGTACAGCCCTTCGGACCATGGGGCTGGATCATCGGGACAGGCGCGTATCTGACCCGAATCGAAGCCGCCCACGCCGGTATCAATTCTGAACTGAACACAATGCTTGTTGTTCTGGGCCTCGTTATGGCGGGCGCAGCAGCACTGATCGCGTATACAGTGACCCGCCCTGTCAAGCTCCTGACAGCCAGAATGTCCGGGCTGACGGATGGGGACACGGAATCTGAAGTGCCATACGGAAACGATAAAACCGTCTTTGGCGAAATCTCACGCGCACTGGAATCTTTCCGCATCGGCACAATCGAACGCGCTGAGATGCAGGAACAGGAAAAGCGCCGGGCGGATGAAGAACACGAGCGTGAGCGCCGCGTTGAACAGGAAATGCGCGAGAAAGAAAATGCGCGTCTTGAAGCTGAGAAAAAAGCCGCAGAAGAAAAGCAGCGGGCAGAAGAAAGTCTCAGACTCGAACGCGAGGAAGCGCAACGGAAGGAGCTTGAGGAACGCGAAGCACGCACAGCAGAACTCAATCGGGTTGTCGACGCTCTGGGAATGGGTCTTCAGAATCTTGCAGACGGCAAACTGCTGAGCGACATTACCGAAAGCTTCCCCCGGACTATGAAAAACTGCGTCAGGACTTCAATGCGGCCCTGGGCTCGCTTCGAAAAGCGATCGGCGCTGTTATGGAAAATGCTGAATCCATCAGTCTGGAAACAGGACAGATCGCATCTTCTGCCGATGATCTTTCGCGCCGGACAGAAAAGCAGGCAGCAACACTTGAGGAAACGGCGGCTGCACTCGACGAACTCACCAGCTCAGTAAAGTCTGCGGCTGAAGGCGCTGATGACGCTGCAAAGATGTCCACTGATGCAAGAACCCGTGCTGAAAAAGGCGGCGCTGTTGCGGATAAAGCCGTTGAAGCCATGGACAGTATCAAGAACTCGTCCATTGAGATCGCGAAGATCACCCAGGTCATTGATGATATTGCATTTCAGACTAACCTGCTCGCGCTCAATGCCGGCGTTGAGGCAGCGCGTGCGGGAGAGGCCGGTCGTGGATTTGCGGTCGTCGCAACAGAAGTTCGTGCCCTTGCCCAGCGTTCCTCGGAAGCAGCCCAGGAAATACGCACGCTGATTTCCAACTCAAGCGGACAGGTTGAACAGGGTGTCGAACTGGTCGGAGAAACAGGTTCGTCGCTCAATGCCATCCTGCAGTCGGTGACAGAGATTTCTGAACGCATAACAACCATTGCGGCATCGGCTCGTGAACAATCGGCTGGCATCGGCGAAATCAATTCGGCAGTGAATGATCTTGACCATGTGACACAGCAGAACGCAGCGATGTTTGAAGAAACAAATGCTGCCAGCCACGCGCTGACACAGGAAGCTGGTTCACTCGTACAGGCTGTCGAGAGATTCAGCCTCGGTCAGTCTGCCAAAAGCAAACCGGCGCCACGCACACCGTCGACAAACACGCCCACTGCGAACCACACGGCACCAAAAGCGCGGGCAGTTGCCACAGGCACCAATGCCGCACCTGAGCCAACCAGCTTCGCCGCGGATGACGGATGGGAAGACTTCTGAAGCGGCAGGTTCATCATCACTAATGAAAGCTCCTCCGTTCGATCATCGGAGGAGCTTTTCTTTCTTCGGCACGACTGATCAGCCCGCGTCGCCCGGGACAAAGCAGCAAAACCGTTTGTCGACGGCCCCGCCGCGCGGCAACGCTCTGGCATAGCCCGGTTTTGAAATAAGTTCCTTTTTTCGAAGGTCGTCAGGAACATTGTACCCGCAACTCGGTGGGAACAAAAATAAACTTAAGTTCAGGCAGGGAAGTACAGCCGGGTTTCCACGGTTTGCCGCCTGATGCTCGAGCAGTGCGCGCTCCGTCAGACACACCGTAAACAAGCATCGCAAAGTGTACCGAAACACTCTACGGTTGTCAGAGTTGATTGCGGACGCTCTGACAAGAATGACATGACTGAACTGACAAAAGACGCAGAAAAAAGGGCGCTGGAGACCTGCGAAGCAGAGCCGATCCGCACACCCAATACGGTGCAGCCACACGGGTTGATGTGCGTTTTTGATGCCGATCTCACACAACTGCGCCACGTGTCTGCCAACGCATGCGAATACCTTGGCGTACCGCCCTCTGATCTCCTCGGAAAACCTGCAACCAGTATCCTCGACGACAATGGCATTCACGCATTGCGCAACGCGCTCATGCTGAGAACCAGCAAAACGCAGAGAGAGTACCTGGGCCCCCAGAATTTTTCGGGAGGTTGCTACCCCTGTGCGGTGCACCGCACCGGCGATCTCGTTGTTCTTGAAGCCTCGCCGGCGCCGGAAGGCACAGCCTCCCCGCACCCCAAAGGCCTCGAAAGTCTGAGATGGCTTATGGCGCGGCAACACGAACATATGCCGTTTTCGGAAGGCATCATAAAAACGGTCCGGGATCTGCGCAACATGATCAACTACGATCGCGTCATGCTTTACCGTTTCCGGCCAGACGGCTCGGGTGAAGTCATTGCCGAAGACAGGACACCGGATATCCAGAGTTTTCTTGGTCTCAGATTCCCGGCTCAGGACATACCCAGGATCGCGCGAAACATCTGCATGGAACAACCCGTGCGACTGATAGCGGATCTTTCCGCACCTGACTCAGAACTTGTTTCAATGCCCGGCGCAACAGAAAGACCTGATCTGACCCTTGCTGAGTTTCGTGGCACTTCGCCTGTCCACGTACAGTATCTGCGCAATATGGGCATTCGTTCATCGCTTGTGCTGCCTGTCATTCACGAGGGCTCCCTTTGGGGAATGTTTTCCTGCCACCACAGGAAGCCCCGGTTTCACGGCATAGAAGAGACGCTCAACCTCGAACTCGCGGGCCAGCTTCTACAGCTATTCGTCGGCAATATGCTAAGCCAGGACCGCGCCATAAAACTTGCAGATTTCCAGAAGATCACTGCCGGTTTCGGCGAACGCAAACAATCCGGGCTGGACGATCTGCTGGATGAGGCTGACTGGATGCAGCTCGCTGACCACGTCTGCAAGGAACTCAAAGTAGAAGGATTGTCCATCTGCTCCGGAACCCAGCGTCAGGAATACGGGCTTCAGCCCGCCCCGGGAACAGAAGCTGGCTTCGATGCCGAACTCATCCCCACACAGTCCGGCGGCATAGCCTGCAGCAGCAAACTCACCCCGCCGGGAACCGGGAAACCACAAAAACCGGTGACTGGCATGATGCGGATCCGTCTGCTGCCGGATCATGATCTTTTTCTGCGCCTCTACCGCACTGAAGAAAATGAAACCGTGAGATGGGCGGGTGCGCCTGAAAAAACGACTGAAACTGACGATGCCGGAACCCGGCTTTTGCCGCGCAGTTCGTTCGAAGAATACCGACAACAGTCAGCCGGCCACAGCCGCGCATGGGAGCCGGAGGACGTTGTGATCGCGGAAGCCCTGCAAACCTGTATTGGCAGGTCGGTCGATATCCGCAGAGAGCGTCTTGAGCGGGAAAACAACTTTCAGCTTGTCATTCATGAACTCAACCACCGTGTTCGCAATATTCTGTCGCTCATACAGTCTCTTATCCGTCAGACCTCCCGGGTTCCCTCGTCGTTGCCCCAATATGCGCAGGCACTGGAAAACCGTGTTCTGGCCCTTGCAAGAGCACATGATCTGCTGACGAAGACGGATCGCGGCATTCTGCCTGTGACCGATGTTGTTGAAACAGAATTTGCCCCACATCCGGCGCATCAGTATCAGCTGGATGGTCGCGACGTTTTTCTCGACAAGGACACTGCCACGGTATTCGTCCTCGTGATGCACGAAATGGTCACGAACGCGGCGCGGCACGGTGCACTCAGCGTCCCCGAAGGACAGGTCAGCGTCTCCTGGTTCCAGCGGGGAACCAAGCTGCACCTGAACTGGACCGAAATCGGCGGCCCTCGGGTTGATGATGTGGCGACTACCGGGTTCGGTCAGTTCCTGATCCAGCAGGCAGTAAATGACAGGCTGGACGGACAGACCATTATTGAAAACCACCCCGGCGGGGTCACCATGAACCTCGTGTTGCCGGGCGCGATCCCGGAGCGGGACATCCGGAAAGAGACCATCATCCGTACGACGGTTCCGGAAAAACCCGCAACGTCACTCCCCAGAACGTTCGATCACGTCCTGATCGTCGAAGACAATCCGCTGATCGGCGCGGAAATCAGATTTGCGCTTGCGGAAGCCGGCGTCCCGATCGTGTCCTTTGCCCCGCGAATTGCCAAAGCTGTGGAAATTCTGGAAAGCGAACGTATTGATGCCGCAGTCCTCGACGTCAATCTGGGAACAGAAACAAGTCAGCAGGTCGCTGATCGCTTGCGGGAAAAAGGGATACCGTTTGTTTTTCTGACCGGTTACGCGGAAAACTTTGAATGGCTGACTGATTTCTCCGATGTCCCCGTTCTGACCAAACCGGTGGAATTCGGCCAGCTGGCTGCTGTCCTTCATGAGGCCACGACAGAGCGCCGAAGTACACAGAAAGACAACCGGCGCATTCTGATCGTTGAGGACAACACCGCGCTGCGCCTCGAAATGCTGGACACACTGGAACAACAGGGGCACGAAGTGACCGTGGCTGCGAACGGTGAAGACGCGATAGCTCTGAGTTCAGAGGACCGATTTGACGGGATCATTCTGGACATGCTCCTGTCCCAGGAAAACTCGAAAAAATTCCGGGGCAGCCTGACACTGATTTCACGGGTGAAACGAACAACGTCGGACAAGCGCGACGCTCGCCCGCCTGTCCCCTTGCTGGCGATCTCAGGGGGCACCGAAATCGACGGTGGGTATTCACCGTTGCGCACCGCACGCGACCTCGGAGCGGATGAATGGTTGCGCAAACCTGTGCGCGAAGCAGACCTGCTTGCCTGGGTGAATGACCTGCCGCGGCGAAGGTGAATATATGTGCCTTGTATGTGCGGTTTCGGTCAGTAACCGCGGCGCGGGTCAACGATATTGTGCAGCGTCTGTCCCTGTGCCCATCGGTTCAGGTTCTCCAGGAACATCGTAAAGGACGCCATTTCCCATCCGTCGTAAACCGATGAGCAGTGCGGCGATATGATCACGCCAGGCGCATTCCAAAGTGGATCATCTGCAGGCAACGGCTCCGTCTCAAACACGTCCAGTGCTGCGCCGGCAAGGCGGCCGTCCTGCAGGGCAGCAAAGAGTGCCCGTTCGTCCACGACTCCACCGCGCGACACATTTGCAAGAAAAGCGCCGCGCCTGATCGCCCGGAACGCGCGCTCTCCCAATAACCCCCTGGTTTCTTCTGTGAGCGGGGTACACACCGCAATGAAGTCTGCGCGGGCCAGAAGTGACAGAAGCCCATCCGGTGCGACAACCTCCTGGCAGTTGTGCATGGGTTGCGGGTGCGCGCGGGTGCCGCAGACAACCATTCCAAAAGCACTGGCACGGGCCGCCAGCGCCTGACCGGTCTGCCCCATGCCTACGATGACAAGCGTTTTGCCCCGCAGCGGTTTCACTGTTCTTTGCCGCCAGACCCTTTGTTCCTGGTCCTGCATCAGGCCGGGCACATCAAGATTATGGTGCAGAAAGGCACCCATGATGTATTCCGCCATCATATCAGCAGCCACTCCGGCCGCGTTGGTGACCGTCACCCGGTCCGGATCCCAGTGACCGAAATGGTCTGTTCCGGCACCGCCGTTTGAAACCCAGGCAGGCCCGTTCGCGCCAAAGAGCGCCGCGCGGGGGTATCCGTCAGTTCCTGCGAAACGAACCGAGTAGACAATATCAGGTTTCGCGATTTCGAGCGCTTGGGGCAGTGCGGCGTAGCTGTGACAGGTCGTGACCAATACATCCGGGAAAGCCTTCCGCAGGGCATCCTCAAGCGGGTCTGTATCACTGTTATGCAAAAGAACGCGCAAGGTCATCAGTTTATCCTTTCACCTTGTCGGTGGCGCAGCCCCCTGCCGCAATCCATGCGCCAACAGCCTGCCAAATCCGGAAATTGCACCGAGATGCCCGATAGCCTTCAGAACGCCGAACATCATCGCCTGGTTTGAAGTTATGACCGGAACACCCGCTTGTTTCTCCAGCGCGGCAATGACCTCAGTACTGCGCATGTCAGTGCAGGAAAGAACAATCGCCTCTGCGTCCGGTCGGAATGCGCGCAGACCAAGATCAAACACGCCCTGCGGCAACATCGCACCCTGGCCTTCATTGCTGAGGTTTTCCCCAACCTCTGCCTGCCCCGAAATTTCGAAGCCACAGTCGACAAGGTACCGCATGGCCATCGCGTTGATTTCAGGCACATAGGGGGATGCAAAGGCCACCCGCCTCACGCCCAGCGCCCGCAACGCCTCAATAAGCGCACCAGCCGCCGTGACGGTATGTGCACCGCTAATCCCTTTGATGGTACGCGACAGATTTCTGTCGAAATCCGGACCATGAGTCAGCGTCGCGGACGTGCAACCATAAACTACAACGTCGGGACGTACGCCCATCAACAGTTTCAGCGGCTCATGCGGTATAGCCGCGCCAAGACCCTGCATCTGTTCAACGCCCGGGATCTCATCTTCATCATATCCGCCCATGCGCGCCACATGCACTGTGAGCCCTGGCGGAGCCATCATCGCAAAATCAGGTTCAAGGTTCGTATTGGTGAAGGGCACCAGCAGACCGACCCTTTTCCCACGGCGCACATCAGTCATGATCTCTGTTTCCTTTGCCACTCCAGTAACGCGTCAAATCCCCGTTGCATCATGTCATCAGGTGCCAGCGTCCAGCGCAGCAGCTGTGGCAGTCCTGCGCCCTGCTGCCGACGCAGAAAAACACCTGCCGAACGCAGATAACGGTCCGCATCCTCCGCAGCATCCGGGGCCGGAAACCACAGGCCAATGAAATTGGTGCTGCCGGGCGTGACATTGAAACCGGCATCCATCAGCTGGCCAGACCAGGAAACACGTGCGCGCGCGGTCAGGCGACAGGTTTCCTGGAGGTAAGCCTGATCGCGGACTGCCGCTGCCGCAGCACTTTGCGCCGCGGAGGACAGGTTGTTCGGGTTCAGCACTTTGCGGACCTGCTGGGCAATGTGGGTCGGGAATAGGCCCCATCCTACACGAAAACCGGCAAGCCCATATGCCTTTGAGAATGTGCGCAGCACGACGCAGTTTTCCGCTTCCACGAATTCCCAGCAGTCGGCGTTTTCCCGTTCCGAGAATTCGGCGTAGGCGCCGTCAATGACGAGCAGCACATCGTCCGGCAGGCCCGCGCGCAACGCCTGCAGGTCTTCGACGGGAATTTCTGTGCCAGTAGGGTTGCCCGGGTTGGCGACAAAGACAACGGAAGTGTCCGGTCGGACGCAGCGCAGGAGGGTCCCGACGCAGACACCGTCGCGCTTTTCCGGGGCCACATCGAAGCGGGCCCCGGCCATCCGGGTCGCTGTTGCAAAAAACGGGTATGCGTTCTGAGGTGCCAGTATTGCACGCCCCGGACCGGCATAGGCACGGGCCAGCGCCGCGATCAGGTCCAGCGATCCATTGCCGCACAGGATGTTCTGTGCCGGAATACCGTGCTGCCTGGCAAGCGCCGTTCGCAGCTCAGTCCAGTCAGGATCCGGGTACAACGCGCCAGCGTGCAGCGCCTGTTTGGCCGCGTCAAGAGCGGCAGGACTGGGCGGTCGCAGGCTCTCATTCTGCGCCATATGCGCCGGGTCCCGGACCGCGGCCTCGCCCGTATCGGCCAGTGCATAAGGTGACATGGCCGCGATATGGTCTAACGGTTGTATCACAGCGACCTCCCATAGTCTTTGCGGGCCTGTTCCGCGCTCACAAACCCGGCACGTCCATCTTCGCGCAACGCATCCTCGCTGCGATCGCCGGGAGATCCGAACCCGCCACCGCCCGGCGTTTCAAAAATGAGTGTTTCACCCGGATTGATCCGGAATGTACCCTTGCCGGGCAGATTTTCTGCAGTGCCACCCGGCGCCACCCGCCGGATGCGTCCGCGGGCGCCTTCAAGGCCCCCTTCCGGCCTTTCGCAGCGTTGCGCATCCGTTCAACCGAAAGAAAGACCAGAAATGCGTCCTCCCCCGCCGGGCTGAGTTCAATGCGCTGTCCAAGCCCGCCCCGTCTCTCGCCCGCGCCACCGGAATCGCACCGCAGTTCCCGACGGTGAAACAGGACAGGTGCCGCAGCTTCGGTCGTCTCTATCTGACTGCCCCAGACACCGCTGGGGAACGCCGTTGCGGACAGACCATCAAGCGACGGCCGCGCGCCGGTGCCCCCGTTGAAAACCAGCTCCAGTGCAAAATGACGTTCAGGGTCAGCCGCAGCATCAGCAGTGTGGCGCAACGGCAGGTCGTACATGCAGGACGCGCCTTCGGCAGGGACCGCGTCAGGCATAACCTGCGAAAGGCAGCCATAGACAAGATCCGGGGTCATCTGTCCCAGCGTATGCCGCATGGCCACCGGAGCAGGCGGTCTGGCATTCAGGATGCACCCTTCCGGCGCACTGACCCGGAACGGCCCGAGCGAGCCCGCATTGTTGGGAATGTCGGGGCCTATCAGGCAGCGCAGCGCAAAAACGGTGTAGGCCGTTGCGTAGTTCAGCGGCACGTTGACCCCCTTGTCGATGCAACCATCTGTGCCCGAAAAATCGACGTGGATGCCCTCCCGAGAAACGGTGAGGCGCGCGCAGAGACGGATGTCGGACCGGTATCCATCACATGTCAGTTCACTCTGCCAGGTGCCTTCGGGCAGTTTACGGATAGCCTCCAGCGTGGCTTTTTCCGAAGTCTGCAGGATGTAATCCGACAGGCCCTCCAGATTCTCCAGCCCGAATTCCGTCATCATGCCTGCGAGACGATCCGCACCCGCCTCACAGCAGGCAATCAGCGCGTAGATGTCTCCTTCATTCGCAACCGGCTCTCGCGAGTTCGCCCGTATGATGTCCATCAGCAGCTCATTGATCCTGCCTTCACTGACCAGCCTGCAGGGAGGGATCAGCAGCCCCTCGTCAAAGACATCTGATCCTTCCGGCCCCATTCCAAGCCCGCCGAGGTCAACGAGATGGGACGTACAGGCCGTGAAGCCCACGATACACCCGCCGTGAAAGACGGGCATCATCAGCAGAAAATCATTCAGATGCCCGGACGCGATCCAGGGATCATTGGTCAGGAAAATGTCCCCGGGCTTCATCTGGGCGGTTCCGAAATGCGCGCGCAGGGTCTGCACAGCCGCTGCCATGGTATTGATATGCCCCGGCGTGCCGGTCACCGCCTGGGCGAGCATCCGGCCCTCCGCGTCGAAAATGCCCGCAGAAATATCCCCGCACTCCCGGACGATCGGGCTGAAGGCGGCACGGATGAGGGCCTGTCCCTGTTCTTCGACAATCGCGAGCAGACGGTTCCACATCACCTGATGGGTTGTCGCGGGGTGCGTCATGGGGACCTCTCTTCCTTTGCCGTCATCCAGATGTTGCCGGAAGTATCCGTGCAGGCACTGAAATCTGCACTCACGAACGTTGTGGTTTGCGCCTCCGTGATCAGCGCGGGGCCGTCAATTCTGCTGCCCGCCGGCAGCGCCACGCGGTCATAGACGCCCGCCTCTGCCCAGGTACGGGACACATTGCACCAGATCCGACGCTGCCCTTTTGGCGTGCACTGACTTTCGGGGGCGTCGTCAGCCCTTTCCGGCGGTGGAGCGTTGCCCGCAGAAACGGTCAGCCCCCAGTTCAGTATCTCTATGGTCATGCCCGGTACCGTCCGCCCGAACTGGCGGCGATACTCGTCATCAAAAGCCTGCCTGATACGGTCCAGATCGCTTGCCTGCAATGGCGACGTACCGAGCTCCACCTCAATTTCATGCCCCTGCCCCTGGTATCGCATGTACGCCACACGGCGCTGGACGATTTCCCCTTCCGGCGCACCCGCACGCACGATGCTGATCGCCTCGGTCAGCATGTCGTCGAACAAGGCGTTGACCGCAGCCAGGTCAATTGTGTCCAGCCGGGCGTACTGCGAGCGGATAATCTCGAATGAAACAGGTGCAAACAGGAAACCGACAGCGGACCCGACACCGGGGTCACGCGGGATCAGAATGCGCCTGACACCTGCCCTGCGGGCAACACGGCTGGCATGAAGCGGACCGTTGCCACCAAACGCAATCATCAGCCGCGAACTGAGGTCCTTGCCCGATTCAACGGCGTGCATACGTCCCGCGCCCGCCATTGCTTCATCGACGATTTCACTGACCGCTGTCGCGGCGCTTTCGGCCGGGCAGCCCAGGGGCTGGCCAACGTGCATGTCAAGCGCATCGGATGACAGGTCAGGCTCAACCGTCAGCCGCCCTTCGGCAAATGTCACCGGGTCAATATAGCCCTGCAGGATATCTGCATCTGTCACAGTCGGGTGCGAACCGCCCCGCCCGAAACCGGCCGGGCCCGGATCGGACCCCGCACTTTCCGGTCCCACCGTGACCCTGCCCAACCCGTCAACCGCTGCAACAGAACCACCGCCCGCTCCGATCTCGATCATTTCAATGACGGGGATGCGCACAGGCATTCCGGATCCGCGGATAAACCGTGCCGCCCGGGCGATCTCGAAGCGTCGCGCCATCTGCGGGCGGCCTCTGTCGATCAGACAGAGCTTTGCCGTTGTGCCGCCCATATCGAACGATAACACGTCCGTCTCCCCTGTTTCTGCGGCAATGCGGGCTGCCAGAATGGCGCCCCCTGCAGGGCCGGATTCCACCAGACGGACAGGAAGACGGGAGGCCGTCTCAAGAGTTGTCATCCCACCACCCGCTGTCATCATCAGGATCGGGCACTGCAGGCCAAGAGCCGAAAACTCCGCTTCGAAAGCAGCCAGATACCCAGCCATCAGAGGGCGCACAGACGCATTCGCTACCGTTGTGCACAATCTGTCGAACTCCCGGGCTTCCGGACTGACCTCGTGACTGAGTGACACGGAAATGTCGGGCAGATGCTGTTCCAGAAGTTCAGCGAGGCGCTGTTCATGTTCAGGGTTCGCGTAGGCATGCAGCAAACAGACCGCAACGGCACCGGCGCCTGATGCCCTGATCCGGGCGGCCAGTTCGGGTACTGCTGCCTCGTCCAGCGGTTTCAGTTCTTCGCCCGACGCGGTCATCCTGCCGCCGATGGTAAACGCGCGGTGGCGCGCAACCAGCAGGTCTGGTTTTTCGATGTCGATGGCGTATTGGCTGTATCGGCGCTCGTACGCAATTTCGAGAATGTCTCTGAAACCAGCCGTCGTCACAGTTGCGACAACAGCGCCCCGCTTCTCGATCAGTGCATTAGTGGCAAGCGTGGTTCCATGGATGAATGCGGTGATGCCGGACCAGTCCGCACCTGACTGCTCAAGTGCCGCCAGCGCGCCTTGCACGGCCCCCTCTACCGGGTTTGCAGGCGTTGTGGGCACTTTGCAGGACGCGCACAGACGCATCGCTTCATCCATAAGAACCGTGTCTGTGAACGTCCCGCCAATATCGATTGCCATACGCAATCCGGGTCTGGAATTCATTGTGATGTACCGGAAAAGTCAAAGGAGAACCAAAGGCGCGCTGCGCGCGTCTGTTTCTCCCGTCAGACGACCAGGTCGCAGCCCGTATCGCGTCGGTTGGTTCCGGTGGACCCCGGACAGGAAATTTTCACCTGTATGTGCACAATATGCGCCCCCTCACCTGCTCTGAGTTAGCAGCGTGGGAAGCTTTCCTGTCAAGACAGAAAGAAAAAACGCTTTCTGCAGCAGTTGGAAATACTTCTGATCAACTGGTCAAAACGTTGAAAAATGTCCGGAAAATCTGCGGACCATTTAAAGGCCACGTTTACCGATTTGCGCGCATACCATCGCCCGGAATGGCACGCGGGGAAAGTCCTTGTACCGGGTAATCGAATGTCTGACGCATGAACACGACCACTGGCTGGTGGTCGCAGCAGCCTTAGTCTGTGTTATTGGCTCGTGCCTGTCCGTTCTGATTTCGCGGCGGATACTGGGATCAACCGGTCGCCGTAAACAGGTGCAGCTTGCGCTTGGCAGCCTGATTGCCGGTGCAACCATCTGGTCCACCCACTTTATTGCCATGCTCGCTTACGAGCCCGGATTTGAACACGGGTATGAACCCTTTCTGACCGCACTGTCGCTGGCGGTGGCTGTTGCCGGCATGATGATTTCAAACATCCCGCTTGCATATATGGCAGGTCCATTCAGATGGCTGCTGTCAGGCTGCCTTTTTGGCCTTACCGTTTCCACAATGCACTACATCGGCATGTCAGCCTACCTCTTACCGGGTGAACTGGTCTGGAACAGCAATACCGTTCTGGTCTCGGTCCTGCTTGGAACGGTACTGGGTGCTGCGGCCTATCACCGGATGGTATTCCCAGTGACCCGGTTCTGCTGGATTGGCGGGTCTGTGCTAATGGTTCTGTCGATCTGCTCGATGCATTTCACTGGCATGAGTGCTTTTTCGCTGGAACTCAGCCCGCTGATTATGGTGCCTGAACAGGTTCTGCCCGACGGCGTACTGGCCCTGCTGATTTCCGCGGTGACCGCGATTATTCTGGTTGTCGGTTTTGCGGCCATCAGTATCGAGGTCAACCTTGAGCGCGAGTCACTGGAGCAAATGGAGCATACCGCCCATCACGATCACCTTACCGGGCTGCCCAACAGGCTGAATCTGAACCGAACATCTGAAAAAATTGAGCGCTCACTCGAGAAGAACCCTGACCTGAATGCGGTGGTAATGACCATTGATCTTGATCTGTTCAAAGAGATCAACGATCTGCACGGCCACTCAACCGGCGACAAGGTCCTGCGCGAAGTCGCGTTGCGCCTGCAGGCAGCATGTGGGGAGAACGAGTTCGTTGCCCGCACTGGTGGGGATGAGTTCGTTGCACTTAAATCCGGCATAGATTCGACAGACGATGTAGAAGCCTTCGCCGAACGTCTGAACAGTCAGATCATCAAACCGGTGGAACTCGATACGTTATCGGCCGTGGTCAGGGCATCCTTTGGCGCAGCAACAACGCTGGAGGACGGTCGTGATTTTGGTGAACTGAAGCAGAAGTCAGACCTCGCCATGTACAGAGCAAAAGTGGAGGCAGACAGACTGCTGTGCTTTTACAACCCTGACATGGACGAACAGAGCCGCGACCGCCTTCAGATGATCAGCGATCTCCGGCAGGCCGCCTCCCGTGGTCAGTTCGAGCTTGTTTACCAGCTGCAGAACGACCTCTCCTCACTGGCTCCGATTGGCTTCGAGGTGCTGATCAGGTGGAACCATCCGGAAAAAGGGCGTATTTCTCCTGTAGAGTTCATTCCACTTGCCGAAGAGACCGGCCTGATCCGGGACATTGGTCTCTGGGTGCTGCGAACGGCCTGCCACGAAGCTGCTGGCTGGGCAAAACCTTTCAGTGTCGCAGTCAACGTGGCACCTCAGCAACTTGTGCAACCCACTTTTCTGGAACATCTCTCCGACATTCTGATGGAGAGCCGTCTTCCGCCGGAACGGCTTGAACTGGAAGTCACCGAAGCCAGCATCATCGAGGACCAGGAACTGACCATAGATGTGATGCACAAAATCAAGAAGATGGGTGTCCGCATCGCTATGGACGATTTTGGGACGGGATACTCTTCCCTGGCGACACTGCAGGCATTTCCGTTCGACAAAATCAAAATCGACCGGAGTTTCGTGCAGGATGTTCACACGGATCACCAGCGCGCCGCAATCGTCCGGTCCACCCTGCTGCTGGGCGATGCCCTGAAAATTCCGGTTCTTGCGGAAGGTGTTGAGCAGGCCAACGAACTCAGCTTTCTGAGGTCGGAAAACTGCACTTTTGTTCAGGGTTATTATTTTGGCAAGCCATTGAGCCTGGATGACATTCAGAAAATCGTCAGGCCAGACGACCTCGACGCGGCTTCCTGACCTATGCGCCCTTTTGTGCCAACACATCATTCAATGACGATATGACACGCAGGGGGCTGGTGGTTCCCGCAATCGCAATTCTGGTCACAAGACGGCCCTTTGGCTTGCAATGCCCACATTTCCCTCAGCGCTTCACTCGTGTTCGTCAAACGCGGTTCCGCGCCACTCCGAGACAGGAGGCCAGATAAAACGCCATCACTGCCAGCGCGGCCAGCAGCAAAAACGACATCCGAAGTCCGGTCAGTTCGGCGACGAAGCCGATAAGCGGCGGTCCGAGCAGCATGCCTCCGTAGCCAAGTGTTGCCACGGAAGCGATAGCCGGGCCCGATGGCATCTCGGCGTCCCGTGCGGCCCTGGAAAATACCAGGGGCATAACGACGGCATATCCAGCCCCGATCAGCCCATACCCCACCAGAACGATCTCCAAAGAGCCTCCGAAGACAGACAAAAGCAATCCGGTCAGCGCGGAAACAGCACTGGCCCGTGTCGTAAGAACCGGGCCAAAACGTTCGGTCAGGTACCCGCCTGAAAGCCGCACAAGCACCATCGTCACACTGAAAACAGCATATCCCAGCGCTGCCTGCGCTTCTGTCGCCTGAACAGCGATCCTCAGAAACACCGCTCCCCAGTCGGCGATCGCGCCCTCGCCCATGGATGCCGACAAGGCAATCAGGCCAACCAGCAAAAGTGGCCCCCGCGGCAACGCGAGCAACGGAGCCGATGACGCGTCAGAGGCAACGGCCGTTTCCTGATCAGCGGCAGGTACCATAAAGCACAGCGCCAGGATACCGAATGGCATTACGATTGCAGCAAAGTGAGGCAAAACACCAAAACCGGCACTGACTGCTGCATAACCGCTTGCAGCCCCCAAGCCTGCGCCGAGGCTGAATGCCGCATGGAATACGGACATCGTACTGCGTTGCAGGCGGTCCTCAACCCGTGCGCCCCAACCATTCATCGCCACGTCCATCGAGCCGTGGCTTGCACCGAACAGAAACAGCAGCAACGCCAGAGCGACGGGACCCGGCGCGAGGCCCAGCGCAATCAGCGCCGGCCCGTAAACCACCGCACAGCGTATTGTGAGCCGGTCGGCGCCCCACTTTTCGGATAGTGCGCCCGCCAGCGGAAAGGAAACAATCGCGCCGCCGGCAAGCGCCAGCAGCAGCAGCCCGAGCGTACCCGGCTCAAGGTCAAATCCTTCCTTGAAAGCAGGCACCCGCGATGCCCAGACCCCGAACAACAACCCGTTGAAGGTGAATGCCGCGACAACCGCCCGCCACATTCCGTCCCGCCAGAGCGGAACCCGGTCCCGCCGATCCACAGACACTGTCTCAGTCATGAGAATTCCACCCTTTGGTGCCGGCACAGGAAACCCGCACACCTCTGAAGTCGCATCTGATCGAATACATCGCCGTACCATGCCTTTTCGGAGTTTTCCCCACGCATGTTTTCAAACCGCAGCGGGGACTTTGCATGGCCGCAAAATGACGGCATGCTACGCGGCAATGCAAGACAAAGGAATACAATGAAAGCCGATACCGTGATCAAAAATGGCCGGATCGTTACCCCGACCGGTGTCATCGGGGGGGATCTGGCCATCCGGGATGGCAAAATTGTTTCCGTCGGACCGGAAGTGACCGGGGCTGACACTGTCATCGACGCGACGGATCATCTGGTGTTGCCGGGCGGCGTTGACCCTCACGCGCACATCGAACAGATGTCCGGCATGGGGCAATGGAATGCCGACACGTTCGAATCGGCAACCCGTTCGGCGGCGATGGGCGGCACGACCAGCGTCATTTCCTTCGCAGCCCAGGGCAGCGGGCAGAGCATCCGCGAGACTTTAGCCGACTATGCCGCGCGAGCCCGGCGGGGTGCGATGATCGATCATGCGTTTCACATAACGGTCACTGACCCGGACGTGCCCGAGTTCGAAAATGACATCAGGCAGGCAGTGTCAGAAGGTCACCGGTCTCTCAAGGTTTTCACCACCTACAATATCCAGCTTGATGACGCGGCCCTGCTCCGGGTGTTCCGGCTGGCCCGGGATGCCGGCGCAGTGGTTTGCGTTCACGCTGAAAACGACGCCATCATATCGGATGCCCGCGAACGGCTGATAGCAGCGGGTCAGACGACACCCATGGATCACGCCAGGTCGCGCCCGCGGATTGCTGAGATCGAAGCGATCGAACGTATCTGCCGTTTCGCAGAATACCTGAACCAGTCGGTTATGATTTTTCACGTATCGACGGCTGAAGGCGCAGCCGCAATCCGGGCCGCGCAAAAACGCGGCGCGCCCGTCAGGGCCGAAACCTGTCCGCACTACCTGTTCATGACCTCTGATGTGCTAGACAAGCCGGGCATTGAAGGCGCAAAATGGATGTGCTCGCCACCTCAGCGGACAAAGGCAGATCAGACCGCCCTGTGGCAGGCGCTGCATGACGGCACTCTGTCGCTCATCTCGTCCGACCACGCGCCATACCGATTTGATGCGACAGGAAAACTGTCGGCCGGAACAGGCTGTGGATTTCATCAGATTGCCAACGGCCTGCCAGGGCTGGAAACCCGCTTGCCTCTGATTTTTGATGCCATGGTGTCCCATGGCTCTGAGGGCGCTGTTGCTTTCGCGGAACTGACGGCAACGGCCCCTGCCCGGCTTTACGGCCTGAAAGGCAAAGGAGAGATCAGCACAGGCATGGATGCAGATATCGCGATATGGGATCCGGCGCACAAAACCACATGGGGACCAGATGATCTGCATGATAACGTCGGCTACAACCCCTGGGACGGATACAGCGTTACGGGCTGGCCGGTCAAAGTACTGTTGCGCGGCGACCTGCTGGTAGACGGGGGCACCTTTCTCGGCACGCCCGGCAGCGGCCGGTGGATTGCACGGCCTCAGGCTGCTTCCTTTGATGAGGCACAGACTGGATGAACATGAAAACACTTGTCGTGATCAACCCGAATTCTTCGGAAACGGTAACCCAGGGAATCGAGCAGGCGCTGCAACCGTTGCAAGGGGTCGGTGTCCCGATACGCTGCCTGACGCTTGCAGAAGGGCCACCCGGGATCGAAAACCAGCGGCAGGCGGACCTGACCGTTGCGCCCATGCTGGCCCTCGCGGACCGGCAAACAGACGCGGCTGGTTTTGTGATTGCCTGTTTTGGTGACCCGGGCCTGCATGCATTGCGCGTTCAGACCGCGCTGCCGGTTACCGGCATTCAGGAGGCTTCCGTCATGACCGCACTGACACTGGGTCACCGTTTCGGGGTCATCGCGATACTGCCTCAGTCCATTCCCCGTCACCTGCGCGCCTTTGGCGCCATGGGCGTTTCCGGCAGGCTGGCGGGCGACCGGGCTTTGGGCCTTGGGGTAGCAGACCTTGCAGATCCGGACAGATGTCTTGCGGCCATGATCCGCACCGGGAAACAGCTGCGCGACGTGGATGGTGCAGAAGTTCTGATCATGGGCTGTGCCGGAATGGCGCAATATCGCAGCGTTCTGCAGGATGAAACCGGACTGCCTGTCGTCGAACCGACACAGGCAGCGGTCAGTATGGCACTGGGGCAGATTGCCCTTGGCCTGACACACAGACCGGAAGGGGCAATGAATGATTGACGAAACCACAAGGGGCGTTTTCACCATAGCGGCGACCCCTTTTCTGCCGGATGGTCAGCTTGATTTCGACAGTCTCGACCGTCTGGTCGATGCCTATATCGCACGCGGTGCCAGCGGTCTGACAATCCTTGGCATGATGGGCGAGGCAGGAAAACTGTCGGCCGCAGAATCCGAACAGGTGGTGCGGCGCGTGCTCGCGCGGTCACCGGTCCCCGTTATCGTCGGGGTCTCTGCACCCGGCCTCGCGACCATGTCTGCGCTTTCCGGAGCTTCGATGGATGCAGGTGCCGCAGGCGTCATGGTTGCGCCACCCTCCAGCCTTCGCACGGATGCGCAGATCCTTGGCTATTATCAGGAAACAGCTCACGCACTGGGCGACACACCTTTTGTGCTGCAGGATTTTCCTCTGGCCACGGGGGTTCAGATTTCGACGTCCGTTATTCTGCAGATCGTGGAAACCTGTCCGACCTGCGTGATGCTCAAACACGAAGACTGGCCTGGGCTCGAAAAAATTTCTGCGCTGCGGGCAGCCTCTGACGCTGGTGCGCGGCGTATTTCGATCCTGTGTGGGAACGGCGGGATGTATCTGCTCGAAGAGATGCTGCGCGGGGCAGATGGTGCGATGACCGGCTTCGGCTATCCCGAAATGATGGCTCAGGTCATTGCGGCGCTCGAAACCGGCGACACCGAGCGGGCCCGCGACATTTTTGACGCTTACATGCCAATGATCCGCTACGAGGCACAGCCTGGCATGGGGCTGGCTGTTCGCAAATATTCACTTTGGCGTCAGGGAGTTATCGCACATCCAGCCCTGCGCAGACCCGGTGCCGCCCTGCCCGAAGCGGCTGCGGCCGAAACAGATGCGCTCGCCCGGCGCCAGGAGATCAAACTGCGTGAACTGGGTATTGAGCCGCCGGTCTGACGCACAGACCATCAGCGGCGGCGATCATTGCCAGTCGGCCCCACTGGCCCGCCCACTTCCTGCATTCTGTCAGTTCAGCGCCTTGCGCAGGTGGTTTGTGAGTGCGCGGATGCGGGCGGTCAGGTGTCGCCCCGGCGGATGCTCTGCAAAAAGTCCGATCGGATCAGTTTCAAGCTCTTCAAACAGAACGGTGAGCGCGCCAGCTTCCACGAATGGTTTGGCCGCGTAAAACGGAATGCGCCCGATCCCAAGGCCGCCTGCAGCCATACGCGCAACAGCAAAGGGCGAACTGGTGCAAAAATTACCGGTGACCTGCACCGTTTCAGTTTTCCCGTTCCGGTGAAATGCCCAGTGGTCACCGCCAGCACCCGTCGGCTGAAGCAGACAGTTGTGTGTCGCGAGCGCGGCCGGTTCGCACGGCCGTCCCTGCTCATTCAGGTATCCCGGTGCTGCGACGCAAACAATGCGTATATCCATTAATTTGCGCGCAACCAGGTTTGAATCCTGTTGCTCACCAAGCCGGATCGCGATGTCAAAGCCCTGTTCAACGACGGATACATGGTAGTCCGACAGGCTCAGTTCGATCCGGACACGTGGGTGCGCAATCTGAAAGGAATGCAGGGCTCCGGCCAGACAGGTGCTGCCGAATTCTGTTGGGGCCGCCAACCGGATTGTGCCAGAAAGTTCGGACTGTTTGCCCCGCACAAGCCCTTCAAGTTCGTCAAACTGATCCAGCAGCGGCTAGCATCGGGTAAAATACGCCTGCCCTGTGTCTGTCAGCGTGACACTGCGCGTTGTTCTGTGAAGCAATTCGCCCCCAGCCGGTCTTCAAGCTGGCGCACATATTTGCTCGCAAGCTTGGTGCTGATCCCAAGCCGCCGCGCACCTTCTGTAAATGACCCCTCAGCCGCTACCGCCGCAAAGGTGCGCATACAATCTATCGTGTCCATACCGGGCCCTCTGCACCTACAAAACTGGCAAATTGTCATAAGGATGAGTGAATACTCACATCCCGAAGCCCTAGGCGATACGGAAGAGAAACGGCACCGGTAAAACGAGCGGAAAATGTCCGGCACCTGGCAACAGACCGCCTGTGTGGTCATCACAGGGCGGCGGCGCCTTCTGCACGCCGGTCTGCATGGCAGGAAAAACGAAAATTTTCGGAAAATACGCTTGCTGTCAGGGGCCGGTTTTTACAGCCGCTTAACGGCACTTCGGTAGCCTGTCTGTTCTGCTGGACAACCGGAAAGACAGCCTGATGACACGACTTTATGCATGCCCGGGGTCGGGCAATTGTTTCAAACCCTGGCTTGCGCTCAATCAGTTGGGTAAACCCTTTGAAATGGCAATGGTCGATGTACTGGCCGGCGAGCAGAAGTCCCAATGGTTCATGGAAATCAACCCGGATTGCGTTGTTCCCTACCTGGTCACAGGCTCCGGTGAGGGTCTCGGCGAAAGCAATGCGATGCTGTGGCATATTGCCGAAGACAGTTTTCTGATGCCCCAGAACAGTTACGGGCGCGCTCGGGCATTACAGTGGATGTTTTTTGAACAGTCAAAACTCGAACCTTTTATTTCGCCAGCGAGGTTTTTTACGACCATCCTGCCGGCAGAAAAAGAAAAACGCCGCAAGAATATCGAAGGCTGGCAGACCGCAGCCAGGCCAGGACTGGACCGGCTGGAAACACATTTTGCCGCCCATCAGTTTATGCTGGGCGAGGCCTATTCTGTCGCTGACATTGCCCTCTTTGGATATGTGCATGTGACTGAGGAAGCAGGAATTTCCCTTGACGACTACCCTTCGGTCCAACGCTGGATCGGGGACGTCAGCAACACACCCGGCTTCCGTCCATTGTCGGAACTCGGTCTCTCTGCAGACCGGGCCGCCTGATCCGGCACTTCGCCCGGGAGCCATTGTATGTCCGCGCATAAAAAGCGAAGACAGAACAACCAGCTGAACACGCAGCAGACTGATACTGCGCGGGACCTCTTTGCTGTGGTACGGCAGCTTGCAAGCCCAGTCTGGGTTTTTGACATAGACAACAGCAGGGTCGTATTGGCCAATGATGCTGCCTGCACCATGTGGCAGGCCGCAAGCGAAGCTGAGTTATGCGCGCGGGACATGTCCCTTGGCATGTCGACCACGGTCGCCCGACGGCTGCGCCAGTATCAGGACGACTTCATCACGCAACCGGAAACCACCTTCCGGGAAATGTGGACACTTTATCCAAACGGCCAGCCTGTCAGTTCCAGTGTTGCTTTTTGTGGCTATCGTTTGCCGGATGGACGCATGGCCATGCTGTGCGAGGTGCTGTCGGGCACAGGAGATGCGCCCGACAACCTCCGAAGTGCAGAAGCACTGCTGCACACGGATGTGATGATCGCACTTTTCAACCCTGACGGCGCCGCTCTTTACATGAACCCGGCGGCTCGGAATGTGATCGGAGGCACCGCAGGGAACCTTGCCTCGCTCTTTGCCGACCGGACCGATTATCACGCAATGATGTTCGACCTCGACGGCCGGGGAGAGCACAGAATGGTCGCAAAGGTGGCCGTTTCAACTGATGCCACATGGTTTGACCTGTCGGCAAAACTGTGCAGCGACGCTGTAACGGGAAAGCCTGCTGTACTGGTGACGGCCATCGATGTCAGTGAACTGAAAACGGCACGGGATACCGCGAGGTACCTTGCGGACAGGGATCAGCTGACCGGATGCTACAACCGTTTTTTCCTGCAAAGGCATTTTGACGCGCTGCCGGAAGACAGCGGTCTGGATCATGCCATGCTCTATTTCGACGTCGACCGTTTCAAACATGTGAATGACACGTTCGGGCACGAAGCCGGTGACACCGTGCTCCGTAACCTCGCTGAGCGGGCGCAGAATGCGGTACGCGAAGGCGACATCGTTGTCCGCCTCGGAGGTGACGAGTTTGTCATCCTGCTGCAATGTCCGCTGCACAACGACATGGCGCAGGAGCGGGCAAATCAGGTGTTTGAGGTGCTTTCTGGTCCGGTGGTGCAGGGGGCCGCAAGCATACCGGTGAACGTCAGCATGGGGTGCGCGCGTTTTGCGCCGGGCGAAGACGACTTCGAGGCAGTTCTGCGACAGGCGGATATAGCGCTTTACCATTCCAAAAGAGAGGGACGAAACAGGCTTACTTTCTTTGACCGCGATATGGGGCGGGCTGCTCTGGCCAAAATTCGTCTGGAGACAGAGATAGAAAAGGCGTTGCAGAACAAAGAGTTCGTGCTGCACTACCAGCCACGCATCGATCTGAAATCCGGAGATGTCGTTTCCGTTGAAGGTCTGGTGCGCTGGAACCATCCGACACGTGGGCTCATCCCGCCAAACGATTTCATATCTGTCTGCGAAGAAACCGGGCTTATCGAAACGCTGGGCCAGCATGTGCTGGAAATCGGTTTCCAACAGGCACATGACTGGCATCTCGACGGGCGCAGCATAGACATGTCCCTCAACATTTCGCCGCGCCAGTTTTCTGACAAAAACCTCATGAAAACGCTGTCGCGCTTTGCGGCAATCGCTGATTTTCCGACACACCGGATCGAGCTTGAGATCACGGAGAACATTCTGATCGGGGATGTCGGGGCGATTGCATCCAAACTCCGTGCAATTTCCGGCATGGGGTACCGGATTGCCATTGATGACTTTGGCACAGGGTATTCAAATCTTGCTTATATCTCTCAGTTCCCTCTGGGTTGTCTGAAAATCGATCAGTCCTTCATCCGTCAGCTCCCGGAGACCGGACCGATTGTCAGTCTGATCCTTGCTCTGGGACGGCAGATCGACGCGACTGTGGTCGCCGAAGGCGTTGAGACACGCGCGCAGTATGACTGGCTTGCTCATCATGACTGCGATCAGATTCAGGGGTTCTATTTCAGCCGTCCGGTTCCGCTTGAAAACCTGGATGACCACTGGCTGGACGACAGCGGCGGGCCGGATCAACCAGAATAGGAATTGTTTGCTGAAAGCCAGCCAGGGACCGCAGGCTGTCAGTCAGTTGTCCTTTTCGCCCCAGAGATAATCGTCGCCCGGCAAAAACCGATCTGCACCGGCAGAGGACCAGTCCAGAGGCAGGATTTCGCGAACACAACGGGTATCCGGTGGCATCGAGGGCGCATCAAGGAACGCTGCATAAATCAGAAGTGCACAATCCTGCCCTGTGGCCATCGGCGTGCCGCCGGTCACGCCATGCGCGCCTTCCGGAAAAAGGACAAAGTGGACGGGCCTCGTGTTCAGCCGGGCGGCAGTCGCCCGCGCCACATCAGATGGCGCGGCGATGTCCAGCCCGCCCTGCAGAACAAGGACGGGAACGTTCAGCGAGACCTCACGCCGGATGACAGGGTCCGGCTTCGGGTATCGAGGCCAGGTCGGGAAAAGTGCGGCGTAGCCGGCTTCTGCACCCGTGGACAGCACCGCCGCGTCATACTGTTTCATCAGTTCCGGGGCAGATACGCCAGGGCGGTACATCTCGGACAGGACGATGTGATTGTGAAGAACCGCTGAGTAATTCTGACTGCCGGATGCTGTTGCCAGTTGCCGGAACAGGCGCGCCACAAACCGGACGTCAGACCAGGTACACCGACGGATCCTGTGCACCAATAGCGGCACAA
Source organism: Roseobacter sp. S87 (assembly GCF_055693285.1). Next base: position 2,078,787 of record NZ_JBVFTR010000004.1, read on the forward strand.
ACACACGGGTTTCCGCATAGAGCGCCATTACCGCAAGAACGCTGCGTGCCGTCGTGGGATTGAGGTTGAGAGAGCGGCAGTGACCTGTTTCAAGCTCCGCGTACATCTGCCTGATTTCAGTTTCCAGCGGCGCATCAAAGTGACCGTTGCAGGCAGGCGCGGCATCACACGTGGCAAGAAAATCGCGCGCAACGGCGCCCATCCGGGCATCATAGCCGCGCATGCCACCATCAGCGGCCACGAGGCCTTCAAGGATCACCCCTGCGGGCGGCTCATCGGTAAGATCAAGGTACCGTTGCACAAGAAATGTGCCGTAAGAGCCCCCATAGACGTAAACCGGAGTGTCATTTTTCCGGAACTGATGGATCAGCAGATCAAGATCCCGCGCCGCCTCCACTGTCGAAAAGTGTCTGAGGCGGTCACCTGTTCCCGTCGTCACTTCCGCAAGGCACGCTTCCCATTCACCGGGCAGAATTGCAGCACCTCCGGGGCACTGGAGCCGCCTCACCTGTGGCGCATCCGAGTCGTTCCGAGCCTCCCGTGCCACGATGATCGACAGCATAGAATGCAATGTCCGGTCGCGCTTCTTCCAGTCCCGCTGTAAGCGTGGCCATATCCGCTGTGGACGACGCACCGGGGCCGCCATGCACAAGCCAGACCTGACGCGAGACCGGCCCCGTCGGGACAATCCGTTTTACGAGCAGGGAGATCTGATCCGGACGCGCCCCCCGTGATCCAGCGGAACAAGAAAACGGGCACACTGCGCGCGGCTGTCCGCTGCGACCGGATCCCACGAGCAGGTCCGCCATTGTGCGGGACTGCCGATGGGCATCTCAGGCAGATCTGCCGGATAGTACTGCGGCACGGGCCCCGGACGCAGGGAAAATCCCAAAACAGCCAGACCTGCAACGAGACCCAGTCCATGGAGAATACGTTTGAAAAAAGAACGGGAACGCTGGGTCATGCCGGTCGAAATTTACCACGCGGATCGGGAAGCTTAGACAAAAGCAAATCTCAGTAAGTGGATATTTCAAGGGCCGGCTTTGCAGCCCCACCCGAACGCATCGCGTGGCAAAGGTCACGGATCAGACGGCCGGCAATACCTTCGTGCACGGGGGTCAGGGTCATCTGCAGCCCAACCGGATCCGCAATCCGGCTGGTGTACCATCCCAGGGCGCCAAGCCGGTCTTCGCGGATGCAGGCGTCGCCATCGGTCATGGCAAAGGAAAGAACACCAAGGTGCTGCGGACCCAGCAGGGCTGTGCCACCCATCCGCCGCAGACCAGTTTCGATTTCTGCCCGCGTTCGCATGATTACCGCAGCCCGCCTGCTGTATCCTTCGGCACCGAGATAGCGCATCACCGCCCAGGCCGCCGCGAGCGTTCCACCCGACCGGGTACCCGTCAGCGTTGCGGTTCCGTATCCGCCCTTGGGCCATGCCCCGAAATAAAACCGGTTGCGGGCCAGATCATTTCCGTCCCGGTATGCAAGCAGCGAATTTCCTTTTGGCGCATATCCGTATTTGTGCAGATCCGCAGACAGGGACCGTACGCCGGGAACGGAAAAATCGTATTCCGGTACAGGCAGACCCAGATCGCGGACGAAGGGCGCAAGATATCCACCAAGACAGGCATCCACGTGCAGCCAGAGATCATGGCGCAGGGCCAGCTGCCCGATCTCGCGCACAGGGTCTGTTGTGCCGAAGGGCAGACTGGGCGCGGACGCAACGAGCCCGACAACATCGCTGGTTATTGCGTCGGCCATCGCGCCCGGATCGGCACGCCAGGTCGCGTCGAGCGCCACCCGTATGACCCGCATGCCCAGCAGTCCGGCGGCCTTTTCCCAGGCCGGGTGAGCGCTGCGGGCTGCCAGTACCACGGGATGGCGCAGTCCCGGCCGCATTTCGGCCGCCAGGTGGCGCATCGCCTGCATCGCGAGAATGATGCTTTCCGTTCCGCCTGTCGTGATAACTCCGGACGCACCTGGCGGCGCACGCCAGAGCGGCAGGGACATGTTCAGTATGTCCTCTTTCATGCGCGCAAGGCTCGGGAACGCGCGTGGCGCGAGCGCATTGGTTTGCTGAAACATTGCAAAAGCGCGTGCTGAAACGTCCTGAACATCCTCTCCTGCCCAATAGACATGCAATGCGGACCGTCCATTGCGCCAGTCAGCATCTGCGGCGCGCAGGTCCTCCATTTCCCGAAACAACTCATCCTGCGGCACGCCGGCACCGCTGAGAGCTGCACGGGTCATGCCGTACCCTGCCCTGCCAGAGGCCCGGTGCACAGGCGCACCTGCGGCACCGACGCATTCTCGGTCGTAGCAAGAGCGCCCACTGCACCGCCGGGCAATGTCAGGTCATACAGGAAAAAATGCTGACCGGAGAGAGACGTGCGCGCGCCGAACTCCGTTGGGCGCCCAACCACGCTGAAGCTTTCCAGAGCGCGCAAAAGCCCGGTGCCTGTCGCCTTGAGAACCGCTTCCTTGCGCGTCCAGATCCGGTAGAACCAATGCAACCGTTCAGCCGGTTTCATACCATTCAGAAAAGCGCGCTCCCGGGGATGAAACATGTCGGTGATGCCATTCTGCTCATCAACAGGTTTGCAAAACTCAACATCCACACCTATCGCAGCAGCGTCACTGATGCCGATCAGCGTTACTCCGTTGCTGCGGGACAGGCTGAACGCAGTGCCCGCTCCCGCGAGGGCTGGCTTTCCGTGGGCGCCTTTTGCGAAAACCAGGTCCGCTGGTGTGCAGCCATTGCGGCGGGCCAGGAGTTGTCTCAGCAATTGGTGTGAAATGGCGCGGTCCCGCATCGGGTCCCGGCGGCCAATGCTGCCACTGAGGTTCCTTTCCGGGGTATGCGCGGACAGATCATCAAGCTGTACAAACCAAAGCTCAACCGATTGTTCAGCACATGCTTCGTCTGACCGCTTTGCGAGGATTGCATCATCCATGAGGCACCGTGCCAGAAGGTGCCGTCGCAGCATAAGCCCCGGGCAGCATTATGGACGCAATCCGGCGCGTCAGTACCTCTTCCTGATCCTCCAGGAAAAAATGCCCACCCGGCAATTGTTCCCAAGTGCCACCAACAAGTGTGAGCTGCAGCCACGCCGCAAGATCTGCCGCCGTGACCTTTTCGTCGGATTTGCCCCCAAAGGCGTAGAGCGGAACAGGCAACTGGCGCATCTGACCAAAACGGTAAGTCTCGCACAGTTCGAAGTCAGCCCGCAGACGCGGCAGGACAAGATCCATCAGCTCTGCATCATCAAGCAGTTCCTGCGCCGTTCCCTGAAACCGCGCCAGTTCTTCCAGCAGGTCCGTATCATCCATCAGATGCAGCGGCGCTTCTCGGGGCGGCACATGCGGGGCACGTGTAGCCGCCACGAAGAGAACGGCCGGCAGCCCTGCCCCCAGACGGGCCAGTTCGCATATCAGCTCGAATGCAACAAGCGCACCCATGCTGTAGCCAAAGAGTGCATAGCTGCGGTCAGGTCGTGTCAGCAGACCCGGCAAGAGGCTGGCAACGGCCGTTTCCATGCGCAACAACGGCTTCTGATCATAGGTTGCGCCTCTGCCAGGCAGTTCCGGTGTCACAACATTCGCAAGGCCCTTCAGGCGGTCAGCGATCCCGGCGAACATGGCACCGGTTGCGCCCGCCGCGTGCAGACAGACGAGGTCAGGCGGTGCAGATGAAACCGAATAGCCAGTCATGGCCCCTCACCCGTCTGCGACGCACGTACCCCTGCGCCAGTGCGACCGCGATCCAGCTTTTTTATTTCTGTTCGCGCACCATCTTTTGCCGCGGCTTCGGCACTGCGCGCGAGGCCGACGGCGGAAGGGTCGATAAAGAAATCCCGGATGCCTAGGTCCAGCGAAAGCCTGTCATTGAGGCGCGACAGAGCCCGTGCCGCGAGCAGCGAATGCCCCCCGCAGCAAAGAAGTTCTCGTGTGTTCCCACGTCGCGGCCCAGCACTTCGGAAAAAACGCCTGCTATCAGAACTGCCGTTTCGCTGGCGTCGTCATGCCGGTGCTCTTCGGCTGATGCGGGATCAGCATGGCTGGCGGATGACGCAACCAGTGCGGAGCGGTCAATTTTGCCGGATGGTGTCTGCGGCATCTCATCAACAAAGAAAATGCGCTCGGGGATCATATGCGCCGGCAGCAGGCCCCCCAGACCAGCGCGCAGCTTTTCGGGGGCGCGTGCAACAGCGGTTTCCCCGGCAACCCAGGCGAACAGCCGCACCGTGCCGCTCTCATCCAGCACACCCGCCACCGCGGCGGCCGATACGCCATCAAGTCCTGACAGAGCGGCTTCGATTTCGGCCGGGTGCACGCGCATACCGCTGATTTTCAGCTCATCGTCCACCCGCCCGAGTATGTCGATGCGCCCGTCCCGGCGTCTGCGCGCCTTGTCGCCGGTGCGCAGCATCCTCAGGGTCCCGGAGCCGGTTTCAACGTCCAGAAAACGGTCGGTATCCCGGCTGGTGTTGCTTGCAAAGCCCAGACAGGGCGCAACACCACCGGCGCAGAGCTCACCCGGCACCCCGTCCGGCACGGGCCGGCCAGAAGTGTCCACAACAGCGACCGGCACATTGTCCAGCGGTCCACCCACCGGCAACGGGTCACTCATATCGCCCGGATCCGGCGCAGTGTCACAGCACATGTCCCAGGCTTCTGACGTGCCATAAATATTGTAGAGGCGGGCATCCGGGAACGCGTCACGGAACCGCCGGGCCAGTTCCGCGGGCAGTTTCTCGCCCGTGATATACCACGAGGTCAGCTGAGGCATGATCTGCCCGGCATCCGGCACACTTTCGAGCAGAAGGCGCAGATAGGATGGCGTGACCCACATCCTGGTGACGCCATCGCGCGCCAGCTGGTCACACAGCTCAGACGGCTCCAGCAGTGTGTCGGCGTCAATGATCAGCGAGGGCCGGCCCGCGATCAGGGGCCCGGTCAGTTCCCAAAGAGAATCTATGAAGCTTGTGGCCGTCTTCATCGCTTCCACTTCGTGCGCGGCATGAGGGAAATGATGCCACATCCAGTGCAGCCGGTTGAGGACCTGCCGGTGCGGGGAAATCGCACCACGGGGTCTGCCGGTGGAACCTGACGTATAAATGATGTGACTTGGATCTTCGGGTGAAAGGACGGCGTCGGAAAAGGGTTCTGTCGGTTGGGACAGATCACCGATCGCCGCATTCACATTCACCCGCATCAGATCGTCGGGCAATCCGGCTCCGGTATCATGCCGGATCAAAAGCACCTTTGCACCGCTGTCCCCGGCCATAAAAGCGAGGCGCGCCGCAGGGTAGGCAGGATCCAGCGGCAGATAGACAGCACCCAGACGCCAGACAGCCAGAAGCGAGGCAGAGAGTTCAACAGAGCGCGGCAGACACACGCCGACCACGTCCCCTTTCCCGACACCGGCATCGGCGAGGGATGCGGCGATGCGGTGGCTGCAATCCGCGACCTGACCAATCGTTGCACAGGCCTCTCCCGCAAAGAATGCAGGCGCATCCGGCATCGCTTCTGCCGTCGCATCGAAAAGCTCTGTTACGCTGCCATCGGGCCATGCAACCGGAGTACCGTTCCCGCGTTTCTCCAACCGCTCGTCCGGCAACAGGATGTCAAAATCACCCAGATGCCTGTCGGGCGAGCCGAGCGCGTCCCGCAACAGGATTTCCAGGCGCTGGCTGAAACGGTCGATGGTTTCATGCTCAAAAAGATCCGTGGCATATTCATAGGTAAAATGCAGTTCGCCCTTCTGCACATAGGCAGTGACGGTCAGATCGAACGCCGCAGCAGAGCGTTGGTAGTCGATCATCGCGGCACCGTCACCGGATTTGTCTTCCGTGGCGTTCTGCAGCTGAAACACAATCTGCACCAGCGGATTGCGGCTGAGATCGCGCGCGGGTTTCAGTTCTTCGACCAGTTTCTCAAAAGGAACGGACTGGTTGGCATAAGCGCCGAGTGCCGTTTCCCGCACGCGTTCGAGCGCCGCAGCGAAGGACAGATCGCCGCTCAGCTCTGTGCGCAGCACCAGGGTGTTCAGGAAAAACCCGATTAGGCTTTCAATCTCGGTGCGTTCACGGTTTGCAATATAAGTCCCTACCGGGATATCACCGGCATCTGACAAACGCATCAGAAGCGTTTTGAACCCCGTCAGCAATGTCATGAACAACGTAACGCCGCGATCGCGGGAAAATGCCTCCAGGTCCCGGGTCAGACTGGCCGAAAAGCTGCAGTTGTGAAACGCACCGGAAAAACTCTGCGCTGCGGGGCGGGGGAAATCTGTGGGCAGGTCCAGCGTGGCCATGCCATCAAGCCGGTCCGTCCACCAGTCCAGCTCGCCCGAGAACCCACCTCCGTCCCCTTCCCTGCGCTGCCAGGCTGAAAAATCCCCATACTGCAACGGCAACGGCTCAAGCGGCGAGGGTTCGCCGCGCGAAAACGCATCGTAAAGCGCGGTGAGTTCCCGGCTGAAAATACCCATAGACCATCCATCCGCCAGGATATGATGCAGGTTGAGCAAAAGCAGGTGTCTGCCCATCGGCAACCGAACAAGTCTGGTACGCACCAGTGGGCCGCGTGCCAGATCGAAGGCTTCGGTCGCGCAATGTTTGCGGATTTCGGCCAGCCGCGCGTCGCGCAGAGCCGCCGGCAGCGCTGTCAGATCAATCTGTTCCAGCGGCACATGCAGTTCAGGCGCCACTTTCTGTACCGGTTCACCGTCGATCTCCGCAAAGGTGGTGCGCAAAGCGCCGTGGCGGGCAACAACCTCGTTAATCGCCTGTTCCAGAACACCGGTATCAACTGCACCAAGCGGCAGCGCTGCCTCGACATTGTAGGCCGGGCTGTCAGGCGCCATCCGGTGCATGAACCATAGCCGCCTCTGCGAGTAAGATGCCGGATAGGTGCGGGGCAGTCGCCGGCCGCCTGCCAGGCGTTTGCGCAAAAGCTCTCTTTTCTGCTCCTTTGACAGACCTGTGGCGCTGTCACTCATCGTGGCCATCCGTTTCGGGATCGTCCAGCAGGGCCAGCGCCCTTTCCAGCTCCTCCTCGTCCATCAGATCGATATCCTGTTCCGTATCCGACGCCGTGATCTCTGAAGGCTGCTCTTGCAGACGCGCCCTTTCCACCTCGGAACACATGCCTTCCACCGTGCCGTTCTCGAAAATGGCCCGCAAAGGCACCGTCACGCCAAGCTCTGTCGCGATGCGCGAAATCACCTGCGTGGCTTTGAGCGAATGCCCTCCCAACCGGAAGAAATCATCTTCCAGACCGACCTTCGGCACCTGCAACACGGCACAGAAAATTGCCGCAAGGTGTTTCTCTGTCTCGGTACGTGGGGGACGCGCTGGACCGCTGGCAACTGTTACGAGGCTTGCGGCCAGCGCTTTCCGGTCAACCTTTCCGTTTGCATTCAGTGGTATTGCCTCAAGCCGCACATAGCTCTGAGGCAGCATGTAGTCAGGCAACAGCTTTTCCAGATAGGCGCCCAGTTCCGTTTCCAGCCTGCGCAGATCGCGGCCCTTCGCGGGAGAACTCGCAAGTGGTGCATCCGGACTGTCAGGTGCGGGCATCATCGCGCCGAAACCGGCGGCGACAGGTTCCGCGCTGATCAGGATGTCAAAACAGGCGGGATCGCTGTTCCACGTGGCTTCCGCGTAAAAACCCTCTGCCTCGCACCCACGCAGTACCTCTTCGGGTGAAAGTGCGGCGTCGCTGACGGCCGGGATCGTCAAAGCACCAAGCGTCTGCCCTTCGCCAGCCTCGCTGATGGTCCGCAGCTGCTGACACGCCTGCGCTGTACGTGCATTGGGCAACCCGCGCACCACCAGCGGTTTATGATCCTCCTGCCCCGCTTCGGCGAGCAGTTGCTGCATCGAACGGATATCCTGGCCCCACATCAACTCGCGGAGACCCGGTGCTTTTCGCGGCGTTCCGGGGCGCAGCACGACATCATATCTGAAACGCGCGAGCTCGTTTCGGCCGTATCCCCGCTTCAGGCGAACCGAAATGTCGCCGAGCCCGGACAGCCGTTTGCGCAGGTCCTTAAACCAATGGGGATCGAGCAGCAGTTCCTGCTCTTCGCTCACCCGGCGTGACACCGCCCCCATCAGTGCCCGCGCCGTCGTACTCTGGTCCGCACGGCTGAACTCGATCTCCGTCTGAAAAGCGGGCAGCAGTCCCAGGTGACGGATATCGCCAAGGAAAATGGACCCGTCGGGGCGGGTGATGCGCAACAGCTCGCTGATGAGCGTTTCGAGATAATCCGCCGATGGGAAATACTGCACCGTCGAATTCAGTACGACAGTATCGAAACTGTTGTCCTCAAGGTCCGCCAGAATCTCTGTACTCCCCTGTTTCACAGAGATGTTCCCGATGCCGGCCTCATCCGCCGTCCGTCGCACGTGATCCAGAGCCCGTTCCGAGAGATCCACGCCCAGAACGGATCTCACGTGTTCCGCCAACGGGAACATGATCAGCCCGGTGCCACAGCCGAACTCAAGAATGTCCTGGCCGCCCAGTGCCAGGATCCGCTCACAGGTCTGGCGCACCTGCTCGGCCATGTCGTCTTGGGACAGAAGGTCACCGGTGGCAGTATCCGTCCAGCCGGTAATATCAAACTGCGCGTCCGCATCCGCCGCAGCGCCGACATCCTGGTACACCACATCGTCATAAATGCGCTGCCAGTAGGCGACGGCCTCATCTTCGGTTTCCCGGCTGACCCGCTCTGCGCCCGCGGGATCACCCGGCACGTAGAAGGCCAGAATACGGTTCTCGGCGCTACCATCGGCACTTTCAGCAGAGGATATCAGCGCCTGCGCTTCTCCGACCCGCGGATGAGACTGCAGCGCAGCAGCAATTTCATCCGGTTCGACCCGGAAGCCTCGGATTTTCTTCTGATCGTCAAAGCGCCCCAGAAAATCGAGTGTGCCGTCATGGCGCATGCGCACTCTGTCGCCGGTAGCATACAGCCTTTCATCTTCGCGAAACGGGCTCGGGCCAAACCGGCGCGCGGTCTGACCGGGATCGCCCAGATAACCAAGCGCTACACCCGGTCCGCCAAGATAGAGCTCCCCCGGCACCCCACGGGGGACTAATGCGCCCTGTGGGTCCAGCACATAGGCAGTACTGTTCATGATGGGAGACCCGATGGGGACACTGGCCAGCGGTTTGTCAAACGCATCAATACGCCAGGCCGTGCCGAGGGTCGTTGCCTCGGTCGGGCCATACCCGTTCACGAAGGCATCCGGCGCACCTGCGGCAATAACACGCCGCACGCATTCCGGTTCGAGGCGCGAACCGCCCGTGACCACGGACGACAGAGAGGAAAACATGCCCGGCGCCTCATCCACCAGACGGTGGAACAGGGCCGTCGTGATAAAGATATGGTCAAAGTCGCCCGCTTCTATGCGCGCACCCAGCCGTTCCGGCGAGAGCATCTCATCGCGCTCAACACCAACAAGGCAGCAGCCGCCCAGCAATGCGGTCCAGACTTCCAGCGTCGCGGCATCAAAGGCACAGTTGGACCCCTGCGCAATGCCATCGCCTGCACATGGCGACCAGAACTCCTGGCACGTCGCGAGCCGGATGATACCGCAGTGCGGGACGAGCACAGCCTTTGGTTTGCCGGTGGACCCTGATGTGAACATGATATTCGCCACATCATGCGGCTCACGCGTCACCGGCATACCGGGCGCGGCACTGCACCAGACGTCTGTCTGCGCCATGATAACAGGGCACTCTGTCACCGGCAGAAGCCCCGCACTGGCGTCATCGCTGATCACCGCCGCCGCATCTATGGTTTCCAGCAGCCCCTGCACGCGCGCGGTGGGTGTGTCAGTATCAAGCGGAACATAGGCGGCCCCTGCCTTGAGTATACCAAGCCATGAAATGATCATTTCGGACGAACGCGGCAGGAAAACGGCCACATGATCGCCAGGCTCCACCCCGTGGCCCACCAGGGCTTCGGCCGCACCATCGGAGGCCCGGTCCAGTTCGGCATAGGTCAGCATCTGCTCCCCCCACCGTATGGCCGGATCATCCGCAAAGGATGGCAGTATTTCGTGGAAGCACTGCACAAGATCCATATCGCCGGGCCAGGGACGGTCAGTCTGATTGGTGTGCGCCGTCAGCCAGTCGAACTCACGCTGTGACATCAGGCCTGCGTCCGCAACCGGCGCTTCAGGCGCAGCAAGAAGTCCGAACAGCAGGATCTGAAACTGTTCTGCCATCAGCTCGGCAGTGCCATGTTCAAAGAGGTCCGTCGAATACTCGAGTTCGCCCGAATAGCCCGCGTCCGTGTCCCAGAGATCAAGCCGCAGGTCGAACTTTGACGTCCCGCGCTGGCGTTCTTCGGGCGTTGCCTGACCCACTGTCCTGTCGGGCGCTGAGAACAGCTGGAACACCACCTGCGCCAGCGGATTTCTGTCGCCCCGGCGCTGAGGTGCCAGCTCTTCGATCAGGCGGTCAAACGGGAACTCATCGTGTGAAAAGGCCTCAAGGCAGGTGTTCTTCATACGGGTGACAAATTCGCGGAATGTCGGCGCGCCTGACAGATCCCCCCGCAACACAAGCGTGTTCACGAAGAAACCGATCATGCCTTCCAGCTCGCGGCGTTCCCGCCCGGCAGAGGGTGCGGCTACGAGGATGTCGTCCATATCCGCATACCGCCCCAGAAGAACCATCCAGGCCGACATCAGGACCATGAAAGGTGTGAACCCTTCCTCTGCACAAAGATCTCTGATCGCGGCGGCACAGTCCTGGTCGAGAGTAAATGGCACGAACGCACCGCCATAGGTCGGAATTGCAGGACGCTGGAAGTCCGCCGGCAGGGCCAGCTCGGGTGCGCCGGCCAGTTGCGTGCGCCAGTAGTCGAGATGGCCTGCCATACGCGACCCTTCAAAGAGGCCATGCTGCCAGACCGCAAAATCACGGTACTGCACATCCGGGTCCGGAAGATCGTGCGGCTGACCCGCCACCCGCGCCCGGTAGATCGCGGTCAGTTCACGCCCGAGCACCTTGAGCGACCAGCCGTCACAGACAATATGGTGCAGCGTGAGCAGCAAAAGATGCCGTGACGCTGACACCCGGATCAGCCGCGCCACCGCAAGTGGCCCTTCGGTCAGATCAAAACTGCGGTTCTTTTCCTCTTCGTTCAGTGCCCGGAGCCGTTCGGTAACAGCATGTGAGGACAGGCCTGAAAGGTCGATGCGTTCCAGCGGGAAACGTGGCGCTTCATGCAGTATCTGCACAGGCTGCCCGTCCTCTTCAGCAAAGGTTGTGCGCAGTGCTTCATGGCGGGTGGCGATTTCCAGCAAAGACTGTTCCAGATGATCCGGCCAGACGACGCCATCAAGCGGCAGTTCAAGACTGACTGTGTAGAAGGGATTGCCCGGTGCGAGGCGGTCCAGAAACCAAAGACGCCGCTGCGCGAAGGATGCCGGGACCGGATCGTCATGCTGCAGACGCGGAATGCCTGCGTCAACAGGAACCGATGCCGTGCTCTCACCCCGCTGACGCCTCAGCAGTGCAAGCCGTTTCTGCTCTTTTGTCATGGGAGACTGCAGGTTCTTATTCATCTTTCGGACCCTCCGGTTGTGCCAGAAGGGCATCCAGCGCCGCTTCATCCAGGTCTTTGGTTGCCTGGTAGGCTTCGGCAATATCCCGTGCACCAGGCATCTGTGCATCGATCCGGCTGGCCAGATCAGCAGGCTTTGGGAACTCAAAAAGCAGTCGCAGGGGCAGATCGTCGCCGAGGATCTCCCGCAGACGCGCGACAGCCTGCGTTGCGAGCAGCGAATGCCCCCCCAGGGCCGCGAAAAAGTCATCCGAAGCACCGACCTGCGTCAGACCAAGTACCGATGCGAACACATCCGCAATCACCTGTTCCAGCGCGTCTCCAGGCGCTTCAAAACGTGTTTCGCGCACCGGTTCATGCGGCACGTTCCGTGTCAGCGAGACATAGTCTGTTTTGCCGCTGGACAGCGTCGGCATTCTGTCGAGCACAGTAATATGCGCGGGGCACATCACGGCAGGCAGGCTTTCACTGAGCCATTCACGCAGAACAGGCGAGAGCCGTGCAGTCAGGGCCCGCAGGGTCGGTTCGGATGACAACACGGGGTGTCCTGCGCGGTTTCCCGGTTGCGCGGCGTCCAGGCTGTAGCCGTTGGTCTCGCCCCTGTGCAGTACGACGTCAAAATGATCCGGGGACTCACGATTGGGCAATAGGTCGGCCTGCAACCCATACCCCCTTGCCATCTCCGCGATTTGCCCCGGATCCATGGCACCATCAGCGGCTTGATCTGCTGCCTGTATCATGTCCTGCAGGGGTGTTTCGTCCGCCGCTTCACGCAGGATATGGGACAGCGCCACGTCGCGGGCGACCCTGGCATTCGGGATGCCGCAGACAGCCACCGGGCCCTGGTATGCGGCGGCGCGGTCGTTCAAGCCTTCGGCGCTGATCTCACCACGGCGCCAGTGAAGCCAGCCGAGCGGCGCCGGCTCCTGCGCGAGGCCGCAGCGCATGAAAACATCATAGCGGTAGCCAAAGAGCTCATTGCTTTCCGCAACATTTTTGAGCCGTACGGCAACGTCGCAAGCCGGTCCGTCCTCACCCAGCTGCCGGAAGAACGCGGGGTCAAAGAGCAGCTCTTTTTCCTGTGCCACAGCAGCCTCAACGCGTTTGCGCAGCTCCGCCGCGGTTGCCTCACCCGCCTGGGCCAGCTCTGCGCCCGTATGAAATGCGCGCAGCAACCCGAGCGGGCGCACGTCACCGATGAAACCCCGAGCGTCCTCCGGCATGCGGTCGATGGTTTCCCGGATAACTGCTTTCAGGTGCCCCGCCCCCGGCAGGTACTGAACGACTGAATTCATCACCAGCGTGTTGCAGCCGCTGATATCAATTGCCGCCGCCTGATCTGCCGCTGCCGTATGCAGCGCAATGTCACCCTGTCCATGTTGCTGCACCCAGGCGCTGAGGCGGCGGACAACCGGTTCGGACAGGTCGCACCCGACGTAGCGGCCGCATTCCGGCATCAGGCGCGACAGGATCAGGCCCGACCCGCACCCGATCTCGAATACGCCATCAGGATCCAGCGATCTGATCCGCGCGGCGGTTTCATCCGCCCAGTGCTGCATCTGAGCGACCGGGATCGGCTCTCCGTCAAAGCTGCTGATCCAGCCTGTGAAATCATTGACGGCATCCTCCGGCACATGATCGCCCGGCGCATAAACCACCTGGTAGAGGCTTTCCCAGTCTGCGACTGCTGCGTCTTCCGTTTCCTGCCGCAACTCTTTGCCGGCATCGTCGTCACAGAGCGTGACAAAGGCCGCAAGCGCGAACTGTTCCTTTTCCGCATGCAGAACGACAGCCGCCGCGGCCACCTGATCATGCGCACTCAGGGCGGCTTCGATCTCGCCCAGTTCGATACGGTTGCCCCGCAGTTTTACCTGCCGGTCCCGGCGCCCGGCGCAGTGTAGCAGCCCGTCACAGGTGTACCAGCCCAGATCCCCGGTCAGAAAAGCCAGCTCACCCGTTTCGGGCAGTGTCACAAACGCGGCATCCGTCAGGTCAGCCCGGTTCAGATACCCCTCTGCCAAAGGCGCACCGGTCACGGCAATCTCACCGCGCATGCCCGGCGGGCAGAGCATGTGGCTGGCGTCAACGACCAGCACACCGCAGTTTTCCACCGGCCTGCCGATGGGCAGCGGATCGCGATCATCGGGGCCAACGATATGCGCGGTGACATCAATGGTTGCTTCGGTCGGGCCGTAAAGATTGACGATGCGTGCTCCTGCAAACGCCTCTGCCAGCCTGCGTGTCAGATCCGTGGTCAGGGGTTCCCCCCGCAACACAGAATGCGGACATCGGCGGCCGTTGCGGAAAGATCACCTTCGCTCAGCATCTGCGACAGCAAGGAGGGCACACACTGCACGATACTGGGGTGCAGCTCTGCCATAGAAGCGATCAGAGCCTGGCTGTCAGCCGCATGAAAGTCAGGCGGAAGGCACATTGCAGCACCGGTTGTCAGCGGCAGCCAGAATTCCCAGACCGAGGCGTCAAACTGTGCAGGTGTCCGCTGCAGGATACGATCCTCTGGTCCGGCACCAAAAGCGTCGCGCATCCACGCCATATGGTTGGCAAGTGCGCCGTGGGACACTTCAACGGCTTTTGGCTGCCCGGTGGAGCCCGAGGTAAAGAGAACGTAGCAGGGGTCTCCGGGATCAATGTCCGGAAATTCCGACAACGGCGGGCAGTCTTCGGCAAAAGCCAGCAAATCGCCCACCCGGCCGCTGGGCCCGTGCGGATAGTCGCGACCATCATCCCCGGTAATGACAATGCGGGGGTCCGCGGTATCGGCCATGGCTTTAAGCCGACCAGGTGGCACACCGGGTTCAACCGGCAGCCAGGCCGCACCAAGGCGGACTGCCGCCAGCATGCAGATAACGAAACTGCGGCCCCTTGGCAGGGCAAGCCCCACAATATCGCCCTTTGATATCCCGGCCTCAAGAAACGCGCGTGCGACCCGGGCCGAAAGCTCTTCGAGCTCTTCAAATGTGAGGTCACCCTGCGCGTCGGTCAGCGCAGTTGCATCCGGATACCGGCGCCACGTGCGCTCAAACATCGCGCACATATCCTGCATCGGTCGGGCGACACTCTTTCCACGCAGCAACCTGTCAAATTTTCTGTGGGCTGTTCGGTCCAGCAAAGGAAGCTCTGACATCCTCGCACCCGGATCCGCCGTTGCCGCCCGCGCGACATTGCGGACGGCGTCTGCAATGCACTGAACGGTTTCGGGGCGGAAAACATCGGTGGCATATTCAATGCCGCCAACCAGGCCATCGGATGTTTCCCACAAAGAAAACGCCAGATCCAGAATGGATGAGCTGCGCTCAACACGCCGGAAATCATGCCCGCCCGATGCAGGCCGGTCCGAAACACCCGGCGCGTTCTGAATCTGAAAAGACACCTGGAAAAGCGGATTGCGGCTGATGTCCCGGTCGGGTCGCAGTTCTTCAACCAGACGCTCAAACGGCAGGTCCTGGTGTGCGTAGGCGCCCAGCGTTGTATCGCGCACACGTGCCAGAATATCCGCAAACGAAGGATCACCGGACATATCGGTTCGCAGCGCCAGTGAGTTCACGAAAAACCCGATCAGTGGCTCCAGATCGGAATGCGACCTGTTTGCGACGGGCGCACCCACAACAACATCTGATGTGCCGGAATACCGCGCCAGCACAATTTTGAACGCGGCCAGCATTGCCTGGAACAGCGTACAGTCATGAGCGCGGGCAAGATCACGCAATGCCTGCGTGGTTGCGCGGTCAAATTCGACATCCAGAAACCCGCCTTCAAACGAAGCACTGGCCGGCCTCGGGTGGTCGGTGATCAACGGCAGATCTGAGGCGCCATCGAGTTTTTCGCGCCAGTACGCCAGCAGATCCTCCAGTGCACGGCCGCTCAGACGGTCCCGTTGCCACTGGGCAAAATCGGCGTACTGAACACCCAGTTCCGGCACCTGTGCCGGGCGGCCTTCCTGCTGTGCTGCATAAAGCTCGGTCAGTTCGCGGAACAGCACGCCCATAGACCAGCCATCTGCTGCAACGTGATGTACCGTCAGCAAAAGCACGTGGCGCTGCGCGGAAAGCCGCACCAGCCGGAACCGCATCAGCGGACCGGTTGCCAGATCAAACGGCAGAGCCGCTTCTGCCGCGGACAGACCATCCAGCTCCCGCTCCGCAGCAGCCAACCCAAGGCCCGAAATGTCCACCAGCTCAAGCGTGCGATGCACGTGGGGTTTAGCCAGCTGGCACGGCTGCCCGTCGACCCGCAGGTAAACAGTGCGCAGGCTTTCGTGGCGTAGCACGATGGTGTTGAGGGCATACTCCAGGGCTTCTGTGTCGACCGCACCGTGCAACGGCACAGCGGCCGGAATGTTGTAGAACGGGTTGCCCGGGGCGAGTTCCTGCAGGAACCAGATACGATGCTGGGCAAAAGACATCGGCACCGGACCGTCATGCGCCGTACGCATGATGCCGGGCACGTGGTTTCGCTGACCGCGCGACTCAGCCAGACGCTTCTTCAGGAAGGCGCGCTGGTCTTCACTGCGCGGAGTTGCGGCGTGCGTTGCCTGTCCGGAGGTATTCTTTGTGTCGTACATTAACGCGCTTCCCCGGGATCATTTTCAAGTTCCGACAGCAGGATGTCTTCCAGCCTGCCGGCCAGACCGCGCACACTCGGGGCCTCAAAAATGGCCTGCAGCGGCAGATCGACGTCCAGCGTTTCGCGCAACCGTGTGACAACCCGCGTGGCATGGAGCGAATGCCCGCCCAGATCAAAGAATACCGCGTCTGCAGGAACCGACGGCAGGCCGAGCACATCGGCAATGGTTTCGGCCACCAGTTCCTCGACCTCCGTCAATGCGCCGGACGCGGTCGTCTCCCCGACGTCATCAGGCGGCAGCGCGAGCAATGCGGCAACATCTACTTTGCCATTGCTGCCAAGCGGCATTTCCGAAACCACCGTGATCCCGGACGGCATCGACTGGGCAGGCAGCCGTCGTGACAGTGTCTGCCGTAACGCCACAACGTCGGGATCACCTGCTTCGGGCAGCACAAAAGCCACAAGCGCCTTGTCGTCAGCCGCGCCCCCCTGCACTGCAACGACGCAGTCGCGTACAGCAGGATCGGACATTATTTCCCGTTCGATGGCACCGGGTTCAACGCGAAAACCGCGGATCTTGACCTGCCGGTCGGCGCGACCCAGAAATTCCAGCTCGCCCTGGCTTGTCCAGCGGACGAGATCGCCAGTGCGATAGCCCGGTTCACCTCCGGCGCTCCAGGGCAGCGGGGAAAACCTGTCATTGTCCGGATGATTGCCAAGATAGCCCGGTGAAACCCCGGCGCCGCCGGCGACGAGTTCTCCAGGCACTCCCACCGGAACAGCATGTCCATCCGGATCCAGCACGCGGATGATCGTGCCCGGAACTGGACGACCGATACGGATACCGTCGCGGATATCTTCAGGTGACGCCATCACCGAACAGCATGTAAAGACGGTGTTCTCCGTCGGGCCATAGCCGTTGATCACAGTGCCACCCGCATCAAGGACCCGGCCAACCGCCGTTTCCGACAACACATCGCCGCCCGCGAAAACCATCTGCAATCCGGCAAGCATGTCTGGTCGCGCGGCGCTCATCTGACTGAAAAATCCTGCTGTCAGCCAGCACTTCGTGACGCCCGCTTGCTCCATCCACCCCGCCAGTTCATGTGGTGAAAGATGCGCCGCAGCGGCCACCGCGATACAGGCACCTGTCAGCAACGGCCCCCAGATCTCGAAAGTTGAGGCATCAAATCCCAGCGGTGCGAAGCCCAGCATCACGTCCCCGGGTGCGAATTGCAGCGGGGCACCGCCGCGCATAAGCCGGACAACTGCACGGTGAGTTGTCGGCACCCCTTTAGGCACACCGGTGGATCCAGAGGTAAAGGCAGCATATGCGAGCGATCCTGCATCTGTCCGCTCCTTCAGATCGACGGGCGGCGCACCGGGGCCGTCTGTCGCCATCAGCCCGATGTCCGGCATCGCGGCGATATTCGGTGCGTGATCCGAAACCACGACCCGCAGGCCCGTAACACCGGCGATAGTCCTGAGCCGTTCGGCGGGCCAGTCGTCCTCCAGCGCAACATAGGCCGCGCCCGCCCGGACAATCGCGAGCAGCGCAATGATCTGTTTCCTGCCACGGGGCAGGCAATGACCGACAAAGTCCCCCTGCCCGACGCCTGATGCGATCAGCCTGTGCGCAAGCTCTGCTGACAACCTGTCCAGTTCAGAATAGGACAAATCACCTTCGGCATCCCGTACAGCCGGGAGATCCGGGTGGGTCGCTGCGATTTCTTCGAAAAGCGCCGGCAGGCTGACATCGTTCGGAAAAGCGAACGAGCCTTCCGACCATTTCGCAATCTGGTTCTGCTCATCCGGTGTCAGCATCCCGATCGCCCTCAGGGGCAGATCAGGCTGCTGAAGGGCCCCCTCAAGCAAAGTGGTCAGGTGCCCGATAAGACGCGTGATTGTCTGCGGCTCATACAGATCGCGGTCATATTCGAGCCGGCCTGTCAGAACACCGTTCTCTTCCCAGAAGTCGAGCGTCAGGTCAAAATTGGCATAGCCCCGGTGCAGGTCGACAACATCGATGGACCCTGCCTTTGCCCGTTCGAGCGGGTTGCCGAGGTACTGGCATGTGACGCGAAAGAGAGGATTCACCGACAGATCACGCTCCGGGTCCGCCATTTCAACAACGCGCTCGAACGGCAGATCCTGCAGCGTCAGAGCCCGCGCCACCGAAGCGCTCACCCGCTTGGCAAGACCGCGCAGTCCAGGTTCCCCCGTCAGATCGACCCGCAGCACAAGCGTACGCACAAAAAAGCCGATCAGATCCTCCAGATCAGACCGGGGCCGGCCCGCGGTGGGCATCCCGATCATGAAATCCTCGCCACCGCCGTAACGCCGCAGCACTTCGGAAAAACACCCGGTGATCAGCGCATAGGGCGTAACAGCGAATTCACGGGCCCGGTCGAGACAGGCTTTTGACGTCTGCGGAGACAGCCGGAAACGGATATGGTCGCCATGATGTGCCCGCTCAGGTCTGCGCGGATGATCAGACGGCAGATCCAGCTCGCCCGCACCGGCCAGATAGGCCCGCCAGCCCTCAACAAGCTCATCGTTCCGGTCTTCCCCGATCAGGTCGCGCTGCCACGCCGCAAAATCGATGTACTGGACCGGCAGATCGGGCAGTTGTGGTTCCCGACCGGAAACGCCCGCGACATAGAGTTCCAGCAGATCGCGGATCAGAATGTTCATCGACCAGGCGTCTGCGATGATATGATGGATCGTCAGAAGCAGCACAGAAGCACCACCGGGCATCTGCACCAGCCCGACGCGCAGCAGCGGTGCCTGCGTCAGATCAAATGGTGTCGCCGCGTCCTCCCGCGACAGACGGGCAAGTTCCGCGTCGGCGTCAGATGGGCTCATGCCTTTCAGGTCAGCCATCCGCAGGAAGGACGTTGGATCATCCGTCAGACGCTGCACCGGTTCAGCACCGTCCCAGTCAAACCACGTCCGCAATGTCTCGTGCCGGTCGGCCAGCGCGGCACAGGCCGCAGACAGGGGCGCAGGTGAAAGCGCAAAAGGGGTCCGCAAAGCCGCATGCAGGTTGTACGCCGGGCTGCCAGGTTCCAGCTGATCAATGAGCCACAGGCTCTGCTGGCCAAACGAACAGCGGAACGTGTCCGGTTCCGGCTGCTGGGAATGCGCACTGGTCATACTGCTTTGTGGTCCTTTCCTTGTGGTCAGCTGCTCCCGCTGTCCGGATCCCCGGCGTCAGACATGCGGTGGGCGCTGCCATCCGGCGCGATGACAAAAGCTTCGCTGCTCTCGCCGCCCCGGCGGTCACGCTGCACAAATGTCTTGATCATCGGACGCCCGTCCGGCTCCGCATCGGCCGGCGCCGTTTCAGCACTTGCAGGTTTCTCACAGACGGCATTGTCCAGCGCCTCGGCCACCTCCTCCGCTACCAGGGCCTGTGCCCCGATGCTGGTCACCGTCACAACAAGGTTGCCACGCAGATATACAAAGGTTCCCGCAGCCGGTGCGGCCTCGGCCTCACCAAAGCGCGGCGGCACTCTCAGAATTGACGACGGATCGCGCTGAAAACGGGCCAGAGTTTCCAAGAACAGCGCGCGTCCTTCTCCGGCGTCTGCGGTTTCCAGAATTTCGATCCGTGCCATGCCCTGGCCATCGGCTGCCTGTGCATTGGCCTGAATCAGCCTGACCCCACGCCCGGTATCGATCTCGCGGGCACGCGAGAAGGTCCAGCCCGGCAGCATGTCCGCCCGAAAACCGAAATTCCGGATGTAGATGGCGCGATCCTGCGCGGCCGTGTAGGCATCGTCTGTCATGGCCTGACCGACGGCATCCATCTGTTCTTTGGAAGTGGCCTGAAAATCGCTGTCATTCATATCAGCGCGCGCCTCCTGCGCTCAAAAGGCCGCGGATGACAAACCAGCAGGGATTCCGGGGCCGCCAGCATGCGGCGATACTGCGTCTGCCAGACACTGCCGAACGGGATCCCTGCAGGCAGCAGTGCGAATGGCAGATGCGCAAAGGGTGACAGATTGCCGTCAACCACCACAGAGGCATCATAGATCTCGTCGTTCTCACGACATTCTCCGCTCCAGCCAACCTCGTGGAACATGAAGCCAAGCCCAAGATTGCAGGGGCTGCCCCATGAACTGTGCCCGATCGTCTGGCTGTCGCGCAGCATAAAGGCGGGCACATACTGACCCATCCGGCCCTGCCAGAGTTCCGCCCCCAGAAGGTTGGCAAAAGTGGAAACAGCGCAGGCACAATCAGTACAGTTCACGTAAGGGCCGTTCCCAAGCCCCCCTTCTGCCCGTTCGATAAAGGCGGTGAGGTCAAAAATACCCACGGGCGTATTGGTATACATCTCGCGAGCGCCCACGGGGCATCCGTATTCGACCTGCTTCTCGCCCATACCGTAGACGCCTGCACAGATCAGCGCCGAGATATCCCGGCGCAATCGGGCACCCGCAGCCCAAGTGCAGGCAAGTTCCAACGCCTTGGACCATGGCAGCGCGCTGTTCCAGATTTCCGCCGGTTCCTGCAGCCAGGGTGCCACGGGCAGTTCCAGTGTTGTGAATATCCGGTGAAACGACGTGTCAAAGTCCTGCCAGCGCGGTGTAGAGGCCGTTCTGTACTGCCACCGCCAGGCGATTTCATGAATGCCGACAGCACTGGCGCGCAGCACATCACCACTGATTTTGAGGAAAACCGCGCCGCTCTCTTCGTCCGGGCCGATGCTGACAGGCGTTGGCGCAATACGTCCAAGGATGGGGGAGGTTTCCTCGGCCGCATCCGCAACTGAGGCATAAAACTGAGACAGCTGGGGAGAGATGGACGCCCAGCTCTCGGCGAGCGCGCGCAGAAACGCGGTGCGCGGATCGGCGGGCGATCGTCTCGGGCGCGCAGGTATTGCCTGAACCTCAAGGCGCTCAGGCGGCAGACCGTTCCACGAGAAGTTTGCAAAGACACCAAGTGATTGCGGGTCAATGGCCCGCGCCGCATAGGCGATCGGCAGTTCGACCGGCGGACGCCCCGGCTGGCGCGACCACTCCGGCCCCGCAAGCGCCTCATCATAGTCAACCCGAAGCGTCAGCGCACTGCCGCGTTTGTCCAGAGCATTGTGGTTGAAGAGGATCTGTTCCAGCGACGCCGACACGCAATTACTCCCACACTACCGGGCCTCCGGCCCTGTTACCCGTCCTTCTTGGTGTCCGTCTTCTTTCCGCGCGATGACGCACCAGAGCGCGTGCTTTTCGCCCGCGTTCCGCTTTTCGGCGCAGCGGCCTTGCGCGTGCCCGTGCGTTTCGCACCGGATCCGCGTTTTCCCTTCTCAGTCTTTTTGCCAGCGTCATCGGCTGCTGGTTCAGGCACATTGACCCAGCTGGCACGCGGCATCGAGGCGGTCCTGGCTGCCATGGTCTTGTTCGCTGCTGCCGCATCGGGTGCAGCACGGGGCGGCGGTGGCGTGGCAGCCACCGGCCTGGGTGCCGGCGCAGGGCTGGTCGTTGCCTCCCGTGCCACCGTTGCTGAGGAGCGGAATTCTGTCGGGGCCGCAGCAGCCATCGGCGCGGGTGCTGACATCGGAAACCCATCCTGCAGAACTGACGTCGCTTTCTCGGCTGCGTCCCTGTAGGCACCGGCCATCTCCTCGCCGATCGCGCCAACCTCAGTGCTGAAATCCGCAACAGCAGCGTTGAGATCGAAAGCCGCAGATGTCTCTTCTGTCGCCCGCGCAATACCGTCGCTCAGCGTGCTTACGGCCTGTTGCCAGCCCTGGCTGATCTGGTCCTGCAACGCACCAGCGAGTTCTGCATATTTCGCCTGAGCATCCGTCAGATCGGCCGAAAGCGTGTCAGAGGCCAAAACGTCGTTGATTTCGGCGTAGAAGGTCTCCACCGCGGCCTGCATCGCGGCAGCAGGATCAGCCTCTGATGAAGCAGCGGTCACTGCGGCACCCAGCTTTTCCTGAGCCGGTGCAATCACCGCCGCCCAGCGGGCGGGATCACCAAACTGACCGTACAGCATGGCAAAGGAATTGTAGGCCTCCGCGGCTGGCTCCAGCGCTGGGCTGCCCGCATATATCGAAGAAACACTGTCAGCGTAGCCCTGGTAGGCTGCATTGATCCGCGCTCCGAGCTCGGCCATGTAGTTTTGCTGCACCTCGATCAGCCGGGTAAGGGCATCCCGGTACCTGCCATCAAGCGGCGCCAGTGCGGCAGCCAGTGCTTCGGTGTAGGCCGCGAGTGCCTGTTGCTGAATATCGGGCTGCATTGCGGCCATCGCGGCTGCATCTGAGTTTTCTGCGGAAGTCACCACCCTACTCCCTGATCCAAACGACAAAATATATCCGGCACGGGCAAAAACCTGCCCGCTTTCAGTGTCAGGACACGCCAGAAAAAAGTCTGCCGCCGCCCTGCAATTCAACTATCACGATAATGTGAAGCTAGCACCGTGACCCGCGATTCCGCAACAGAGAAAGTTAACAAACGTAACCCCTGCGTGTATTCACAGTCTCAGCAGCACGCATTCAATAATTTTTTCCCATTAATTTCAGAACACTATGCAGAACTCGGTGTGCCGCGCTCCCGCAAAACGGGCTGAAGCGTGCAAACCACTGCATTTCCCGCCCGCAACATGCGGTGAAAAACCTCCCGAATTCAGGATGTTGCGACTCTCCTTTAAGGTGCATTGAGCCGGGAAGAAAATGCGCCAGATCCGCTGGTCCGACCCACCCCCGGAAACACGCGTTGCGCCTACCTGCGGCGTGCTGAAACTCAGAAAACCACGCTCATAACAAACAGCGAGACGACCAGAAACAGGATCGTCATAATGCCACCGCTTTTGATGAAATCGGTCACACGATACCCTGCGGGTCCCATGATCAGGGCGTTCACCTGGTGGGTCGGGATCAGGAATGAGTTCGAGGTCGATATCGCCACGGTCAGCGCGAAAATCGCAGGATCGCCACCGGCTGCTGCGGCGATGGACACCGCAAGCGGAACAAGCAGAACCGTCGCGCCAACGTTTGACATGATCAGCGTGAAGATGGTTGCAAGCACAGCAACGCCTGCCTGCAGCGACCAGATCGGCCAGCCATCCAGCAGCATGAGGATCTGTTGCGCAATCCAGGCTGCTGTGCCGGTCGTCTGTACCGCCTGCCCCAGTGGAATGAGGCTGGCCAGCAGGAACACCGTGCTCCAGCTCACAGCCTCATAGGCGTCGTCGATGTCCAGCACACCTGTCAGGATCATCCCAACCGCCCCGGTCAGCAGGCAAAGCGACAGACGAAGGTCTGTAAAGAGGATCAGTGTCAGGGAAATGGCGAAGAACAGCAGGGCCCAGCCAACCTTTTTGGGGCGCAGCTCTTCCTGCGGGAAATCCGTTGTGACAACCACAAAGTCGCGGTCCCGGGTCAGACGGGTCAGCGCTTCCCAGGTGCTGTGAATGACCAGTGTGTCGCCCGCGTGGAATGGCTCCTCGCCCACCAGGGTCGGCGCGTGATCCTCGGTTTCGACGTAGCTCATGGTCTCTTCATCACGGTGGATCGCCAGCAGGCTCGCACCATAGGTTTTGCGGAAAACGAGATCATGGGCGCATTTGCCAATGACGGATGATCCCGGTGGCACGACCATTTCGGCCACGCCCGACTTGGTGGCTGCATAGTCTTCGGCGAAGACCTCAAGATCATTGTGCAGAATATAACCACCTTCATTGACCATCTGTTCGATCACTTTGCGGCGCCCGAGGACAGCGACCCGGCAAGGCGCCGTGATCTGGGTCTGGATAACAGGTGCAAACCAGCGTTTGCCCTGATACGCGCTGCCGATGATGTAGACGTGATACCGTTGCATTACATCATCGAACGTCTCGCCCTCGCAGGGATGACCGGCAGGGATTGTGATCTCGAAAATATCCGTTTTCAGGCCATAAATGTTCTTCAGATAATCCTTGAGGGACTGACCGCTGGTCCCGTCCCCGGTCTTTTTGCCCGCGGGCAGCACCCAGCGGCCCAGCAACGTAAAATAGAGAATGCCCGTCAGCACCAGGCAGATACCGACAGGGGTAACAGAGAACAGGCCAAAAGGCTGCATCTGCTGATCCGCAGGCAGCGTCTGGTTAGCGCTGATCAGCAGGTCATTCAGCAGAATGAGCGGCGACGACCCCACCATCGTGAGCGTGCCCCCCAGAATGGCGCAAAAGCCCATGGGCATCAGCAGCCGGCTGAGCGGCAGTTCGGTGCGGACAGAAATCCGGCTGACCACCGGCAGAAAAAGCGCCGCCGCGCCAACATTCTGCATAAAGGAGGAAATCACCCCAACAGTGCCTGACACAATCGGGATAATCCGGGTCTCCGTCTTGCCGCCATGTTTCAGAATAAGGGAGGCAACCCGGCTCATCAGACCGGTTTTGTCGAGACCCGCACCGATGATCATCACCGCAATGATTGAGACCACCGCATTGGATGCCAAGCCATCGAACAGCTGACTCACATCGGCCAGGGTTCCAAGCCCGGGCAGCTGACTGATAAGCCCCAACAGGACCATGACCAGAATGGCGGCGAAATCTATGCGGACGATTTCGGAAACAAAAAGAAAAACGGTGAAAGCCAGAAGGCCGAGCACAACGGCCATTTCTGTCGTAAGGCTGATGACGTCCAAATCTGCTCCCCCCGAAGCTATTGTTAATACCTGCCGGGGCGTCTGCGCAATAAACGTTCTGCGGGAACTGGTGCGCCATGGTCGGGAAGCCACAGCCATGTGCCGGACAGGCTAAGCTGTGCGGGGAGCGAACAGCAGTTTCAGGTAGGTCCGGAAAAGCATGATCTGTTCCGACGCGTTGTTGTTTTCACGCAGGGCACGCTGGAGCACCAGCCCGCCTTCGACAACGCCGGACACCATATCGCCCAGCGCATCCATATTCACAGCCTCGCGGGGTTCGTAGAGCTCAGCGATGTCCTCAAACATCCCGCGGAAGCGGCGTCGCCAGCCAAGGATGGCCTGGCGGTTCAGCTCTCGCACGCCTTCGTCAAAGAGACGGTCCTGATAAGCTGTCGACGCGATGACGCATCCCGGATGGCCGGTTGGCATTTCCTCAAGCATTTCCGCCAGCAGCCGCAGGCCGATCAGCATGCAGTGCAGCGGATCGTCGTTCAGCTCGCGCGCCCTGGCAAAGAGGTCATCATAGAGTTGGTTTTCTGTATCGATATACCGTTCGAGCATCGCGCGGGCGAGCGCGTTCTTGTCAGGAAAATGATAGAAAAAACCGCCCCGTGAAATCTCGGCTCCTGCCACGATTTCTTCAATCGATGTTGCCTCGAAGCCTTTTTCGAGCACCGCAGCCTCGGCAATATCAAGGATTCGCGATCTTGTATCCGGCTTCTCCGCCATCTCACCCTCCGCTACTGGACCATGAGTACAGTTGACACCCCACCGTGCCATTTCACCCGCGCGACCCTACCCCGCAAGCCGTTAAACTCAAAACAGAATTCGCATCAGGCAAGCTGCACCACCGGACAACTTTCGCAGTGCATCCGCCCGCTGTAGTCATCGGTCATTCTTCGTAAAGGAACGAGTTATGCGAATTCAACATTTTATCGGCTCTGACCGCTTCTACCTTTCTGACGGCGGGCTGGAGACTTACATGATTTTTGACAAAGGATACGATCTGCCGTGCTTTTCTGCAGCCGTGCTGCTCGACAGCGAGGCCGGCCGGCATGATCTTGCCTCCTATTTTGAAAAATACATCAATATCGCCGCACGCAGTCATCGTGGCTTCCTTCTGGATGCGCCGACTTGGCGGGCGGGCACTGCATGGGCCGGCCCGCTGGGCCATACCACGGAGGAAATACTTGAAACCAACCGGCGCGCTGTCAGTTTTGTCATGGCCATAAGGGCCCGTCATGAAACCTTGCGCCTGCCAATTCTGATCAACGGTCTGGTTGGCCCCGCCGGTGATGCTTACGCGCCCGATACGGTACTTTCTGCAGATGAAGCATTTGAAATTCACGCCCCTCAGATCTCTGTTCTTGGCGAGGCCGGGGCGGATCTGATCAGCGCGATGACGCTGACACACGCCGAAGAAGCCACCGGCATCGCGCGCGCTGCCCAAAAACACAATGTCCCGGCCGTTGTTGCCTTCACGCTGGAAACCGACGGACGCCTGCCATCCGGTCAGGCATTGTCGGACGCCATTGATCAGGTGGATCGCGAAACGGGCGCAGCGCCGCTTTATTACATGATCAACTGCGCCCACCCGGACCATTTCCGCAGAGTGCTCGCCGCGGGTGGCGACTGGCTCAGGCGGATCGGCGGCATCCGCTCCAATGCATCGCGCATGAGCCATGCGGAACTGGACGAAGCCGAAACGCTGGACGACGGCAACCCGGTGGAACTTGGGCAACTCAATGGCGATCTCATGGAGATGCTGCCGGCCCTGAGGGTCATTGGCGGGTGCTGTGGCACGGACCATCGTCATGTCGGCTGTATAGCCGAACAGGAACGCAGCAAGACGTTCGCCTGATTTCCGGTCAACAGAAAGAGTAAAATATGTTCAGATACATTCCCGCTGGTCTTGCATTGGCAACCGTGGCGCTGTCACTGGCTGTTGCAGGCGTAGAGCATGAAACCACATTACAGGTTACGTCGGAAACACAGACGCCGGCATTGATAGCCACGGAAGAGTGGGATTCCGGTGGACCCGTCGGAACTGCTCCAGGGTACTGAGGCAGCCCTTTTCGACCGGCCCGATCCTGCAGGGCCGGTCACACAGACTGATTGAACGAATGAGATACGAAAATGATTGAAGAAGATTTCCGGCTCCGGCCAGCCACTGTTGACGACGCGCCGCAGCTGGCCAGGCTGATCGATATCGCGGGCGAAGGTATTCCTTCCTGGCTCTGGCAGAAATCGGTGGAAGGAAACCAGACCCCGCTCGATATCGGCACAGAACGGGCAAAGCGGCCCAGCGGCGGATTTTCCTACAGGAATGCCGTTGTCGCCACCCTGTCCGGTCAGACCATAGGTATGGTCCTGAGTTACCCGATTGACGCAGCACCGGAGGATGACCCGGATGATCTGCCCGATCCGATCGCTCCCTTTGTCGCGCTTGAAAAAGGATCGGTCGGCACATGGTACGTTAATGCCCTGGCTGTTCTGCCCGGGTATCGCGGTACCGGCGCGGGAACACTGCTGATGCGTCATGCAGAGGAACTGGCACGCGGCGCAGGATACGACCGCATGAGCATTCAGGTGTATGGCCAGAATACCGGTGCCACACGGCTTTATGGGCGTCTGGGATATGCGCAGGTTGACGCAGCCCCGGTCCGGCAACACCCCTGCCAGCCGTACTACACCGGAGATGTGCTCCTTCTCACGCGGGACATCTGATATCCATACTGCACTGCGGGGCCGTCGGCCGGCCCTGCAGAACGGCCAGCAGAGCCCCTGCCCGCAGTTTCCATTCAGAATCTTCGGCAGTTGCTATAGGTTGATGCTGACTGAAGGGGGTGGGAAAATGACTGACTACTTTGACCTGGGACACTATTCACGTCCCGCAAGCGGAGATCCGGAAGCCCAGCGCTGGTCAGACAGAGGGCTGATCTGGCTCTACGCATACAACCACGAAGAGGCTGTGGTTTGCTTCGAAAAGGCGCTTGCCGCTGACCCTGCCTGCGCACTCGCCTGCTGGGGCATCGCCTACGGGATCGGCCCCAACTACAACAAGCCCTGGGAAGTTTTTTCGCCTGAAGAAAAAGCGCCTGCTCTGGCGCGGGCCCATGATGTCCTGCGAAAAGGCCGCAGCATTGCCAGCGCCACGCCTCAGGAAAAAGCGTTGCTGGACGCGCTCGCTCTGCGATATCCGACCGATCCGGAGATCGAGGATTTTCAGCCTTTTAATGACGGTTTTGCCGCCGCCATGAAGCCTGTGTATGACGCGTCTCCGGACGATCCGGATGTGGCGTGTATCTATGCGGAAGCGCTGATGAACCGCACGCCATGGAAACTCTGGGACTACTGGAAGGGCATCCCGAACCCGGAGGCATCTACCGAAGAAGCAAAGGCTGTACTGGAGCGCGCTTTTGCGCAGACCCCCGGCGCATGGGATCATCCGGGCCTGCTGCACATGTATATTCACCTGATGGAAATGTCGCCCTTCCCGGAACGCGCGCTGCGGCACGGCGACCGGCTCAACGGTCTGGTGCCGGATGCCGGTCACCTTGTGCACATGGGATCACATATCGACGTTCTGTGCGGTGATTATCAGAATGTTCTGTCCAGAAATCTGGCGGCGTCTGACGTCGACGAAAAGTTCCGCACCTATGCCGGACCCGCTAATTTCTATGCGCTATACAGAATTCACAATCTTCATTTTGCCCTCTATGGCGCGATGTTCCTGGGCCAGAAAGCGGCGGCGCTGGATGTCGCAGCACGGCTGGTTGCGGAAGTGCCGGACGAAGTTGTCCGGGTCTATCCTGATCTGTTTGAGACCTTTGTCGCGGCAAGACCGCATGTCTACATCCGGTTCGGCATGTGGGAGGAGGCGCTGACCCTCGAACAGCCCACGGACAAAGAGCTGTATACGACAACGAACGCTCTGATCCTTTATGCGCGCGCTGTAGCGCTTGCCAATCTGGGCCGTCACAATGAGGCCGCACAGGCCGCAGACGCTTTTCACGCCGCCTATGCCGACGTTCCCGAGGAACGGATGCTGTTCAACAACAGCGCGCGGGATGTCCTGGCTGTGGCTGAGCAGATGATGCTGGGCGAAGTGGCCTTCAAATCCGGTCAGCGTGACGCGGGCCTCGAACACCTGCGGGCAGCTGTCCGGCTGGATGACGGGCTGATGTACGAAGAGCCCTGGGCCTGGCCGCAGCCCACCCGGCACGCACTTGGTGCGCTTTTGATGGAGGCGGGGCAGTTTGACGAGGCAGAGGCCGTTTACCGTGCGGACCTCGGGCTTGATAACAGACTGCCGCGCCCGAGCCAGAACCCCCGGAACGTCTGGGCGCTGCATGGGCTGCACGAATGCCTCTCCAGGCGCGGTGAAACCTCCGAGATCGTACATATCGGTCAGCAGCTGGATCAGGCCCTTGCGCGCGCGGATGTCCCGATCCGGGCAAGCTGCCTTTGTCGTGCGGTTGCTGCCTGAAACAGCTGGCGATGCCGCGGTCTCAGAACAGGTGGTCTGTTGTCAGGCGAACCTTTCCGGGCTGATCTGGGGGAAATGCGCGTTTGGCATACGTCCGGTCACCAGATCAGAGACCAGTTCGCCGGAACGCGGCGCCATCATCAGCCCATAATGGGAATGACCAAAGTTCAGATAGAGGCCCTGGTACCCTTTGACCTCACCCAGCGCCGGCAGGCTGTCGGGGAAGGAAGGGCGCCGCCCCATCCAGAAACGCGGTGCTGACAGGTCTATATCCGGAAATGTCTGCTTTGCCTGCCGCACAAGCTGGTCCCTCCTGCGGGGGTCTGGCGGTGCATCCACCGGCCCGAATTCTGCCTGTCCCGCCACACGCAACCCGTCTTCCATTGAGCTGGCCACGAACTTGGCGTCCACATCCATCACCGAGTTATTGAGGGTGATGCCCGGCTGTGGAAACTCTACATGGTATCCCCGTTCGGCCATCAGCGGCATCTTCAGGCCCAGCGGGTCCAGCAACGCCGCACTCCAGGCCCCCATCGCGACCACCACATCCGGACATTCAAAGGTATGGCCGTCGCAGACCACCTGCCAGCCGCCATCCCCTGCCTCAAGCCGTTGTATGCTGTCGCGGACGAAGGTCACCCCAAGACGCCGGGCCTTGTCTGCGAGCACCGTCCCGATGCGCCCGGGAGACAGCGCCCGGGCCTGCCCTTTGACAAGGACAGCCGCCTGAAATTCCAGGTGCAGTGCAGGTTCTGTGCGGCGCAGTTCGTCCTGGCCGATCAGCTCAAGCTCCGCCCCCTTTTCGGACCGGATGGCATAGTCGAGCGAGCGCAGACTGGCCCGGCTGCCATCTCGGAATGCATGCACATACATACTGTCGGCCAAAAGGTTCTCGGCCCCAGTTCCCTCAAGATGACGGCGGTAAAGCTCAATGCCCGGTCCGCACAGATGTTCCATCGCATCTGCCGCTTCTCTCACCTTCTGGTCGGTCCCGCGTCGCAGGAACCGCAGACCCCAGGGGATCATAGCAGGCCAGGTCTGAAGCCGGACCGACAGCGGCCGGTAACGGCCCCACATGAGCTGAGGGATTTGCCGCCACGTCCCGGGCAGTGACTGCGGAATGATCGACCAGGGCGAAATAACGCCTGCGTTGCCAAAGGATGTCTCCTGCCCCGGATCAGACCGGTCAATCACCCGGACCCGCACCCCGCGCTCGGCCAGCGACAGGGCTGTGCAGATCCCGACGATCCCTGCCCCAAGGACTGTTACGCTGCGTTCCATCTTCAGGCAACGGCCTGTGCGCTGCGTCTGGCCACGATCTGCGACAGGATCGCGGGGGCTGCGATCATCAGAGCCGCGAGGTCTGCCTGAAACGATGGGGCAATAAAGACCAGCCCGGCAATCGCCATCAGCCAGCGATACACAGCGCCCATCGGTGCCAGCCAGTATCCTACGACCGCCGAGGACAGGGCGATAACGCCTGCAATACAACTGGATGCGGTATAGGTGAATTCCCACAGATCGAACCCGGTCGAGGAGACAAAGAGCAGAACCGGCGCGTAGACAAACGCCATGGGCGCCACGACTTTACCAAGTCCGAGCGTAAAGGCAGAGATGCCGGTGCGGAACGGATTGGAATTGGCGATGGCGGCGGCCGCATAAGCAGACGTGCAGACCGGCGGCGTGATTTCGGCCACCACACCATAGTAGAGCACGAACATATGGCTCGCGATAGGAGGGATACCCAGCTGGGCCAGTGCCGGCTGCGCCACAGACACCAGCATGATATAAAGTGCTGTCGTCGGCACGCCCGCGCCCATCAGAATACAGGCCAGCGCGATGAACACCAGGCTGATGAAGAGGGTCAGATCCTCAACCGTGAAGAGCGTCCAGTCCCCGAAGGTAAAGAGCCACGCGAGGTCACTGCCCAGATTTGAGGCCGCCTGCGTCACCATAAACCCGATGCGGAAACCAACACCCGTGGTGTTGATCACCCCGATCACGATGCCCACCGCCGCCGAGGCCGCACCGACCGCAAGCGCATATTTGACACCTGTTTCGAAAGTATCGCCCATCTCCGGAATACTGATCCGTTTCTGCGGGTTGAGCGTCGCGACAACTGCTCCGGCGATCAGGATGCACGACATGCTCAGATCAAATCCTCCGCCAGTGTATTTCCAGACGACAAAGCCAATGAAAGCGGCGGCATAAACTAGTGTGACCGGCTCTTTCATGCGGCTCATACCAGCAATAATCGCGAGTGAGATCCCGCAGAAAGCGGACATGTAGGGCGTGTAGCCCGAGAACAGGACGACCAGCAGGCCGATCAGAGGCACGATATTCGCCCAACCGTCACGCCAGACGGCTCCAAGCTGTGGCAGCGCTTCCTTTGCCAGCCCCTTGAGACCAAGTTTACGCGCCATCAGGTGCACAACGGCAAAGACGCCGACATAGTGCAGCAGCGCAGGGAAGATCGCGGCAATCACGATCGTGGTGTAGGGCAGCTCCAGGAATTCGGCCATGATGAACGCCGCTGCACCCATAATGGGCGGTGTGATCTGACCACCGGCGGAGGCTGCAGCCTCAACACCGCCTGCGAAGTGGCCCGGGTATCCCAGTGCGCTTCATGTTCGGAATGGTCAGAGCGCCGGTGGACACAGTATTTGCAACCGAAGATCCGGAAATCGTGCCAAAGAAGGCCGATGACACCACGGACACCTTGGCCGGGCCGCCCGTGTAGCGGCCTGCGAGAATGGTGGCGTTGTCGATAAAGAGCTGTCCAAGCCCGGTGCGCTGGGCGATGACACCGAAAAGCACAAAGTGGAAAACGATCGTAGAGACCACCCAGAGGGTAACACCAAAGATGCCTTCCTGTGGGAAATACATCGACGAAACAAAGGTGTTGAACTTAACGCCCGGATGCTGAAGCAGGCCCGGGAAATATGGGCCGAACAGCGCGTAAGAAATAAAGACACAGATGATCAGGGGCAGGATCCAGCCCAGCGTCCGCCTTGCGATATCCAGAACGAGGACAATGAGCACACAGCCGAAAAACAGGTCCCAGGGGCTCGGGTTCCCCATGCGGAAGGTCATTTCCTCGACCCCGAGGACCGGCAACCCGCGCCAGGCAAGGCCGAGATAGAGTGCAGATGCGACGCCCAGCACCATCAGAAGAACGTCAAAGTATGGCACACCGCCCAGACGCATCGCCCCGGTTCTGAGGTCAAAGGACGTTTTGGTCTTGATGAGCGGGTAGAACGAATATGTAAGAATAAACAGGCCGGACAGGTGCCAGCCCATATGCCAGTAGTCCGGCGGAAGGGCGAAGCCTGCGGTCAGATAGTGATAAACAGCAAAGGTCAGCGCTACATAGCGCAGAAACCGGCCAAACCAGGGTGAGACAGAGCGCGTCGCTGCACCTTCGTCATACTTTTCCTCAATCGCGGCGAGTTCCGCTTCGGTCAGTTCGCGGACTTCGGTCTCAGGGGTTACTGGATTGGTCATGCGAAATGCCCTTCAGGATTTTCAGTGAATAAAGCCGGAAAACGGTCTGCGACCGACGGCGCTGTCCACCATTGTTGCGAGTGTGATAATGTCGAAGACCGGACGGCCCAGCCGGGCCTGAAGTGAATGCGCGTAGGGGGGCAGATCGGTACATTCCAGAAGGATGGCACCTGTCTGCGGCGCGCGCGCCAGCAGACGTTCGCCGGCCTCAAGAAGCTCTGTTTCTATTTTCGCCAGATCCATGTCGTCGCGGTCATTGCGCAGAATGACTTCTGAAAACTCGGGGCCTGCATCCATGCCTTCGATGACGATTGGCACGTCGCCCGCCCCGACGGCCCGGAGGTGGTCGTCGGTGAGCAGATCGGCCGAGGCGGTCAGAACGCCCACCGGCCGGCCAGTCATACGGTGGATCATATCGGCCTGCACCAGCGAGGACACAAAGACCGGCACATTCACGGCAGCGGCAATCTCTTTCTGGAAGAGCGCGAGGAACCCGCAGGATCCGGTGATCGCTCTGACCCCATTCTTCTCCAGCCGTTGTGCCGCAGCGATCAGCGGCTCGATCATCTCCGGCGACGGATTGTTCAGCAAAAGCGGAACTGTCAGTCCCTCAATGATCTCATAGCTTGTGGTAAACGGCAGGCTCGACGGGTTTTTGATGTGCCCCGGCGGTTTCGGGAAAAGGCTTTCGAGTGCCAGAACACCAATCGACACGCCGCAGATATTCGTTCCGCCTGGAATAACAGTCACGTTCTGGCTCCGGAAAAGGGGGGAATATGGGGCGGTCAGGCAGGGCTGTGAGCGCTGCCTGACCTGTTTGCGGGGTTACTCGAGCAACCCGGCTTCTTTGTAGAACTTCTCGGCACCCGCGTGGAGCGGCACACCCAGCGCTGCGATACCGTCAAGTGCCGTGTCAGGCGTGATCTGCTTGCCTTTCGCATGACCATTGTCCAGCAGCTTGCGGGTATTGTCATTCCAGAGTGCTTTGGTGATGCCATAGACCAGCTCTTCCGAGAGATCAGATGACACGACCAGAAGCGCGGAAACCGCGGGTGTTTTCACTTCATAGTCTACACCTTCGTAGACACCCGCCGGGATGCTGGAGGGAATGTAGGCCGGGATAATATCGTTGATCTTTGCCAGATCCTCATCCGAGAAGCTGTGCAGTTCCATACCTTTTGTCGTGGACAACTGCACCATCGCGGAGACCGGCCAGCCTGCGGCATAAAAATATGCATCGAGCTGTCCGTCTGCGAGACGCTCGGCAGACTGGCTGTTGTTCAGCTCGGCCTCGTCCATGTTGTCGCGCGTCACGCCCCATTCGGCGAGCATCTGCTCAACCGCCACCTGCGTGCCGGAGCCCGCCTGAGCAATGCCGACACGCTGTTCAGCGAGGTCAGCGAGGCTGTCGATGGATTTGCCCTTTGGCATCACGAGATGCAGATCTTCGGGATAGAGATTCGCCACAATCCGCAGCTTCGCGCTTGGCTTGCCCTCAAACTTGCCTTCGCCCAGATACATCGACCGGGTGACGTCGGCTGCTGCCAGACCCGCTTCCAGCTCACCATTCTGCACGGCGGTATTGTTGAAAACGGACGCGGTGGTTGACTGAGCGATCGCGATCAGCCCCGGTACACCGCACTGACCGCCCTTGTCGCAGGGGCGGGATCCGGGTGGTGCCGAAATACCGTTGGCGATGGTCCCACCGATCGGAAAATAGGTGCCGCCCGCACTGCCGGTGCCGATGCGGAAAAAGGTGGGATCCTGCGCATATGCAGTGCCCGCCGCCAGCGTTGCGGCAAGCGCAACACCTGTAAACTTGGAAAACAGCGTCATTTATTTCTCCCTTTGGAAAGGCTTCTCTGTCGAGCCATGCGAGTGACGTTAACGAAACGGAAAATAAAAACAAATTTGAATATCTTTTATTTCCATAAATTGCATTTATGATTCTGGTATGAATATTTCGCAGATTGCCGCCTTTCAGGCCGTTATGACATCCGCCTCTCTTTCCGATGCTGCCCGAAAGCTGGGCCGCACGCAGCCCGCCGTCAGCGCCTCCATCCGTACGCTGGAAGATCAACTTGGGCTCAAACTGTTTGAGCGCAAAGGCCGCAAGCTGGAACCTGTACCCGAAGCGCAGTACCTGCTGACTGAAACCGATGCGATCCTAAGCCGGCTGACCCGCGTGCGTCAGACCATGCGCAGTCTGGTGGATGGTCAGGCCGGAACGCTCAAGGTTGCCGCAATGCTGGGGCCGGTTACCCGGCTGTTCCCGAAATTCATCGCGCATGAAATTGACAGCAGTTCGGACATCACGGTCACGCTGCTGGCGCGGACATCCGCACAGATCGCGGAACTTGTGCGCGCCCAGAGCATTGATTTCGGGTTTGCCGACGCCCCGCAGGACCGAGAACCGGAGAACCTCTACACAACGGACATCGTTTCGGCTGACTGCTTTCTGGCACTGCCGAAAGATCATCCGCTGGCCGCGGAAACAACGGTTTCAGTCGCGGACCTGCATGGCCAGCCAATGGGATCACTGCAATCCGGTCATGCTCTGCAATCGGACATCCGCGAACTGTTCCGGGCCGCGGACGCTGACCTGCGCACGGTTCTGGAATGCCAGACTTTTCTGCCGATACTGCAGTTTGTGCAGGCGGGTCAGTGCTGTGCTATTATTGACCCGCTCACCGTCGCCCATGTCACCCAGACTGTGGGAGCCGCGGATGGTATCGTGCTGCGGCCGATCAAAGAGCACCTGAGGTACGAATATGCCATTTTCGCTCCGCGTTATCGCCAGGTTTCCATGCTGGCCGACAAGCTGCGCGAGAGCTGGTACACCGAAGTTTACAGTCTTCTGAACGGCGTCGGAGCCGCCCCTGCTGAAGAGCCTCCGGACAACGCGGGCGAGCGCCGGCGCTCAGGCGCGCCAGACTGAGTTGCGTCCTTTTTCGCTGATCTGCAACGCAAGGTCCGAGAATTCGTCCTCGATGTAACGCTGAAAGCGGCGTACGGCCGGGCGCGCCTGTCGGTCGCCGCGCCACAACAGGCCCAGTTCACGGTCCGGGTGGTCAATCCGGATCGGCAGCGAGGTGACCGCGCGGGTGTGCTGCTGCATGAAAACGACTGAATACGGCAGCACCGTCAACGCCTCGGACCCTGCCATCACACTGATAATGGAGGCCAGCGACCCCCCCGTGAAACTGACGCGGAAATCCGTGATGCCGATGCTCCTGAGCGCGTTACGCAGATCTTCGTAGAGCGGGCTGCCGGCAGGCGGTGCAATCCACGAGTAGGGCGCGATGTCCTGCAGCGTCAGCGTAGGTTTGCGCGCCAGCGGATGTGAGGGCGCGCAGGCAATCACGTTCCGGCCCTGCAGAATCGGTTTGAACGACAGCCCTTCGGGAACGCTGTCCGGCCTGACTGGACAAATCGCAATGTCCACGTTCCCGACGTTGAGCTGTTCCGTCAAAAGATCGAGATAGCCATAGGTCTGATGCACAGACACTTCGGGATGGGCCGTCTGAAAGGACGCGATCATGCTGGATATGACTCCGTCCATAAAAATAGGCGTCCCCGCGAGACGCGCTGTCCCGGATTTTCCGGCGTTGTAGAGTTCTGCCGCCTGTTCTGCGGCGAGGCTTGCCTGCGCAATGATACGGCCCTGCTCTGCCAGCGACCGGCAGAGTTCGGTCGGTCGCAATGGTTTCTTTCCCTTTTCGAAAAGACGCGAACCCAGACGGGCCTCGAGCATTGCAATTGTCCGTGACAGACTTGGCTGAGACTTCCCGATCACCCGCGCGCCTTCGCTCAGCCCCCCCGCATCCGAAATGGCTGCGAGGATTATCAGGTGATTTGGATCAATCTTCATAACATTGCGTTATATTCTTTGTTCCAAATTCGATCAACTATCACATTCCTGGCGGATATCACCGGTTTCACAAAGGTTAACGGGGCCGGAATGACAGTCGATCACAGGACAACAGAAACCCAAGGGCGCGTCCGTTTCGGCGCAGGTCTGCGGCACGACATCGCCGATGAAGTTGCCCGGCTGGGTGCCGGGCAGGCGCTGGTTCTGTCGACCCCACACCAAAGCGAAAGCGCTCTTGAGATCGCGGAACGGCTGGGACCGGCGGCTGTCGGGGTCTTCTGCCGTGCGGCCATGCACACCCCTGTAGAGATCACTGAAGAGGCCGTCAGCCACACGCGTGAGACGGGGGCGGATTGCCTCGTGTCCGTTGGTGGCGGCTCAACAACCGGGCTTGGGAAGGCTATCGCGCTGCGCACCGACCTGCCCCACATTGTGATCCCCACGACCTACGCCGGCAGCGAGGCAACACCTATTCTGGGACAGACCGAAAACGGGGTCAAAACCACGCTGACCGACGCCCGCGTGCTGCCACAGGTCATTCTCTATGACCCGGAGCTTGTCACCAGCCTGCCCGTAAAGATGACCGTGACGTCAGCGCTCAATGCAATGGCCCACGCAGCTGAAGCGCTTTATGCAAAAGACAGGACTGCGGCGACAGACAGTCTCGCAACAGATGGGCTGCGCGCCTTTGCCGATGGCCTGCCCCGCGTGCTGCAGTCGCCGGAGGACACCGGCGCCCGCGAGGAAACGCTGCGCGGGGCCCGGGCCTGTGGCACCGTTCTCGGGCAGGTCGGCATGGCGCTGCATCACAAGCTCTGCCACACGCTTGGCGGCGCTTTCGACCTGCCGCACGCAGACACCCATGCGGTGATCCTGCCCCACGCGATCAGCTATAACGCAGAAGCAGCCGCAGACGACCTGCGCCCCATCTGCGAAATATTCGGCGGATCAGAGCCCGGGGCAGCATTGCACCGCTTTGCTGCCGGAATGAACGCGCCACTTGCGCTGCGTGATCTTGGCCTGCGCGAGGCAGATCTGGACCACGCCGCAGACCTTGCCACACGCCGCCCCTACCCCAACCCACGGCCCGTGACATGTTCGGACATCCGCGCGCTGTTGCAGGCAGCCTGGGCCGGCGGCGCACCAGACCAATAAAAAGCCGATGACGTCAGGGAGACCAGCATCATGATCACACGCCGTACACTTCTCAAGAACACCGCAGCCACTGGCCTGAGCCTTGCCGCGGCACCGCTGGCCGCACCAGCACTGGCACAGGGGGCCCGGATCCGCCTTGGCTATGTCAGCCCACAGTCCGGCCCCCTCGCGGCTTTTTCCGAAGCTGATCAGTTCATCATTGATGGCTTTTTGGGATCGGAGGCCGGTGCCGAATTCGAAGTGGTTGTCAAAGACAGTCAGTCCAACCCGAACCGCGCCGCAGAAGTCGCCAAAGAACTGATTATTGACGACGAGATCGACATGATGCTCGTGGCCTCCACCCCGGAGACCACCAACCCGGTCGCGACCACCTGCGAGGCCGAGCAGATACCGGTTATTTCGACTGTTGCACCCTGGCAGCCATGGTTCATCGGCCAGCAGGGCAATCCTGGCGATCCCGGTTCATGGCGCCCGTTTGACTACAGCTTTCATTTCTTCTGGGGGCTCGAGGACGTGATCAGCGTTTTCACAGCGATGTGGAACCAGCTGGACACCAACAAACAGGTTGGCGGCCTTTTCCCCAACGATGGCGACGGCAACGCCTGGGGAGACCCGAATGTGGGCTTCCCGCAACCGCTGGCCGCCCAGGGATATGGCCTGACGGATCCGGGTCGGTACCAGAACCTGACGGACGACTTCAGCGCCCAGATCAACGCCTTCAAGCAGGCAGACTGCGATATCATCACCGGGGTCCCGATCCCGCCCGATTTCACCACGTTCTGGACCCAGGCCAAACAGCAGGGCTTCACGCCCAAGGCTGCAAGCATCGGAAAGGCCATCCTGTTTCCGCAGGCCGTTGAGGCACTTGGGGATCAGGGGCACAATCTCAGCTCCGAAGTCTGGTGGTCCCCGACGCACCCGTTCACCTCTACGCTGACCGGTCAGTCTGCCGGTGATCTGGCTGAGGGTTACACCGCTGCGACCGGAAAACAGTGGACACAGCCCATCGGGTTTGCACATGCGCTGTTTGAAATGGCCGCTGATGTTATGGGCCGCGTTGAGGATACGCGCGACCCGGACGAAGTTGCCGCCGCGATTGCTGCCACAGAACTGAATTCGATGGTCGGACGCCTCGCGTTCGATGGCGCCGGTCTGCCGCCTTTTGCCACTGCAAATATCGCCAAGACACCGCTGGTGGGCGGCCAGTGGCGGCTGCGGAGTGATGGTGGCTATGACCTCGTCATCGTCGACAACAGTGATCATCCGGACATCCCCGTTGGCGGCGCAATGCAGGCCATCAGCTGACATCAGAGCCGGGAGCAGATCATGTCCATCCTGTCATTGCAGAACGTCAGCAAGAGCTTCGGGGCGCTGAAGGTGACCGATGATGCCAGCTTCGATGTGCCGGAGGGCCAGGCCCTCGGGATCATCGGGCCCAATGGTGCGGGAAAGTCTACGCTGTTCAACCTGATCACCGGCAACCTGCGCGCCGATGCGGGCAGCATCCGGTTCGACGGCCGGGATGTGACGCGGGTCTCAGCGATGGAACGCTGCCTGACCGGCATCGGCCGCTCGTTTCAGATCCCCCAGCCCTTTGAAAAGCTGACGGTCTACGAGAACCTCGTGGTTGCCTCGACGCATGGGCGCAATCTGAGCGAAGCAGCAGTTCTGGATGATTGTGCTGAC
Organism: Roseobacter sp. S87; assembly: GCF_055693285.1. The sequence continues at coordinate 2,118,299 of NZ_JBVFTR010000004.1, forward strand.
GTTCTGGAACGCACGGGCATGATCCACCGCGCCAATATGGCTGCCGGACAACTGTCCTTGCTGGAGCGCAAACGTCTCGAACTGGCGCGTGCGATGGCAACAAAGCCAAAGCTGCTGTTGCTGGATGAGATTGCGGGCGGCCTGACCGAAGGAGAATGCCAGGCGCTGATCGGGACGATCCGGGACATTCACGCGCAGGGCGTCACCATCATCTGGATCGAACACGTACTGCACGCGCTGACGTCTGTGGTTGGACGCCTGCTGGTGCTGGATTTCGGTCGTGTTGTAGGCATCGGCGAGCCGGACGACATCATGGCCAGCCGCGAAGTACGCGAAATCTATCTGGGGATCGACGTCTGATGGGGCTGCTGCGGACAACCGGCCTAACGGCCGGATACGGTGATTTTCAGGCACTGTTCGGCGTCGACATCGAGCTGAGGGAGGCGGAAACCGTTGCCATCATCGGGGCCAATGGTGCCGGAAAAACCACACTGATGCGCTCCGTTGCCGGCATTCTGCGCAACGATGCAGCGTCGGTGCAGTTCGATGGCGCGGACATCGGTGCCCTGCCCGCGGATGAAATCGTCACGCGCGGCGTGGCCATGGTGCCTGAAGGGCGCCGCCTTTTCCCGTCCCTCACGGTCGAGGAAAACCTGCTGATCGGCGCGTATGGCCGCCGCACGAGGGGGCACTGGACGCTGGATACGGTCTATGAGCTGTTCCCCGTACTGAAAGAGCGCCGGAACACGCCGGGCACCGCCCTGTCAGGCGGTCAGCAACAGATGGTAGCCATCGGGCGCGCCCTGATGAGCAACCCGCGTGTGCTTTTGTGCGATGAAATCAGTCTTGGACTCGCACCAGTCGTGATCCGCGACATCTACAAAGCCATCCCGGCCATTAAAGCCGCAGGTGCCAGTCTGATTGTGGTGGAGCAGGACATATCGCAGGCGCTGGCCGTCGCCGACCGCGTCTATTGCATGATGGAAGGGCGCATCACCCTTTCTGGCACACCGGACAGTCTGAGCCGCGACGCAATCCACGATGCCTATTTCGGAGCAAACCAATGATCTGGATTGATACGATCCTGCAGGGCATCCTGCTGGGTGGTCTTTACGCACTCTTTGCGGCAGGTCTGAGCCTCGTCTTCGGGATCATGCGTCTGGTGAACCTCGCGCACGGCGATCTGATCGTCATGGGCGCCTATCTGATCCTGGTTCTGGTGACTCTGCTGGGCCTGCCGCCCTTTGCCGCACTGCTGATCGCCATGCCGCTGATGTTCTGCATGGGCTGGGGGCTGCAGAAATTCCTGCTGAACCGGACCCTGGGCGACGACATTCTGCCCCCCTGCTGGTCACTTTCGGACTGTCGGTTGTGCTGCAGAATGCGTTGCTTGAGACATTCTCTGCGGACAGCCAGCGTCTGCCGACGGATGCTCTGACGACCGCATCTGTTCAGCTGGGCCCGGTCGCTCTGGGTGTGATGCCCCTGCTGACCTTTGCCTCCGCAGTACTGGTGATCGTCGGCCTGAACCAGCTCTTTTACCGCACCAGCCTCGGGCGCGCTTTCCGGGCCACATCGGATGATGCCGTAACAGCAAGCCTGATGGGCATTCGGCCTGCCAGTATTTTCGCCACGGCCACAGGCGTCGCTCTGGTTATCGTGACAATCGCAGCACTCTACCTCGGCCTTCGGGCAAATTTTGACCCGAACATCGGGCCGGCACGCCTGATCTATGCCTTTGAGGCCGTGATCATCGGTGGGCTCGGATCGCTCTGGGGCACGCTGGTCGGCGGGATCATCATTGGCGTGGCGCAAACCGTCGGCGCTGCGGTCAATCCCGAATGGCAGATCCTCTCAGGCCACATCGCATTTCTGATCGTGCTGCTGATCCGGCCACGCGGTCTTTTTCCAAGGGCACATGACTGATGAGCTATTCCGTTTCCGTTCAGACACCCGCTTCACGCTTCACGACAGCCGCTGCTGCTCTTCTCGTGCTGGTGCTCGTCGCTCTGCCCTTCTTTGCCGGGCGCGGCACCATCCGCGATATGTTCTTTATTCTGACCATGCTGGTGCTGGCCCAGTTCTGGAACCTGCTGGCCGGATACGGCGGGCTGGTCAGCATTGGCCAGCAGGCTTTTGTCGGTGCCGGGGCCTACGCGCTTTTTGGTGCGGTCATTCTCTGGGGCATGGATCCGGTGCCTGCCATTCTGCTGTCAGGCGTCGCCGCACTTGTGATTGCGGTGCCAACCGCTTTTTTCGCGTTCCGCCTGAATGGCGCCTACTTTGCGATCGGCACATGGGTCATCGCCGAGGTCGTGCGCCTGCTGATGGCCCAGTGGAAAACGCTCGGCGGCGGCACCGGCACCTCGCTGCCACGCGACGCAACGCGTGATATGTGGTTCGTCGGGCTGATTGAGGACACACTGGGTGTCAGGTCGGCCGCAGCCCGCGATATTCTGGCCTATTGGCTGGCGCTCGCGCTGGCACTGGCAACCATCGGCGGCATCTACTGGCTGTTGCGCACCCGGCGCGGTCTGGCCCTTGCCGCTGTGCGCGACAACATAGAAGCCGCAAAATCCGTAGGCGTTGATGCGGCGCGCATGAAATGGATCGTTTTCCTGACCTCTGCTTTCGGCACCGGCCTCGCGGGCGGACTGATCTATATGCAGAAAGCCCGGATCAGCCCGGACGCTGCCTTCAGCGTCACAGACTGGACCGCCTATGTGATCTTTATCGTCGTCATCGGCGGGATCGGCACCATCGAGGGCCCGATCATCGGTGTGCTCGTGTTCTTTGCTCTGCAGTCACTGCTGGCCGATTTTGGCAGCTGGTACCTGATGAGCCTTGGTGTGCTGGCCATTGTGATCATGCTGATCGCACCGCGCGGCCTCTGGGGCCTGATTTCGGAACGCACCGGGCTCGACCTTTTCCCAATCCGCCGCCGGCTCACGGGCGGCAAACTGACCCAAGCGGAGGATTAAACATGGCAGATATCACAACAGATGTGCTGGTCATTGGCACCGGACCGGCCGGCTCGGCAACTGCCGCGCTGCTGTCGACCTATGGCATCGAAAACATGGTGATCAACCGGTATCGCTGGCTGGCCAACACCCCGCGCGCGCATATCACCAACCAGCGCACGATGGAGGTCCTGCGCGATCTGGGGCGCGAGGTGGAGGATGAGGCCTATCTCTTTGCCGCCGAGCAGGAGATCATGGGCGAGAATGTTTTCTGCGAAAGCCTCGCTGGCGAAGAAATCGGCCGCATGAAAAGCTGGGGTACGCACCCGTTGTCCAAGGCTGAACACCTGCTGTCGTCGCCCACCTTTATGAATGACCTGCCCCAGACGTTTATGGAACCGCTCCTGTTCAAAACGGCCTGTGCGCGCGGCACGCAGGCCCGCATGAGCACGGAATACCTGCGCCACGAACAGGACGGGGATGGTGTCACGACGACCTGCCTCGACCGGCTGACCGGAAAAGAGATCACCATCCGTTCGAAATATCTGGTCGGCGCTGACGGGGGGAACTCGCTGGTGGCTGACCACATTGATCTGCCGTTTGAGGGTCAGATGGGCGTGGGCGGCTCGATGAACATTCTCTTTAAGGCGGATCTTTCGCGCTTTGTCGCGCATCGCCCCTCCGTTCTCTACTGGGTGGTGCAGCCAGGTGCCGATGTGGGCGGTATCGGCATGGGGCTGGTGCGTATGGTCCGGCCCTGGAACGAATGGCTGATCGTCTGGGGCTATGACATCAACCAGTCCGCACCGGAGGTCGACACGGCCTTCGCAGAAAAGGTCGTGCGTGATCTTGTGGGCGACCCTGAACTTGAGGTCGATATCACGAGCTGGTCCACCTGGACGGTCAATAATTACTATGCGACGCACCTGCAGAATGACCGGGTGTTCTGTATGGGTGATGCGATCCACCGCCATCCGCCGTCGAACGGACTGGGGTCCAACACGTCGATCCAGGACGCTTTCAACCTTGCCTGGAAACTGGCAGCTGTTCTGCGCGGCGAGGCAGGCCCTGCCCTGCTGGAGACTTATTCGACAGAACGGGCGCCGGTGGCCAAACAGATCGTCACGCGGGCCAACCAGTCCATCGGCGAATTCGGGCCCATCTTCGAGGCTCTTGGCCTCACTGAAAGCAATGATCCCGAAACCATGCAGAAAAACCTCGAAGGCCGCTGTGACCCGACGCCGGATGCCGAACGGCAGCGCGCGGCCATCCGGGAGGCGATCGCCTTCAAAAAGTATGAGTTTGACGCACATGGCGTCGAAATGAACCAGCGTTACAGCTCGGAGGCCACGGTCACCGACGGGCAGGTTGAACCGGACTTCCGCCAGGATGCAGACCTGCACTACCAGCCCACGACCTGGCCCGGCGCGCGGATCCCGCATGCTTGGCTCTTTGACCAGAAAGGCGGCCGGCATTCGACGCTGGACCTTGCGGGAGGTGGTGCGTTTACGCTCTTTACCGGTCTGGGTGGCGCGGCCTGGGCAGAGGCTGCGAAAACGGCGGCAGCAGAGATGGGCATAACACTGCACACGCATATTATCGGCCCACGGCAGGAATTTGTGGACCATACCGGAGACTGGGCACGGGCGCGCGAAGTCGGAGACGCGGGATGTATCCTGACGCGGCCGGATCAGCACGTCTGCTGGCGCCATGACGGCCTGCCCGAAGATCCCACAGCCGAGCTGACGCGCGTCCTGTCAGCCGTACTCGCCAGATAGGAGGCACGCCATGAGCACCGAAAAGCCGGGTTATTTTACCGAAGAGAACTCCGCTGACGTCGTGATCGCCCGCAACGCGGATGCCAGCGACAAACGCCTTGCTGAGGTTATGGCTGTCATCACAAAGCACCTGCATGCTGCGGTCAAAGAGATTGAGCCCACCCAGGAAGAATGGTTTGAGGCAATCAAATTCCTGACCAGTGTCGGGCATACCTGCAACGACTGGCGGCAGGAATTCATCCTGCTGTCGGACAGTCTCGGCGTTTCGATGCTGGTGGATGCAATCAATAACCGCAAACCCACCGGCGCCTCAGAGTCGACGGTCCTGGGTCCCTTCCATGTCCCGGACGCGCCCGAACTGCCGATGGGCGCCGACATATGTCTGGATCAGAAAGGGGAACCGATGCTCGTGCGCGGGCGCATTGTGGGCACAGACGGGCAGCCACTGGATGGCGCCAAAATCGATGTCTGGCAGGCGAATGACGAGGGCTTCTACGATGTCCAGCAAAAGGGTCTGCAACCGGATTTCAATCTGCGGGGCGTTTTCCGGACAGGCCCTGACGGAACCTACCACTTCAAAGGCGTAAAGCCGAAATTCTATCCCATTCCTGACGATGGCCCGGTGGGTCAGATGCTGCAGAAACTCGGTCGCCATCCTTACCGTCCGGCACATCTGCACTACATCCTCGAAGCACCGGGGTTCGAGACCCTGATCACGCATATCTTTGATCCCGACGATCCTTATATCCATTCGGACGCCGTTTTCGGCGTAAAGGAAAGCCTGCTGGCAAAATTCGACCTGATTTCAGATCCGGAACAGATCGCCCGGGCCGGATTTGATCGTCCCTACTACGAAGTCGTGCACGACTTTGTTCTGGCACCCGCCAAATGAGTACGCCCTGCATGATCTGCGTGGCGATCACAGGGTCGCTGCCACGCAAGGAAAACAATCCTGCCGTCCCGATCACTGTGAGCGAGCAGATTGAGAGCACACATGAAGCGTTCGAGGCCGGTGCGAGCATTGTCCACGCGCATGTCCGCAATGAAGATCAGAGCCCCAGCAGCGATCCCGACAAATTTGCAGCCCTGAAGGAAGGCATCGAAAAACACTGCCCGGGCATGATCATCCAGTTCTCAACGGGCGGGCGCTCCGGAGCGGGCCGGTCGCGCGGTGGCATGCTGCCGCTTGCGCCCGATATGGCGTCCCTTTCTGTGGGATCAAATAACTTCCCCACGAGGGTCTATGAAAACCCGCCTGAACTGGTGGACTGGCTGGCCGGGCAGATGGCCGCCCACGGGGTCCGGCCAGAAATCGAAGCCTTCGACCTGTCGCATATCCTGAAGGCCGCGCAGATGCATGAGGCCGGGCAGCTGACCGACACGCCATACGTACAGTTTGTCATGGGCGTCAGGAACGCGATGCCCGCAGACCGGGAGGTTTTTGACTTCTATGTCAAAACCGTCCGGCGGCTGTTCGGTCCGGATGCCCCCTGGTGTGCCGCCGGGATTGGCGCAAACCAGCGGGTTCTCAATGAATGGTCAGTTGGTGCTGGTGGCCATGCCCGCACAGGCACTGGAAGACAACGTCCGCCTCGACCGGAACAGGCTTGCACCGTCGAATGCGGCCTTGGTACGCCTTGTCACCGACATCTGCGAACAGCATGAACGGTCGGTCGCCACATGGCAGCAGGCCCGCAGTATCCTTGGGCTGTGGGAGCCGGTTTAGCCCTGATCCCGGAACCGGCATGCAGGCCGCCTCCGGTCGCAGGTCAGCTGTCTTCAGCGCCGTCGCCAAGGATCAGCGTTACCCGGTCCCCGGCGAAAACAGTCCGGCCAAATTCAACGGGTTGCCCGTCATCTGTTACGTTGATCCCGGTTGACCGCAGGAGCGGATCGCCCTCGCGCAGATGCAGATGCATTGCCTGGGTGGCATCTGCCAGCACAGCGGTGAGCCGGGTTGAAATGCGCACGTAATCAGTCACGCCCAAAAGATCCAGCGCCTGGGTTACCCCGCGTGTATGCTGCAGTGCCTGTGCAATGCCAGGCAGTCTGGTTTCCGGAAAGATGCTCTCGAAAAGGGCTATGGGCTGCCCGTCGGCGAAAGACAGACCGTGATAGGAGCAGACCGGTTCGCCCGCCTCCAGACCGAGCGCCCGCGCCTCGCCGGCCGCTGCGGCACGCGTCTCGATCTGCAGTATACGTTTTTCCGGCGATCGCCCCGCCGCCAGCAGATTTTTGTGAAACCGCACGCGGCCACCGATCGGGTAATCCGTCGGCGTATCTGCCACAAAAGTGCCCGCGCCGCGCCGTGTACGCACCAGCCCCTCTTCTGTCAGATGCGCCAGCGCGTGGCGGACCGTATGCCTGTTGACCCCGAACCTTGCCGACAGCGCGGCTTCGGTCGGCATTCTGTCTCCAGGCCGGTACCGCCCTTCGGCAATGTCGCCCCGGATCTGCCCTGCAATGGCCAGCCAGACAGGTGTCTTTCGGCGTTTGGTGGTCATTTTGGCCGATCCTCCGGAAATCGTTGCTTCGCGTTCAGCGGATTCATAGTATGATATGTCTAGTTGTATAGATTGAAGCAAAGTTGTCGAGATGAAAGACTTTCCGGATCAGGATACTGACCGCAAGGCGTTGATAGGCCTGCTGGCCCGCGCACAGGCAGGTCCGATTTCCGGCCTTCTTGATACGCATGATATGCGCCGTGACTTTGACTGGTTGCGCGAGCCGGAGATTGACAGTGTCATGGTGCGTGGCCGCGCCGTGGGCACGGGAACACTTTTCAAACTTGGCGCAATGACTGTCACACGCTGCACGCTGCGCCTGACGTCCGGCGGGGTCGGACATGCATGGATCAGGGGGCGGCGCAAAGCCTGCGCAGAGGCGGCACTTGTGGATGCGCTGATGCAGACCGATCACGCCTACAACTTCGCCTGCCTGGATGAGCAGACCAAACGCATGATCCGCCGCGCCATCCTCAAGGGCCTTGCGATTCCCGGCTATCAGGTGCCCTTTGCCAGCCGCGAGATGCCCATGCCCTATGGCTGGGGAACAGGCGGCGTGCACGTGTCGGCTGCCGTGATGACGCCGGATGACTGTCTGAAAGTGATCGATCAGTGTGTTGTTGACACGACAAACGCGGCCTCCATCCACAGATTTTTCGAACGGACCGCTGGTGTGCGGACCACAACACACACAGAAAAGGCGACGGTCATTCAGACCCGACACTGCATCCCTGAGACACTGCTGAAGGAAGGTCAGATACTGGTCTATCAGGTCCCAACCCCGGAGCCCCTGCGTTTTCTGGAACCACGAGAGCAGGAAACCCGCAGGATGCACAGCCCGGAGGAATACGGTCTGATGCATGTCAAGCTCTACGACGACATCAGCCGTCACGGACGCATCGCCGCGTCCTGTGCCTATCCGGTCCGTGTGGAGGGCCGGTATGTCATGGACCCTTCGCCCATACAAAAATTCGACAACCCCAAACTCGGGGATATGGCCGCGATCCAGCTGTTTGGGACCGGGCGGGAACAGCGCATCTGTGCGCTGCCGCCACGGACAAGTGTCGTCAGTCTCGATTTTGGGCATCATCCGTTTGATCCCTCCGGAGCTGACCAGGCCTGCCGTCTCTGCGGCGCCGTCCAAAGCTGTCTGGACGAAGTCATCACGGACGATGCCGGCAACCGGATGTTTGTCTGCTCTGACACAGATTTCTGCGCGCGCACGAAGGCAGAAAGCGGAACGGACGGGACCACGCCATGACAGAGACGGCGCAGCTTTCAGCACGCGATGTCGGAAAGAGTTACGACCGGCACATTGGCTGCGCTGGTGTGTCGTTTGACCTCTACCCCGGCGAGGTTATTGGCATCGTGGGGGAATCCGGGTCCGGCAAATCCACACTGCTGAATTGCCAGGCCGGGCATTTGGTGGCGGACACAGGATCAGTGATCTTTGACACGCGCGCCGACGGACCGCGCGATACTGTCGCCATGTCAGAACCGGAACGCGGGATGCTCGCGCGCACGGACCGGGCGTTCGTGCACCAGCATGCGCAGGATGGCCTGCGCATGGGTGTCAGATCCAGTGGCAATGTGGGCGAGCGCCTGATGGCCGTAGGTGCCCGGCGCTATGGCGACATCCGTACTGAGGCAAAGGAGTGGCTGGTACGCGTTGAAATTGATCAGGACCGTATTGACGAGCGCCCCGGCACCCTTTCCGGCGGCATGCAGCAAAGGTTGCAGATCGCCCGGAACCTCGTATCTGGTCCCAGACTGGTGTTTATGGACGAACCCACCGGCGGGCTGGATGTCAGTGTGCAGGCCCTTTTGCTGGATCTGTTGCGCGGGCTGGTGCGGGACATGGGGCTGTCGGCCGTTATCGTGACCCACGACCTTGCTGTTGTGCGCCTGCTGGCGGACAGGCTGATGGTCATGAAGTCCGGACGGGTTGTCGAAAACGGGCTCACGGATCGCTTTCCGGATGATCCGCAGCACCCCTATAGCCAGCTGCTGGTCAGCTCTGTACTGCAGGTGTGAGGCGGGCCATGATAGAACTGCAAAACGTTTCAAAGACATTTGTTCTGCACACCCAGGGAGCAGCGGAAATCACCTTTCTCAAGGGCGTTTCGCTGCGCGTTTCACCCGGCGAGTGTGTAGCCCTGACCGGAGAGTCGGGCACCGGCAAATCGACGCTGTTGCGCATGAATTACGGAAACTACATAGCCGGGTCAGGTCAGATCATTGTCGGGGATACCTGCATAGCCGCCGCACGGCCCCGGGACATTATCCGGACGCGGCGTGAGGTTCTTGGCTATGTCAGCCAGTTTCTGCGGGTTGTTCCGCGCGTTGCGGCCCGTAATGTTGTCGCGAAACCCCTGTTGATGACAGGCATGGACCCCGCCGAAGCGCGCAACAGGGCCACAAAACTTCTGGAACGCCTGAATATACCAACAGCTCTGATGGATCTGTCCCCCACTACGTTTTCGGGCGGCGAACAACAAAGGGTCAACATTGCGCGGGGTCTTGTCCGGGCATATCCCGCGATGCTTCTGGACGAACCGACAGCCAGTCTTGACCCTGTAAACCGGGACATCGTTCTGAGCCTCATAGAGGACGCAAGGGAGCGTGGCGTTGCCATAATCGGCATTTTCCAGGATAGAACCGCACGCAACCGGATCTCTACCCGCACCGTCGATGTCACTGAATTTGCGCCGGGGGTCTCGCAATGAATGACGGATATCTGATCGCAGTTGTCGGCCCGTCCGGCGTGGGCAAAGACAGCGTCATTGCGGGTATCGCTGCGGCACGGCCCGACCTGCAGGTGGTCACGCGCACCATCACGCGGCCAGCCAATGCACCTGGCGAGAATTTTCACGCCGTCAGTTCCGCGGAATTTGACGGTATAGTCGCGCAGGGTGGGTTTTGTCTGCACTGGAATGCCCATGGCCTTCGGTACGGCATCCCCGCACAGGTTGCATCAGACGTTCAGGCCGGACGCCATTGCATCGCGAACCTGTCACGCGGGGTTCTGACGGATGCCGCTGCTCTGTTTCCCGCTTTGCTGGTTCTGAACATCACCGCAAGACCGGAAACCCTTGCCCACCGGCTGGGCACCCGAGGCCGTGAAACCGCCGCTGAAATTGCGCACCGGCTTGCGCGGAACCCGGGGCCATTGCCCGACAATGCGAACGCCGTAACCATCCCGAACGACGGCCCGCTCAAAGAAACCGTAAGCGCAGCACTTGTGGCGCTCGACCAGAGAGGTGCCGTTGCATGAAAAATCACCGCCACCCGCCGCACACCCATCCAAAGACACGCAAAACTGAAAGCCGGACACCATGAATTCACCTGATCTTTCAGCAAACACTCCGAATAATGAGGAAAGTGACGCGCTCTGTCTCGCCAACGCACGGCTTGTTCTGAACGACAGCCTGCTGACCGGCAGCGTGCACCTGCAGAACGGGCAGATCTGTGACATCCGGGAAGGCACCACGGTACCGCCCGGAGCCGTAGACTGTGGGGGCGATTACGTGCTGCCGGGCCTCGTGGAACTGCACACAGACAATCTGGAACGGCATATTGAGCCCAGGCCTGGGGTGGACTGGCCCCACATGCCTGCGCTTTTTGCGCATGATGCTGAACTCGCGTCGACCGGCATCACAACTGTGTTCGATGCTTTGCGGGTTGGCTCTATACTCAACAGCACGACACGCTACGGTGCCTATGCACGCCAGATGGCCGGTGAAATCCTGGCAGCCCGGCAGTCCGGTCACCTGAGGATCAGCCATTACCTGCATCTGAGGGCAGAGATCTGTTCTGAAACCCTGCTGCAGGAAATGGCGGAGTTCGGCCCGGAAGACCGCATCGGCATTGTCAGCCTGATGGATCATACGCCCGGTCAGCGGCAGTTCAGCGATCTGGATGTCATGAAAGCCTATGTGGCCAAAAAACGCGGGCTGTCGGATGCGGAATTCACGCGCCATGTCGCACACCTGCGCGAACTGCAGACGAAATACGGCGCAAAACATGAAGCAGGTGCAGTGGCTGAGGCGCGGCGCTATGGCGCTGCTTTGGCCAGTCACGATGACACGACAGCGGATCAGGTCAGACAATCGGCCACCAACGGAGTGAATTTTGCGGAGTTCCCGACAACCGAGGAGGCCGCACAGGCCTGTGCGGAGGCCGGCATTGCCGTGATGATGGGAGCGCCCAATATCATTCGCGGCGCGTCACATTCCGGCAACGTCTCGGCCCGGGAACTGGCCGGGGCCGGTCTGCTGGACATCGTTTCTTCGGACTACATTCCCTCTGCCCTGCTTTTGTCGGCCTTCCATCTGGCGGACATCTGGCAGGATCTTCCCCGTGCTGTCCGGTGTGTCACCGACAACCCCGCAAAGGCCGCGGGCCTGACAGACCGGGGCAGAATAGAGGCCGGGCTGCGCGGTGATCTCGTGCGGATCAGTGCCAGCGGACCCACGCCACGCATACGCGGTGTCTGGAGCCAGGGGCACAGAGCGGCATGATTTCGCTCCGGAAAGCCTTGCCCGCAACACTATGTGCGCCAGGTTGAAGCGCGGAATGACAGTTCAGCTGACACAAAGATGACGGCAGCCGTGTACAAACCCATCATGGCCGTGATGTTGTGCGGCCTGAGCGCCCCGGCAGCAGGAGACCCGGCTTTGGAATTTACCCCCTCATGGGAATATGTCGCGGACAGTGTCATGGGCGGGGTTTCTGCCGGACGTGCCGAGGAAACCACAGTGGACGGACGTCCTGCCATCCGGCTGACGGGCACGGTTTCAACCGAAAACAACGGCGGGTTCATCCAGATCGCTTTTGACACGGAAACAGGCTCCGGACCCTTTGACGCCTCCGCCTGGCAGGGCATTGAGATTGACGTGCAGGGCAATTCAGAAACCTATGACATCCGGCTCAGAACCGATCAGCTGCGCAAGCCCTGGCATTCCTATCGCGCATCGTTCCGGGCTGACCCTGACTGGTCCAGTATCCGGGTGCCGTTTTCAGATTTTGAACCTCACAGAACAGATATCACCTTTGACCCTTCGCGGTTGCGGCGCATCGGCATCCTCGCAATCGGGCGTGAGTTTCAGGCCGACATCGCAGTTTCAGGCATAAGGCTTTACCGATGAGCAGGCAGTCAGATCCCCGGCAAAAACGACAGGTCGCGATTATTGGGTATGGTGCCATTGGCGCCGAAGTCAGCAACAGGCTGCAGGAAGACCCGGATGTGACGCTGGCGGCTGTTCTGGTCCGGCCCGCGAGGGTCGCTGAAACCCGGGCGTTGCTTGGCCCTGGCGTGTGCGTTGCGGCAAGTCCCGAAGAGTTACCCGGCGATATAGATTTTGTCCTGGAATGTGCAGGGCACGCAGCCGTACATGATGTCGCGCCGCGTGTCCTTCACCGGGGCATTGATGTGGGCATACTTTCCGCAGGTGCTCTGGCGGACCCCGCTACGCTGGACCAGCTGCAGACAGCCGCACGCGCGGGACATGCGCAGGCGTCGGTCCTGCCCGGTGCGATCGGCGGGATTGATGCTCTTGCGGCAGCGCAGGGCGGTATCGACAGTGTGGAATATTCCGGACGCAAAGCACCACAGGCCTGGCAGGGAACGCCGGCCGAGGACATGTGCGATCTTGCGACCCTCGAAAAACCAGAAGCGTTTTTCACAGGCTCCGCCCGAGAAGCGGCCCGTCTGTTTCCGAAAAATGCCAATGTGGTAGCGACGGTTGCACTGGCTGCGGTCGGGTTTGACCGCACCCGGGTGACGCTGATTGCAGATCCGGGCGCAACAGCGAACACACACCGCATTCAGGCAGAGGGACCAGCCGTTGCAGTGGACTACAGCACGACCGGGAAACCTCTCGCATCAAACCCGAAAACTTCGGCACTGACGGCGCTCAGCGCGTTACGGGCATTGCGCAACCGCGGGCGTCTAATCCGTATCTGAAAAGGTCAGAACAGGCGCATCCAGTCGAGCGTTTCATGCGTGGGCTGTTTTGGTTTGTATTCCGCCCCAAGCGGGCGTGCGTAGCCCAGTGCCGCAAGATGCTCAAAGATATGGGCATAGCTGATCTCACCATGATCGGGCGTACCCCTGTCCGGCACCGAAGCGAACTGGATGTGGCCGATCACAGGCATCAGCCGCGTCAGCCTGTTCGTCAGGTCCCCTTCGTTCAGCTGCACATGGTAGCAGTCAAACATCAGTTTCAGGTTGCCCGCGCCAACACGCGCGATGATATCTGAGGCCTGATCTGTGGAGCTCAGGAAATACCCGGGCGCATCGTAACCGTTCAGTGGTTCAATCAGGATTGTCTGCCCATGCGCGCCTGCGCGGCTGCAGGCATATTTCAGGTTTTCCACAAAAGAGGCATCTGCGGCAGGACCGGAGGCAAAACCTGCCATCACATGCACCGCGCCGGCGCCGATCTGCTGCGCGTATTCCACGGCCTGATCAATGGCGGCACGTGCCTCCCCCTCGCGGCCGGGCAGGGCTGAGAGGCCGTTTTCGCCGGCGGCAGTATCCCCGCGCACAGTATTGAGCCCCAGCATCGGTAAACCGGTTTCATCCAGCGCGTCGCGCACGTCACGGGCATCGTGCTCATAGGGCCAGTGGCACTCCACGGCGTCAAATCCGGCAGCATGGGCTGCACGGATGGCATCAGCGAGCGGCAGATCCGCCCAGAGAAACCCAAGGTTGGCTGAGAATGCTGTCAATCGTCCCACTCCACATCAAAGCGGCTGACCAGCCCGCTGACCTGCTCCTGCGTCAGCATTCTGGCATCAATTCCCCGCATCATAATGGCCAGCCGCGCCGTGTCTTCCAGTTCTTCGATGGCGTTGCAGGCGGCCTCCACGTCTTTTCCCGCCACGACCGGCCCATGGTTGGCGAGCATCACGGCAGAGCGTTTTCCGGCCAGACTGCGCACGGCGTCGCCCATGGCCGGATCCCCCGGCATGAAGAAAGGCAGCAGCTTTACCCTACCCAGCTTCATGATTGCGTAGGGTGTCAGCGGTGGCAGAAAGTTGTCCTCGTCGGCATCCGGCATCATCGACCAGGCCACTGAGTGGCACGCATGCAGATGCACCACGGCCCCGGCAGTACTGCGCGTCTCGTAGAATGCGGAATGCAGGGGCATTTCCTTGGTCGGCGGGTCCCCGTCGATCAGCCGGCCGGAGGCGTCGAACCGGCTCAGCCGGGCCGGATCAAGCCTGCCGAAACTTGTGCCCGTGGGTGAAACCAGCAGACCGCCATCAGACGTGCGGGCCGAGATATTTCCGGTGCTGCCGCCTGTCAGCCCTCTGTTGAACATCGAGGCTGCCAGAGTGCAGATCAGTTCGCGCAGTGCAGTTTCAGAACTCATGAGCAAGGGTCATAGCAGGTTCGCCCGGCCACACAATGGTCCGCCGGTCCTGTCACAGCTGGTGAAAGCGGTGCTGGCGCAGCAGTGCGATCAGCATCTTACCCGCATCTGTCCGGTGCGCGTGGTGAATGGCGCGGGCAGTTTCCGCGTCGCCGGCCCGGATCGCTTCCAGGACACCCCGGTGGTCCTCGTGCGATTTCACCGGTGCAGGGCGCATGTACAGAGTCATGGCGCGGGCCCGCCGCACCTGATCTGCCATCATCGCGGTGATCGCCTCAATACGGCGGTTGCCGCCCAGTCGCACAAGTTCTGTATGGAAACGTTCATCTGCGTCAGCCCAGGCCTGCCGGTCTTCTGACTGCAATGCGGCTTCCATGTCCGCTATGCTGCGCTCCAGAGGTTCCAGGTCCCGTTCCGCGGGCGGGACCGAGGCTGCGCGGGATGCTGCGAGCGCTTCAAGCTCGGTCAGTATGTCGTAGATCTCCTGCATGTCTTCCGGCGAGACAGGCAGAATCCGGATACCGCGCCTCGGCCTGACCTCGACCAGGCCCTGCGCTTCAAGCATCAGTGCGGCTTCACGCACCGGCGTGCGTGACATCCCCAGGCGCTCCGCCAGTTCTGTTTCCAGATGATCGGAACCCGGGGACAGTTCGCCTGCAAAAATCAGCCGCCTCAGCTCCCCCACAGCGCGGTAGCTGTTGGACTTTTCCCTGAAATCATTTGGCGGCCCGAAAATCATAGCGTAACCTTACGCCCGTTTTCTGCAGAAGCGTAGATGGCATCCCGCACAGCGATAACCGTCAGGTAGTCTGCTGCAGTGTTTTCAGGTCCCGTGCCGTTTCTCAGACAGTCGACGACGTGGGATTGCAGATGCAGTACGCAGTCACCGCCAAAGCCTGTGGACCGATCCGGCCCAAGTAAAATGTCTGTATCATTGGCCCCGAAAGCCCGGAAGGAAACACTTCCGTCTCCCAGCAGTGTGAGGCAGCCCCCGGTCCCTTCGAATGTTGCATCACCCATCGTACGGCGACGGTTTTCAGCGACATGGTCCGCCAGCCGGTTTCCGTCAAAAACGGTGCGCACCCCATCCGGATGGTCGAAGAGAACCATACCGGCGTCCTCGCCCGCAATCACCGGGTTGATCTGGCGCAGGTCAGCATAGACTGCGGTTGGATCGCCGAACAGAAACCGGAACGTATCAATCCAGTGCACACCTGTTTCATGGATCAGAAAGTGTGGCATCTGCTGGAAATATGGCTGGCGGTCCAGATAGGCATCCGGTCCCTGACCATCGCCCGGGCGCAGCCGGAAGGTAGCCTGCATCGGGGTGCCGATCCGACCGGAGTCGATCTGTTCACGGATGAAACGATACCAGGGCATGAAACGGAAGTTCTCATGCACCACGAGGGTTACACCGGCGGCATCCGCTTCGGCGGCAATGGTTCGGGCTTCCTCAAGGTCGCGGCAAAACGGTTTCTGGCAGATGATCGTGCCGACACCTGCAGCGATTGCCATCCGCACAGAGGGCGCATGCCCCGGCGGAGGAAGAATGATGTCCAGGACATCCGGAGTTTTCGCGGCAAGCAGTTCGGCCAGGCTGCCGAATGCTGGCAGCCCCGTCGCTTGTGCGGCGGCAATGTTCAGGTCGGCGGATGCGACGACTTCCACCCCTTCAATCCGGCTCCAGGCATCATAGTGAAACTGGCTGAAATAACCCGCCCCGAGGCAGGCAACGCGGATCGGGCCGGAAGCGTTCACAGGCCAAGTTCAGCGGCCACAGCAGCCGCTGCCTGTTCTGTTGTGGCCTGTCCGCCAAAGTCTGCTGTCAACACCTGCCCTCCTGAGATTACCCGCTCGACCGCCTCGCGCAAAACACGGCCATCTTCGCGCAGCGCAGGCGCCTCGGAGCGGACGCCCAGCCATTCCAGCATCATAGCAGCCGAAAGGATCATGGCCATCGGGTTCGCAATCCCCTGCCCCGCAATATCCGGAGCAGAACCGTGGCATGGCTGAAAAACCGCATGCTCGAGTCCGATATCCGCCGACGGCGCGACCCCCAGCCCGCCCATAAGGCCCGCTCCGAGATCCGACAGGATGTCGCCGAACATGTTTTCCGTCACGAGAACATCAAAATCCCAAGGTTTCAGCACAAACCAGAGCGCCGTGGCATCCACATAGGCGTGGTCCGCCTGCAGATCCGGGTGTTTTTCAGCCTCTGCATCAAAAAGCGCACGGAAATAGGCGAAGGCGCGGAACACGTTAGCTTTGTCCACGCAGGTGACCCGCCCCGGACCACGTCCCGCGGCGCGGCGTTCACGGGCCAGCCCAAAGGCAAACGTAAAGAGCTTTTCCGAGATATCGCGGGTGATCAGAAGCGTTTCGCGCGCTTCGTTCTCGCTGACTTCGCCACGACCCTGCGTATGAAACAGCCCTTCGGTACTTTCGCGGATCAGAACGAAATCGACTTCCTTGCCGGACGGCAAGTTCAGCGGTGTACGCTGCCCCGGAAATATCCGAACCGGCCGCACACCGGCAAACAGGGTCAGCTCTTTGCGCAGATCGATCTGCGGCGAAATTTCGGTGCCATCCGGATAGCGAACAGAAGGCAGACCCATCGCAGACAACAAAATCGCGTCGGCCGCGCGCGCCGCATCAAGCGAAGCAGATGGCAGGGATTCCCCGGTTTTAGCATAGTGCGCAGCCCCCGCCGGCACCGCATCAAAGCTCAGCCGGTAGCCGCTCCTGGCTGCCAGCGCCGCAAGGATTTCAACGGTCGGCCGCGTGATTTCCGGCCCGATACCGTCGCCCTCAAAAACGGCAACCTTAAAACTCGACTTCATCTGAACTCCTGACTGCCCGGGTATTAAAAAGGTCTTTACACTTTAACGTATACATTAAAAAATGCAATAATAAATTCACAATATCTGACACGGTAATCTTGTCCGGCGCCCACCGGACGGTGCAAAGTCAGAGGCAACCAACGCCCGGGAAGGACAGATATGTACGCTGTTACCGTCACCTTTGAAATTTCACCGGGCAGAATGCCCGATTTTCTGCCGCTGATGTATGCAAACGCATCAGCATCCCTTTCGGATGAACCTGGCTGCAGGCAGTTTGACGTCGCGACCGACCCCGGGCGTCCGGAAACTGTTTTTCTTTATGAGATCTATGACAGCGAGGCGGATTTTCAGACGCATCTGACGCTGCCGCATTTTGTGAAATTCGCTGCAGAAACCGATCCTATGGTTGCTGCCAAATCTGTTACAACCTGGTCGGATGTCCGCCAATGAGTACCTGGGAAGTTCACGCCGTAAAATACGCTGACCGGAACAGCCGTACCCGCCGGGACAGCTTTATCTTCGATGATAACCACGATGCGCCCCACCCGATGGACTACTTTATGTGGCTGCTGCGGTGTGGCCCGAGGACCATTCTTGTCGACACCGGTTACGATGACGCCGAAGCTGCCAGCCGGGACCGCCCGATCCGTCTGGATCCGGTCACGGCGCTTGCCCCGCTGGGCATTACGCCGGAGGCCATAACAGATGTCATCGTGACCCATCTGCATTACGATCACGCGGGCGGCCTGCATCTGTTTCCGAACGCCCGCCTGCACATGCAAGCGGCGGAAATGGCTTACGCGACCGGTCCCTGCATGTGTCATGACACGCTCCGGATGCCGTTCACCGCCGGGCATATCTGCGAAGCCGTGCAGCGGCTTTACTCCGGCAAGGTGATCTTCACGGACGGGGATGCAGAGATCGCTGACGGGGTCACCGTTCATTGCATCGGCGGGCACAGTCGCGGCCTTCAGGCCGTACGTGTACGTACGGAAAAGGGTTGGATGGTGCTGGCCTCAGACGCTGCGCACTACTATGAAAACTTCGTCGCGAGGAAACCCTTTCCGATCGTTGTCGACCTGCAGAACATGCTGGACGGGTTCGATACGCTGCTGCGTCTAGCCAGCAGACCGGAACTGATTGTGCCCGGGCATGACCCCATCGTGTGCGAGGTTTTCGCGCCCGGCGCTGCCGATCACATCCGGCGGCTGGATCCCGGTCCGCAACGCCCTGTTCCCGGCCTTTCATGAGTGCAGCCTGCGCGACCTGCTGAAAAAATGTGCAACCTTCCGCAAATTGCGCCAGAAAGTTAAAAGAAATTGGTCAAACCCGGAGCCGCATGGGAAGGTCTGCTGATCCTCTAATGCCTTCCGGAGCGGCCTCTCGTGCTGATGTCCACGCCTACTCATCTTGACCAGCCCCGCGCCATTGGAGAGGCCGGCATCTCAGTCAGGGCGCGGAGCGGCAAGACTGTCATTGACACTCTGCGGCAGGCCGGTGCGCTCAAAGTGCTTTTCCCGCGCAACCGGCGGGATGTTGAAGCCGTTCTCGTTAACACGGCTGGTGGTGTTACCGGGGGCGACCGCTTCGCGACTGCAGCTGAAGCAGCGATCGGCACACATCTGACAGTCACAACCCAGGCAGCTGAACGTGCCTATCGTGCGCAGGAAGGCCAGACGGGTCAGATTGTGAACCGCCTCGAAGCCAAAGGCGACGCAACGCTTCACTGGCTGCCCCAGGAAACCATTCTGTTTGACGGCGCCGCACTGTCGCGGGACCTGCAGGTCGATCTGTCCGGCGACGCCCGGTTCCTGATGGTGGAGCCTCTGATTTTCGGACGTCGGGCCATGGGCGAGGATGTGCGGAGCCTTTCCTTCACAGACAGGGTCGAGGTGCGGCGCGCGGGCAAGCCGCTGTGGGTCGACGGGCTGCGTTTTGCCGGCGATACCGCAGCACAGCTCGACCGCCCCGCTGTTGCCGGCGGTGCCCGCGCGATGGCAAGTATTCTCTGGGTGCACCCCGCCGCCGAAGGCGCGCTGGACCTTGTGCGGGAAATTGCAGGCCCCACCGGCGGCGCGAGCCTTCTGGCGCCCGATGTTCTGGTCTGCCGCATTCTGGCCGACGATGGTTTTCGCCTGCGCCAGTCGCTGGTGCCCCTGCTCGACCACCTTTCACAAGACAAACTGCCAAAATGCTGGAGACTCTGACTTATGCAGCTGACCCCAAGAGAAAAAGACAAACTGCTTGTGGCAATGGCCGCAGAGGTCGCGCGCAGGCGGCTCGCCCGAGGTGTGAAACTGAACCATCCTGAGGCTATCGCCCTTATCACAGACGCTGTTGTCGAAGGCGCACGGGATGGACGGTCTGTCGCGGATATGATGGAGGCCGGCGCGCATGTCATCACCCGCGAACAATGCATGGAAGGAGTGCCGGAGATGATCCATGACGTACAGGTCGAGGCCACTTTTCCAGACGGCACCAAACTGGTGACCGTACACAACCCGATCCGCTGAGGAGGCCCCATGATACCCGGAGAGATCATCACCGCCGAAGGTGACATCACCCTTAATGAGGGCACCGAAGCGATCACGCTGATGGTTGCCAACACAGGCGACCGGCCCGTGCAGATCGGCAGCCATTATCACTTTGCCGAAGCCAACAGCGCGCTGGAATTCGACCGTGACGCAGCACGTGGCTTGCGGCTGGACATCGCGGCGGGCACGGCTGTGCGGTTTGAGCCCGGCCAGCGGCGCGAAGTTAATCTGATCCCGGTGTCGGGCGCGCGGCGCATTTACGGTTTCAACCAGCAGATCATGGGGGACCTCTGAGCCATGGCAACCAGCATCTCACGCGACAATTACGCAGCCATGTTCGGGCCAACCACCGGTGACAGGGTGCGCCTGGCGGACACCGATCTGATCATTGAGGTCGAAAAAGACCTGACAACCTACGGCGAAGAAGTGAAGTTCGGCGGCGGCAAGGTCATCCGCGACGGTATGGGCCAGTCGCAGGTGACGCGCGAAGGCGGCGCCGTGGACACGGTGATCACCAATGCACTGATTGTGGATCACACAGGCATCTACAAGGCCGACGTGGGTCTGCGGGACGGGCGCATCGCCAGGATCGGCAAGGCTGGCAACCCGGATACTCAGCCAGGCGTCGACATCATCGTCGGCCCCTCGACCGAGGCCATTGCCGGTGAAGGGCGTATCCTGACGGCAGGTGGTTTTGACAGCCACATCCACTTCATCTGCCCGCAACAGATCGAGGATGCGCTGCACTCGGGCGTGACCACGATGCTGGGCGGTGGTACCGGCCCAGCGCATGGCACGCTGGCCACGACCTGTACGCCTGGGTCCTGGCACATCGGGCGGATGCTGCAGTCACTTGATGCCTTTCCGATGAATTTCGGCATTTCAGGCAAAGGCAACGCCTCGCTTCCGGAAGCGCTTATTGAAATGGTCGAAGGCGGCGCCTGCGCGATGAAACTGCACGAGGACTGGGGCACGACCCCCGGCGCCATCGACTGCTGTCTTTCGGTCGCTGATGACATGGATGTGCAGGTGATGATCCACACCGACACGCTCAATGAAAGCGGGTTTGTCGAAAACACCGTGGCGGCCATCAAGGGGCGGACCATTCACGCATTCCATACAGAGGGAGCGGGTGGCGGACACGCGCCGGACATCATCAAAATCTGCGGGGATGCCAATGTGCTCCCCTCTTCCACGAACCCGACCCGGCCCTTCACCGTCAATACGCTCGAAGAGCATCTCGACATGCTGATGGTCTGTCACCATCTGGACAAATCGATCCCCGAGGACGTGGCCTTTGCGGAAAGCCGCATCCGCCGCGAGACGATAGCTGCCGAAGACATCCTGCACGATATGGGCGCCTTTTCGATCATCGCGTCCGACAGCCAGGCCATGGGGCGTGTGGGCGAGGTGCTGATCCGAACCTGGCAGACCGCCGACAAAATGAAGAAACAGCGCGGGCGCCTTTCAGAGGAAACCGGCGAAAACGACAACCTGCGTGTCCGTCGTTATATCTCGAAATACACCATCAACCCGGCCATCGCCCACGGTATCAGCCACGAGATCGGCAGCATTGAAGTCGGCAAACGTGCCGACCTCTGCCTGTGGAACCCGGCGTTTTTCGGGGTGAAACCGGAAATGGTTCTGATGGCCGGCACAATTGTCTGCGCCCAGATGGGGGATCCGAATGCGTCGATCCCGACACCACAGCCGGTCTATACCCGTCCGATGTTTGGCGCTTTTGGCCGTTCGGTTGAACGCTCTGCGGTGACCTTTGTCAGTGCTGCGGCTGAAGCCGCCGGTATTGGCGACAGGCTGGGTCTGGCCAAGGATGTTGTCGCCGTGAAAGGCACGCGCGGGATCGGCAAAAAGGACCTTTTGCTGAATGATCACCTGCCTGAGATCGAGGTAAACCCCGAAACTTACGAAGTACGCGCGGACGGCGAATTGCTGACCTGCCAGCCGGCAGAGGTTCTGCCCATGGCGCAGCGCTACTTCATGTTCTGAGGGCACATCCCATGCAAACAGCACAAACAATTGTACATCATTCTGACGCCGCAACCGATGAGGTCAACCTGGACTATGATGGCCGTTTTCTGCGGCGCAAGGTTCTGACCACACAGTCAGGCCAGCAGATTCTTGTCGATCTGCCACGTACAACATCGATCGGCCATGACGATGCGCTGCAGACAGCAGACGGCAGGCTGATCCGCGTTGTTGCGGCGCCTGAACCACTGCTGGAAATCCGCGGTCACGATCTGCACCGCATTGCCTGGCATATCGGGAACCGCCACACGCCCTGTCAGATTGAGGCCGAAAGACTGCTGATCCAGCAGGACAAGGTCATGGCCGACCTGCTGACCAGGCTCGGCGCAGAGGTGCGCGATGTGACAGAGCCATTCACGCCCGAAGGCGGTGCCTATGGCCACGGGCGTACGCACGGCCACGATCATTCCGCCACGCACGGACCGGACGGACATCACCACCACGATCACGCGCACCCCCATGAACACTGACATTCTGACCCTGATGCAATGGATGTCGCCGGGATTCCCCGTCGGTGCCTTTGCCTACAGTCACGGACTGGAGGAGGTGATCGCTTCGGGCACGCTGCAGACATCTGCTGATCTGCGCCTGTGGGTCAGCGATATTCTCACTGACGGCAGTGGCCGGAGCGATGCCACGCTTCTGGCCAGAGCCTGGCGCGATACTGAAACTTCCGGTGAAACGGATGACATCGCGCGGGCGCTTGCGGCGGGGTCTGAACGGCTGACAGAGACATGTGATCAGGGGGCCGCTTTCGCGCGAACGGTCGACGCGATCTGGGAAACCAGTGTCGGGGGTCGCACGTATCCGGTCGCGGTTGGCGTTGCAGCGGCCCGGCAGGGTCTGCCGCTGGACCTGACCACCGGAGCCTATCTGCATGCTTTTGCGGCCAACCTGATCAGTGCCGCGGTGCGGCTTGTACCGCTTGGTCAGACCGAGGGGCAGGCAGTTCTGGCCTCGCTTGAGCCGCTCATCCGCACCACGGCTGAAGAGGCCGCCGCCGAAGGTGCTGCACTCTGGTCCAACTGTATCGCAGGGGACATCGCTGCGATGCGCCACGAAACTCTCTACTCAAAGGTGTTCCGCACATGACTTCCCTGAATGGCCCGCTGCGTATCGGCATCGGCGGCCCTGTTGGCGCCGGTAAGACCACACTGACCGCTGCACTGGCGCGCGCGCTGTCTCCCGATCACTCGGTCGGGGTCATTACCAACGACATTTATACCCGCGAAGACGCAGACGCGCTGCTGCGCCTGCAGATCCTGCCCCAGGACCGGATTATCGGCGTGGAGACAGGCGGTTGCCCGCATACTGCTATCCGCGAGGATGCCTCAATCAACCTTGCTGCAGTCGACGAGATGCAGAAACGGCATCCCGACATCGAGGCGATCCTGATTGAAAGCGGCGGTGACAATCTCAGCGCCACCTTCTCGCCTGAACTGGCGGACGTGACGCTTTACGTTATCGACGTCGCAGCCGGAGAAGAGATCCCGCGCAAGGGCGGCCCTGCGATTACGCGTTCGGATATCCTGATCATCAATAAGACGGACCTTGCCCCCCATGTCGGCGCTTCGCTTGAGGTGATGCAGCGGGATGCCACCAGAATGCGTGCCGGGCGCCCGTTCGTCTTCTGCGCGTTACGGCATGGTGAAGGCGTCAGCGAGGTCATCACAGAACTGCGCGCGATTTCCGGTCTTGGCCTGACAGCACCCGCCGCGGAATAACGGGCCTGCGAAGTCACTCAGTCTGACGCACAGGGTTGCCCTGCATTGCCCCATATCCGGAGATCTCGGATATGGATATCAAGGT
Organism: Roseobacter sp. S87; assembly: GCF_055693285.1. The sequence continues at coordinate 2,142,149 of NZ_JBVFTR010000004.1, forward strand.
TGTATGGCGCGGGTTCGCGCCCGCCCCCGGCGACCAGGCCCAGTGCAGGATCACATCGTGGTCAAGGTGGTCTGCCAGCTCCTCGACCGTGCGGCCACCGTTGCGTTCCGGGTCACGCAGTTGCCGGCAGACGTCGTCGCTGCTTTGCCCGAACCAATGGGCCTCGACGGGGGCGAGACGCCAGGCATCTGCCACCTGAGGCGCGGAATGTGGCGTATCGTTGGACGCAGTTTCGCTGGTAACATGGCAGGTTCTGCAGGGGATGAACTCCGCGCCGATCCGGCTCTCGCCCGCGCGGATGTTCATGCCATGTACACGGGTCTCGCCATAGGATGGTCCGGACCACATCGGCCGGTCAGACGGGCCTGTATGACAGTTTGCACATCTCGGGTGGGAGACAACTTCAAAAATTCTGTCCCAGGCCGCAAGTCCGTCAGTCTTGCTGCCCAGGATCTCCTCGGCTGACACCATGCCTGGCAAGAGCAGTGCCATTGCCACCGTACGTATCATGATCCGTTCAGCGCCCTCGCCGCCGACCGCACCGCAGCCCGGATACGCGGATAGGTGCCGCACCGGCAAAGATTCCCGCTCATGGCAGCGTCGATATCCGCATCTGACGGGTCCGGCACCAACTCAAGAAAGGACGCCGCCTGCATGATCTGGCCACCCTGACAATATCCACATTGTGCGACCTGATGCGCGATCCACGCCTGCTGCACCACCTCCAGTGTTCCGGAGGGGGCAGGTGTTTCGATCGTGGTCACGTCGCCATCAACATCCGCAATGGCCAGCTGGCACGACCGCACCGCGATGCCATCCACGTGAACGGTGCAGGCTCCACACTGCGCGATACCACAGCCATATTTAGGGCCGCTGACACCCAGTGTATCCCGCAACACCCACAGGAGCGGCATGTCTGCCGCGACATCCACTTCATGAACAGTCCCGTTGACTGTGAGCTTCATCTGGCCGCCCCTCTGATCAGGCCGTCAGGATAAGACGGCAGAGGGCGCGCTTCAACGATGACGCAGTGTCGCCCCGGATCAGAATTCGACAACGGCGCGGATTGATTTGCCTTCATGCATCAGGTCAAAGCCGTGGTTGATCTCTTCAAGCTTCAGCTTGTGCGTGATCATCGGGTCGATCTCGATCTTGCCGTCCATGTACCAGTCCACGATCTTTGGCACATCCGTGCGTCCCTTGGCCCCGCCAAAGGCCGTACCGCGCCAGACACGCCCGGTGACCAGCTGGAACGGCCGTGTCGATATTTCGGCTCCGGCCGGCGCGACACCGATGATAATGCTCTCACCCCAGCCTTTATGTGCCGCTTCAAGCGCCGTGCGCATCACGTTCACATTGCCGGTCGCGTCAAAAGTATAATCAGCACCGCCACCCGTCAGCTCGACAAGGTGCGCAACCATATCGCCGTCCACCTTCGACGGGTTCACAAAGTCGGTCATGCCGAAGTGACGGCCCATTTCCTGTTTGTCGTCATTAAGGTCAACGCCAACAATCTGGTCCGCACCCGCGAGCTTCAGGCCCTGGATTACATTTAGACCAATGCCGCCCAGGCCAAACACAACACAACGCGATCCGATCTCGACCTTGGCGGTGTTGATCACTGCACCAATACCGGTTGTCACACCGCAACCGATGTAGCAGATCTTGTCGAAGGGCGCGTCCTTGCGGACCTTGGCAAGTGCGATCTCAGGCACAACAGTATGGTTCGCGAAGGTCGAGCAGCCCATGTAGTGGTGGATGGGAGTGCCGTCGAGCATTGAGAACCGCGTCGAGCCATCCGGCAATAGGCCCTGACCCTGTGTGGCACGCACCTTCTGGCAAAGATTGGTTTTCGGGTTGAGACAGTATTCGCATTCGCGGCATTCCGGCGTGTAAAGCGGGATCACATGATCTCCGACCTCAAGCGATGTCACGCCCTCTCCGACCTCGACAACAACACCCGCGCCCTCATGGCCGAGAATAGCAGGAAAGATGCCCTCCGGGTCATCACCGGACCGGGTGAACTCGTCAGTATGACAAAGCCCCGTTGCCTTGATTTCGACCAGGACCTCGCCGGCGCGCGGACCTTCGAGGTTAACCTCCATAATCTCAAGCGGCTGACCGGCGGCTACGGCTACGGCGGCACGGGTTCTCATCATGGCGGGGTCCTCTTTCTGAATGTGTTGCGTCAACTCAGAAGCACAGAGGCCCTTGATGTCAAGCCCGGTGACTACCGTGACGGCGCAACAAGAGACGCCCGGCGCACAAAGGTGGTATCCAGCGTGACCGAGCCCCCTGCGTCCTCACCGCTGAGGCACCCGAGCAGAAGCCGTGCCGTTTCCCGCCCTATCCCGTCCTGCGGGACACGCACAGTCGTCAGGGCCGGTGTCACAACACGCGCCAGCCCGATGTCATCGAAACCCACAAATGACATCTGGTCCGGCAGCGAAATACCAAGCTCCCGCGCGGCCACCATGCCACCTGCGGCCAGCGCATCGTTGCCACAGATGACAACTGTCGGCGCCTCCGGTGCTGACATGATTTCCCGGAAAGCGTGACCACCTTCGTCCAGCAGATAGTCGGCCTCCGCAATATGCGTAATCCGCGCGCCGCTGCCAAAGGCTTCGACGGCTGCCACCACGCCATCCCTGCGCGCCCGTGCGCGATCGTTGCCCTGTGTGCGGCCACTGATCATCGCGACCTTCCGGTGCCCGAGTGTCAGTGCATGGTATGTGGCCCCAGCCGCCGCTTTCCCGTTGTCAAAGCCTACAAAGCGTTGACCCCTGCGGGCTGTGTTGCTCCATGCGATGATGTAAGGGACCCGCCGTTTTTCAAGAAAAGACCAGGTTTCGTCGGGGCGTTCATTGCCGATCAGCATGAGGCCATCCGCGCCATGAGCCACCAGTGATTTGATCGCCGACAGTTCCTGTGACGGGTCAAAACCTGTGGTCGCGACCAGCAGGTTTACACCCGCTCCGGTGAGCGCTTCCTGAAATGACTGGAGTGCGTTGGCAAACATCGCGTTTGCCATCGACGGAATGACAGCACCGACCGTATTGGCGCGACCGGAAGCCAGCGCGCGGCCGCCGAAGTTTGGCGTGTAGCCAAGCGCCTCGATCGCCTTCTCAATCCGGTCGCGCGTTTCTGGTGCGACTTTGCCCGGTGTGTTCAGAGCACGCGAAATACTGGCAGTCGAAACACCTGCCATTTTTGCAACATCTTCCAGCGTGGGCGCGGGCATGGCCTTGTTCCTGAATTGGACGCTCCGATCACAATGGGTTTCGGGCAGCGCACATCAAAAAAATTAACACCTCATGTGTAAGCGCTTGCATTGATCTGTGCAAGCGCTTACACGATACGCAACACCGGAAGAATCCACCGCGGCAGAATTGCGGTGCCCTGCCGGAACAACTGCACGACCTGGGAGGCACAGACATGGCCCGTGACTATCTGAAAAAAGCAACAAAGACGGCAATGACCGACGCAAGCGATGTGCGCGAGACCGTCATGGGCATTCTCGCAGACATCGAAGAAGGTGGCGACGAAGCCGCGCTGCGCTATGCCGACAAGTTCGACAATTACAAAGGCAGCATCCTTCTGAGTGAGGAAGAGATTGACGCGGCCAGCCGGCAGGTATCGCAAAAGCTGAAAGACGACATTGCCTTTGCGCATGACAACGTGCGGCGCTTTGCGGAAATCCAGAAATCGACGATGACGGACGTTGAACTGGAAGTCGTGCCGGGCCTGATCGCCGGACAGAAGGCAATCCCGGTGCGAGCCGCAGGGTGCTATGTCCCGGGTGGCCGTTACAGCCACATCGCCAGCGCGATCATGACAGTGACAACCGCCAAAGTAGCGGGTTGCCAGCACATCACAGCCTGTTCCCCGCCCCGCCCGGGCGTCGGGATCGCACCGGCCATCATTTATGCGGCAAATCTTTGCGGTGCGGACAAAATTCTGTCGATGGGCGGCGTTCAGGGCGTGGCTGCAATGACGTTCGGCCTTTTCGGTCTGCCCAAAGCGGACATTCTGGTGGGCCCCGGCAACCAGTTTGTGGCTGAAGCCAAACGGATTCTGTTCGGCCGCGTGGGCATCGATATGATTGCGGGCCCGACCGACAGCCTGATCCTGGCTGATGAAACGGCCGACCCGTTTATCGTCGCCACTGATCTCGTGGGACAGGCAGAGCACGGATATAACTCGCCCGTCTGGCTGGTGACAGATAATCGCGCTCTTGCCGAAAAAGTCATGGACATCGTGCCCGGCCTGATCGCTGACCTGCCGGAACTGAACCGCGCCAATGCAGAAGCCGCATGGCGCGACTATGCCGAGGTGATCGTCTGCGCCGACCGCGAGGAAATGGCAGCCTGTTCAGATGATTATGCGCCTGAGCACCTGACCGTGCAGGCCGAAGATCTGCCATGGTGGCTCGACCGGCTGCAGTGCTACGGCTCGCTCTTCCTTGGCGAGGAAACAACCGTCGCGTTCGGGGACAAAGCCTCAGGCACCAACCACGTTTTGCCGACATCGCAGTCTGCGAAATACACAGGCGGCCTGTCGGTGCACAAATACATGAAGATCGTGACCTGGCAGCGGGCCACGCGCGAGGGCGCAAAACCTGTCGCCGAAGCTACCGCACGGATTTCGCGGCTGGAGGGCATGGAAGGACACGCACGCACCGCCGATGCGCGCCTGCACAAATACTTCCCTCAGGAGAACTTCGACCTCTCCGCGGCTGACTGATCCGATGAGCGGCTTGTTTGATGTCAGTGGGCGCGTGGTCTGCGTGACCGGCGCCAGCAGCGGGCTGGGTCGCCAGGCCGCTGCACTCCTCGCCGGTGCCGGTGCCCGCGTGGTCGGCGTCGCCAGGCGTGCGGATGCACTGGCTGAATGGGCGCAGAGCGCGGATGGCGAAACGGCCTGTGTGACCGGCGATCTCGCTGACCGCTCTGCCATCGCTGACATTGCGCGTGCGGCCGCCGAGCCTTTTGGCGCGCCGGACATCCTGATCAACGCGGCCGGTATCAACACGCGGCAGAATGCCGATGAAGTAACAGACGACGGCTGGGACGTAACACTCAACCTGAACCTCGCCGCGCCTTTCTTTCTGGCGCAGGCTATGGTGCCTGGCATGAAAGCCCGCGGCTGGGGCCGCATCATCAACTTCGCCTCGCTGCAGTCGCGGCGTGCGTTCGCAAACGGGATCACTTACGGCGCGTCCAAAGGCGGCGTGGAGCAGATGACCCGCGCGATGGCCGAAGCCTGGTCTGGCCAGGGCATCACAGCTAACGCTGTAGCACCCGGGTTTTTCCGCACCGAACTGACCGGCCCGGTTTTTGCAGATCCGGTTCTGGCGCAACGCAACGCCGATCAGACCTGTATCGGGCGCAATGGCGAGCCCAGCGATCTGGACGGACCTTTGATGTTTTTCTGCGCACCTGCCTCTGACTATGTCACCGGGCAGGTCCTTTTTGTGGATGGGGGGTTCACCGCGAAATGAAGGCTCTGGTTTACACTGACGTCGAACAGCTCACCTATCAGGAACGGCCCATGCCCGTGCCTGCCGGGGGAGAGCATCTGGTCCGCATCGAAGCCTCCGGGATCTGCGGCTCAGACATGCATGCTTTTCTGGGACATGACGCCCGCCGCCCTGCCCCGCTGACCCTTGGGCACGAAGCTGCCGGGGTCATTGTTGGAGGCCCGCGCGATGGTGAGCGCGTCACCATCAATCCGCTGGTTGCCTGCGGAACCTGTGAGTTTTGCCAGACCGGCCGGGAAAATCTGTGCCCGAACCGTCAGATCATTTCCATGCCGCCCCGTGAAGGTGCTTTTGCCGGCTACGTCGCAATGCCGGAACGCAATCTGATCTCCGTCCCGGAAGGCACCGATCTGCGGCATGCCGCGCTTGCTGAACCGATTGCCTGTGGCTGGCACGCCGTGCGCCTCGGGCGCGCCGTTCTCGGCGGTGACCTGACCGGACGGACCTGTGTGGTCATCGGTGGCGGCGCCATTGGTGTGGGCGCTGCGCTGTCGCTGAAGGCACAGGGCGCTACCGACATCTCGCTGATTGAGCCGAATGAAGTGCGCCGCACGCGTCTGGCCGGTGTCGAGGGTTTTGCAACCTTCGCGCCCGGCGATCCCGACGGACCCGCGGATGGCACTGCCGACCTGATCGTCGACGGTGTGGGTTATGCCGCCACCCGGGCTGCTGCCAGCGCGCTGGCAAAACCGGGGGGTGTTATCACGCACATCGGTCTTGGCGAAGATACCGGTGGTCTGGACGTGCGCCGCATGACCCTTCAGGAAATCACCTTCATCGGCACCTACACCTATACCCCGCAGGACTTCCGCGAGACGGCTGAGGCCATCTTTGATGGTCGGCTGGGCGCGCTTGACTGGATCGAGACCCGCCCGCTCGCCGACGGTCAGCAGGCCTTCCTCGATATCCGGTCCGGTGTGGTCGCTGCCCCCAAAATTATTCTGATCCCCGAGCACGAGGAGTAACCAAACGTGTCCATCAGTTCAAAAATTGTGGACGATTTCGTCGCCGAGGGCGTCGATTTCATCACAACAGTTCCCTGCAAACAGCTTGCCGGCGTCATCGACCAGGTCGAAGAACGGCCCGAGATCTTCCACATCCCCTCAAACAAAGAGGATGAAGGAATGGGGCTGTGCGCCGGTGCATTCATGGGCGGGAAAAAGCCAGCAATCATCATGCAGAACACAGCGATCGGCGTCACGATCAATACGCTGGCAACGCTCACACAATACTACCGCATGCCGCTGCCGATGCTGATCTCCTATCGTGGTGAACTGCGTGAGCCGGTGGCCTGTCAGGTGGAAATGGCGGTACACACCAAGGCGCTTCTGGATCAGATGCTGATCCCGACGTTCCATTTCCATAAGGAATCCGACGCAGACGAGCTGCCGGAAATCCTGAAATATACCTTTATGTGCAACAAACCTGTGGCCATCCTGACGGATGCGTCCTTCTGGGGAGGCTATGGCGACCAATGATCCGTTCTGAAATTCTGCGCGAAATCGCGCCCATCCTGCGTGACAAACTCGTCGTCTGTAACATCGGCATTCCCAGCCAGGAACTGCATGCCATCGACGATCAGCCAACCAATTTTTACATGCTCGGCACCATGGGGCTGGCAAGCTCTATCGGCCTTGGTGTTGCACTCGCACAGTCCAAACCGGTCATCGCCATTGACGGTGACGGGTCGATCCTGACCAACATGGGCACCCTGCCCACTATCGCCAACAATGTGGCCGACAACTTCATCCTGATGATCATCGACAACGGCTCCTACGGCTCCACCGGTGACCAACCGACCTACACCGGCAAAAAGACCGACCTGGCTGCCATGGCGCGCGCCGCTGGCTGCGAGAACGTGGTCGAAGTGCAGGATGTCGACACCGGCGAAGCGCTCCAGGCGGCACTCGACAGCGGTGAGATGACGGTGATGGTCGTCAAATGCGACAGCGGCAATGCCAAGATGCCGGTTATCACGATGGATCCGGTCATCATCCGTGACCGCTTCATGAAATCCATCCAGGCATAAGAACCCATGGGAGGGGCGAATGCCATCCACTCCTATGCGGATGCGCGGCGCCTGGCGCGCCGGCGTCTGCCGTGGATGGTATTCGACTATATAGACGGGGCAGCCGGAGAAGGCGTGGCCGAAGCCCGCACTCTGGCTGCCCTGCGCGACATCACCCTTGACCCGCGCGTGCTGGTCAATGTGACGGACCGGGACATCGGTACAACGGTGTTTGATCACGAAGGCACAGTGCCGTTCGGCATCAGTCCGATGGGCATGTGTAACCTGTCCGGCCCCGGAGCAGACATTATGCTGGCGCGGATTGCCGCAAAGCACCAGGTCCCCTGTGGCGTATCGACTGTGGCCTCTACCTCTCTGGAGACAATGATCGAGGAGGCAGACGGACACGCCTGGTTCCAGCTCTATTTCTCCGGTGACGGCAGCGGCACGACAAAACTCGTGGAACGGGCCAAAGCCGCCGGATACAAAACTCTGATCATGACGCTCGACGTGCCCGAGGTGGGGCGGCGCCCACGCGAACTGCGGCGCGGGTTTAAAATGCCGTTCCGGATCGGCCCGATGCAGTTCATCGACTTTGCCCTGCACCCCCGCTGGTCAATTTCCAGCCTGATTGCCGGGGCACCGGATCTGGCGAACTTCAAAGCGCCCGGTTTTACCTTTGACCGCACCGAAAGCCGCGCGCTGGCAGATTGGGACTTTCTGAAGCGTCTGCGGGATCAGTGGGACGGTAACCTCGTGGCGAAAGGTGTCACCCATGTGGGCGACGCTTTGCGCCTGCGCGACGAAGGCATTGATGCCATCCAGGTGTCCAGCCATGGCGGCCGCCAGCTGGACAGCGCACCGCCTCCGATCCTGGCACTGCGGGCGATCCGGGACGCCATCGGCCCCGACTATCCGCTGTTCTATGACACGGGCCTGCGCTCCGGCGAGGACGTTGTCAAAGCCTATATGATGGGCGCGGACTTCGTATTTTTCGGGCGCGCAATGCAGTTTGCAATTGCCGCCGGTGGCCGGGACGGGCTGGATGCTTTCTGGAAACTGGTTGCAGATGAAGCAAGCCTGACACTTGCGCAGATGGGGCGTGTCACCATGCCCGGAGCCGGCTCACGCTTCTGATTGTCCCGTTGGCTCGCTGTCGCTGCAACGGATCACGTTGAACCCTGCTTTCCAGCCTCACAAACACGTTTCGGTCAGTTCAGCGCCCGGTTGGAGGCCGCGATATTGACAAGTCCGGAGTGCGCCGGCCAAAAGGTGCACCGCCTGCGGCTGGTTGAAAGGATGCACCATGAAGCTTCGCGATACGCACCATTACCCCTCCCGGCGTTCTGCTGTCACAGCTGATAATGTGGTCGCCACATCACAGCCGCTTGCCGCCCAGGCAGGGCTCTCCATGCTCGCCAGGGGCGGCAATGCCGCGGATGCCGCTGTTGCGGCCGCCATCACACTGACGCTGACGGAACCCACGGGGAATGGCGTCGGCTCTGATGCTTTTGCGATCCTGTGGGATGGCAAAGAACTGCACGGGCTCAACGCCTCGGGCCGCTCACCGGCAGGCTGGACACCAGAACGGTTTGCCGGGCGGGATGAAATGCCCTTTCATGGATGGGAGAGCGTAACCGTTCCAGGTGCCGTTTCGGCCTGGGTTGCCGTGTCGGAACGCTTTGGGAAACTGCCTTTTGCAGACCTGTTTGCCCCCGCCATCGCCCTGGCAGAAAAGGGATTTCTCGTCACACCGAAGATTGCCACCCTCTGGGCGCGCGCTGCGGAACAGCTGAGTGATCAGCCAGGGTTTTCCGAGACTTTTCTGCGCGATGGCAAAGCACCTGCGGCAGGTACACGTTTCCGGAATGCGCCTCTTGCGGGAACACTTCGGCGGATCGCCGAAACGAACGGGCGCGCCTTTTATGAAGGTGAGCTTGCACAGGCCATTACATCTTTCGCCGCGGAACATGGTGCCGCCCTCAGCATGGAAGACATGGCTGCGCACGAGGCAGACTGGTGCGGCACCATCAGCCGGTCGTTCGCAGGCACAACCCTGCACGAAATCCCGCCTAACGGCCAGGGAATCGCTGCACTGATGGGCCTTGGTATTCTTGAACATACGAAGGTCTGTGACCTGGACGCCGATGATCCGCTGGCGTTCCACCTGCAGATTGAAGCCATGAAACTGGCTCTTGCAGATGCCGAAACGTATGTCGGTGACGCGGACCACATGCACGACGTCACGCCCGGTCACCTGCTGGATGACCGGTACCTCGCGTCGCGCGCAGCGCTGATCGACCCTGCTCGCGCACAGGATTTCGGTGCAGGCGCACCAAAACACGGTGGCACGGTCTACCTGACAGCGGCGGATGCATCGGGCATGATGGTCTCCTTCATTCAGTCGAACTACGCCGGTTTTGGCTCAGGTGTTGCGGTTCCCGGCACGGGCATCCATCTGCAGAACCGCGGCGCCGGTTTCTCGCTGGATCCGGCGAGCCAGAACCGTGTCGGTCCGGGCAAACGGCCATTTCACACGATCATTCCGGGATTCCTGATGGGACCGGACGGCCCGCTGATGAGCTTTGGTGTCATGGGTGGCCCGATGCAGGCGCAGGGACATGTTCAGATGGTACTGCGCACACAGGTCTCGGGACAGGATCCGCAGATGGCGGTGGACGCGCCACGCTGGCGTGTTACCGAAGGCCTCGGTGTCGCAATCGAAGATACGATGCCCGAACCAACCCTGACCGCGCTGCGGAAAATGGGGCATGAAATTTCGCTGGAAACACCAGACAACGCCTTTGGATTTGGCGGAGCACAGCTGATCTGCCGTCTGCCGGACGGCGGCTACGCGGCAGGTTCGGACCCCCGCAAGGATGGTGCGGCTGTCGGTTTCTGAGCTGACGCAGTCATACAGGGCAAAGGCCGCTGTCAGCGCAGCGGCCCCGCACCGGTCACCACCTCAGATAATAGCGCCCCGCACTTTAGCGGACACCCATTCGCTGATCACGACAGCGGCCAGAATGACGATCAGGATCAGGCTCACCTGCGGCCAGGCCAGAACGTTCAGCGATGCCGAAAGCTGCAGGCCGATCCCACCGGCACCCACAAGACCAAGCACGGTCGATTCCCGGATGTTGATGTCCCAGCGGAACACCGCGATACCGGCAAAAGCAGGCAGAATCTGCGGCACAATGCCGTAAGCCATGACCTGCCACCGTGACGCGCCCGTTGCGGTTATCGCCTCGACCTGCGTCTGATCAATCTCTTCAATCGCCTCATAGAGCAGCTTGGCACAGAACCCGATCGACCTGATGGCAATGGCCACAACGCCCGCAAACACACCCGGCCCGATGATGGCGATCAGAAGCAGTGCCCAGATCAGCGAGTTGATCGACCGTGTGGAAACGATGATAAGCAGCGCAATGGGACGCACAAAAAGTGCCGAGGGTGTCGTGTTCCGGGCTGCAAGAAATGCCACTGGCACAGCCAGGAAAAGCGCAATGATCGTGCCGAGTGTTGCGATGTTCAGCGTGTCCCAGATCGGGCGGCCCAGCTGACTGATGTATTCCCAGCGTGGCGGGGTCGCGCGTGTCCAGATGTCTTCGGCAATACGCGGCGCATCCCAGACGAAAAACCATGTCGTCGATTCAGAGATACGCTGCCAGCAGACGACAAAAACAGCGACCCCGACAAGCCAGCCAAACCAGCGTACGAGGCTCTCGCCGGTCGTCCGCCTGCGCCACTCCTTGACGCCGTTCTGATCAAGCACCGGCATTACTGCACCCTCGCCCGGATGATCCCGGACAGATATTCAAGCGCCATCACGATACCGATGATCAGGATCAGGATCGCTGCTGCTGTGTCGTATTCATAGCGATCAAAGGCCGTGTTCAGCGTGGCCCCGATCCCACCCGCCCCGACAAGACCCAGAATTGCACTTTCGCGGAAATTGATATCGATGCGGTACATGGACAGACCAACAAGGCGCGGCATGACCTGGGGCTGCACACCATAGTTGATCCACTGCATCCAGCGCGCGCCGGAGGCACGCACCGCTTCGGCCTGAACGCGGTCCATCGACTCGATGTCCTCGGCGAGCAGCTTGGACAGAAACCCGATGGTCGCAAACGACAGGGTCAGGAAGCCGGCAAGAGGCCCGAACCCAAAAATAGCAACCAGAAGGATCGCGACGATGATTTCCTGCAGCGCACGGCTGATCGCAACGATTCCTCGACAGATGAGATAGATCGGCAATGGCGCAATGTTACGCGCGGCCCCCAGACCGATGGGAATGGAAATGAGAATGCCGACCACGGATGCCGCAACGGTCATCACGATGCTTTCCAGCAGCCCGCTCCAGATGTCCCCTGCCCGCGACACAAAGTCCGGCCGGGTAAAAGCGAGCACGAACTGCGCCCCCCGGTCGAGCCCTTCGTAGACACGGGCCCAGTTGACTTCGATGGTCGAGAAAGCTGCCACGAAATACGCGGCCGCACCCGCAATGAGTACCCAGCGCAACGCCGGATTGGTGATAAAGGCGGGTTTGCGCCAGGGCGTGCCCAGCTTGTCCTCAAGACGTACGGCGCTCATTCTGCTGCCTCTGCATCTTCGTCTTCATCCACCTTCTCGATGGTCGCTTCCCAGTCTTCCTCGCCATAGATTTCGGTCAGCTTGTCCGGGGTCAGGCCCGTGGGTTTGCCGTCATAGACGATTTCTCCGAACCGCAGCCCGACGACACGCGGCACAAACATCTGCGCCAGCGCCACGTCGTGAATATTGATGATCGCTGCCAGTCCACGCTCTTCGCACAGCTCAGTGATCAGGCGCATAATCTGGCGGCTTGTTTTGGGATCCAGGGATGCGGTCGGTTCGTCCACCAGAAGAAGCTTGGGGTTCTGGATCAGCGCCCGGCAGATGCCGACACGCTGTCGCTGGCCGCCCGACAGTTCATCAGCGCGTTTGTCTGCCATGTGCAGCAGGCCAACGCGGTCCAGCAGCCGAAACGCCTCGTCCACGTCTGCCTGTGGGTACTTCCGCAGGAAACTGCGCCAGAAACCGACATAGCCCAGCCGGCCGGACAGCACGTTTTCCATGACGGTCAACCGTTCAACCAGTGCGTATTCCTGAAAAATCATGCCCATTTCGCGACGGGCGCGGCGCAGAGCGCCGGCACCGAGCGTGGTCAGATCCACATCGTCTAGCTTGATTTCACCACTCGTCGGCTCGACCAGCCTGTTGATACAGCGGATCATCGTGGATTTACCCGCACCGGACGGTCCGATCAGCGCCAGCACCTGGCCTTTGGGGACTTCCAGATCGATTGCTTTCAGGGCCTGGTCGCCTGTTTTATATGTTTTGGTCAGTTTGCTCAGACGCAGCATCAGATGCCCTCAGAAAGAGAGATCGGCAGGCCCGTAAGAGCCTGCCGTCCGGTTGTTGTAAGGTTACTGGCAGGCGTAGCTCACGCCGTTTGCAGCATCGATCTGACGGATCACAGACCAGAATTCCTTGTAGTTCATCGGAAGGAACTGACCTTCGTTAGACTTGGAGAATTCCTCTTCCAGCGACGTGCCTTCCCATGGGAAGTTGATGAAGGCATCGCGGATCTGCGCCTGCAGTTCGGGCTTGAGATTGTGTGCCGTGCCGTAGCCCGTCGTCGGGAACGTCTGCGACTTGTAGATCGATATAATCTGATCTTCGGTCACGACCTCACGCTCGGTCATCCGGTGCAGAACGGAGTTCGCGATCGAGGCAGCAGGATAATCCTTGTTTGCCACACCGAGGATCGAGTTGTCGTGCTTGCCCGAGAAAACCGGCTCGAAATCGCGCTCTGCCACCATCTCGTATTCGGACATCAGGATCGCCGACGGCGCCTTGAAACCCGAGTTCGAGGTCGGCGAAGTGAAGGCCAGCTGACCGCCTTTGATGTCCTCAACCTTGTCGATCCCGCTGCCCGGATAGGTGATGATTTCCATCTCATACCCGAAGCTGCCATCAGTCGCCGCCATCAGGGCGAAAGGACGGAAGCCCGCGCAGTTCACCGCCAGCGGATTGGATCCGGTGTTAAACCCGGCCACGTGCAGACGCCCGGACCGCATCGCCTCGATCTGGGCTGCGTTGCTCTGGACCGGGAAGAACACAACGTCCTTACCGGTGACCTCGGACAGGTGATCAATGAAATCTGACCAGGCTGCAGCATATACAGCCGGGTCTTCTACCGGTGTATAGGCGAATACCAGCGTATCAGGGTCCACCAGATCAGCCGGATCTGTCGGGATGTCTGCAACAAGATCGCCGTCCGCATCACAATAGCGGCTGTCCAGATCGCCTCTTGGGCAGTCTTCTGCACTTGCTGTTGTTCCCATCGCCATCAGCGCAACTGCCGACGCGCCAAGCATCATTCTGAGTTTCAGTTCCATCTTTTCCTCCCTGGATGATTTTCTAATCTGTTTTCCGTTCACCCGTATCTGCGACACGGATATCAACGTCACCGGACGCAAGCGCGGCCAGAAGCCCGCCAGCGGGTCGCTGATCGGTGAACACCGTGTCCAGACCGTCCATTGGTGCCACATGCGCGAGCCCGGTCAAGCCGAATTTATTTGAGTCGATCAGAAGCTGCCCCGTGCCGGCCCGGCGCAGCATTTCGCGTTTCACGGCGGCGAACCCCGGCACGGTCTCCGACACACCCTCAACCGACAATCCGGAAGCACCGATCATGCACCGGTCCACCCGGAACCCGCGCAGAAACTCGAGTGTTTCAGTTCCTGTGACAGCGCTTTCCTCTGGCTGATATTCCCCCGGGCACAGCATCACATCAGCTTCAGCATGGCCAAGTGTCATAGCAACTGGCAGTGAATTGGTGATGACAGTGCAGGATGTACCCCGGTAGGCCAACGCCCGGGCCAGTCCAATGGTCGTCGACCCTGAATCGATCATCAGTGTTTCGCCATCGCGCACTGTGGAGGCCGCGAGGGCCGCAATTCTTTCGCGTTCGTCCACCCGGGCGGATGTGCGTTCACTCAGACTGGGGTAATGCCCCTGCAGCGGAGCGGTTGCGCCGCCATGCGCCCGGTCGATCAGCCCGTCTTCGGATAGCGCATCCAGATCGCGGCGCAGCGTCTCCGGGGACACACTGAACTGCCGCGCGAGCGCACTGATCCGCACATGCGGCCGCAATTTCAGCTCCAGCAGAATCTGCCGACGCCGCTCCGGCTTCTTCAGTCTGCCGGTCACCGGGCCGGACCCGCTGCTCGTACTGACGATGTCCGTCAAATGATTCACTCCCCCTCAGGCGAGGTTGTGGCCTTTTGCAGGTTTTGGCAAATATTTTGTTGCAAACACCTCGTTTTAACCTGACCAGGCCCCTCACGGGTCTGAGCTGCAGGCGGGGGCCATCACCGCAAAGCAGTGCGCCGGATTTTGGTGTGCGCACGCATTCCGACAGAAAAAGTCAGAATTTCCCCACATAAAGCTTAGTATTTTACTCAGAAAGGGTTGAACTGCCGCCAGAATACTGTAGTTGACGAAAACAGTAAGACTTTCACTGATCCGGAGATACCGATGAAAACCAAAACTTCTGTATTGGCTCTGACCGTTGCGGTTATCGCAACCAGCGCTGCAGCCGAAGGCGAACTGAACCTCTATTCTTCGCGTCACTACGACACCGATGAGCGCCTCTATTCGGACTTCACCGACCTGACAGGCATCACCATCAACCGGATCGAAGGTAAGGCAGACGAACTCATCGAGCGCATGAAGGCAGAGGGTGCCAATTCACCCGCAGACATTCTGCTGACAGTAGATACGTCACGCCTGGAGCGCGCCAAGGAAGCCGGTATTCTGCAATCCATCGACAGCCCCCTGCTGGAAGGTCGTATCCCGGCCAGCCTGCAGGATGAGGACAACCAGTGGTTTGGCTTCAGCCAGCGCGCACGCATCATTTTCTACAACAAAGACACAGTCACGGCACCGCCCACAACATATGTCGCCCTCGCGGATCCGGCCTATAAAGGACAGGTCTGCCACCGGTCTTCCTCGAACGTATACTCGCAGACACTGCTGTCCGCAGTGATCGAAAACCATGGTGCTGAAGCCGCAAAAAACTGGGCGCAGGGCGTCGTTGAAAACTTTGCGCGCGACCCGCAGGGCGGCGACACGGATCAGCTGCGCGGCCTGGTCTCCGGCGAATGCGACATCTCGATCTCCAATACCTATTACTTTGCGCGCGCGATCCGCAAAGACGTCAGCGGCCTGTCCGCTGATGAACGTGCCAACATCGGATGGGTCTTTCCGTCGCAGAATGGCGAAGGCGCGCACATGAACCTTTCCGGCGCCGGCGTGGCAGCGAACGCGCCCAACAGGGAAAACGCGGTTAAGTTCATGGAATATCTCGCCAGCGATCAGGCACAGCAGTATTTCTCGGCCGGCAACGATGAATACCCGGCCGTGCCAGGTGTGGCGATCAGCCCGTCTGTGGCCCAACTCGGTATGTTCCGGCCGGATGACGTCGATCTGTCCGCAGTTGCAAAAAACGTACCAGCGGCTCAGCAGATCTTTAACGAGGTCGGTTGGAAGTAATACCGGAGCTATCCGAAGACCCGGGCGCGGCGCACAGCCGCGCCTTTTCTTTTTCCATCGAAGGAATAGCCGACGAGACACACGACAACATGGCCACACTGGAAAATAGGAACCGACGTACGATCGAAGGCTTCAAAAGTCCGGAAAAATGAACCGGACCCAGAAGAAATAACGTTCAGTCCAGAGTGAGAACTGCAATTATTTCCGTGTAGTGTATGGTCCCGGGGGCGGAATCGAACCACCGACACGAGGATTTTCAACTCATAGAGAGTCTGTTGAATCTAAACGATAAATTCTGAGGGGCTGGGGGTAACGAGGATAAATGATCCACGGATATACCCCCCAAAACATTTACTTAGGATTCCAAGGAGTTATCCCCACCCAAACGAGACAATTTCGAGACAACGCGGTATATTGATACCGTATGAAAATCCAAATCAAGTTCAAAGACCCGGACATGCTCCATGAGTGCATCAGCGAGGGCGTACGCGATTATCCGGTAGTCGGCTTGTCTGATGATGAAGCAGAGGCCGTCATGGAGAAGCGCGAAGAGAAGGTTGGTAAATTGTGCTCCGAATGGTTTGAGTTCGGCGAGTATCTCACGGTCGAAGTAGACACCGAAACTGAGAGTATTCGTGTCGTTCCCGTTAGTGAGCTGGAGGACTAGATTCACCCCTTGCTGCGAGACAAAAACGAGA
Source organism: Roseobacter sp. S87 (assembly GCF_055693285.1). The sequence goes on from NZ_JBVFTR010000004.1 coordinate 2,158,977, forward strand.
CAACGGCCATTTGTCCGTTTTGTCGTTTTAAGGAAACTGTTTATTTTCAAGTGTTTAAGTGGTGCCCGGGGGCGGAATCGAACCACCGACACGAGGATTTTCAAACCGAAGCTTATTGATAAGGCTCAACAGGTTAGTCACGAAAAATCTGTCAAACCCACCACGGCGCATCAAGCACTTAGCGGCGAATTGTCAAACCTTGCCCCTGAGGCCTTCCAATGAGCTGGCGCGTGGCAAACGCTTGTGCCGAGCGGAAGTTTGGGAGTGCGACGCGCAAGCAGATCATCATGTTTTTGGCGGACAAGGCCTCTGATGATGGGTCGGGCATCTGGTGTTCGAAGGGCACGATCCAGCGGCATACGGAGCTGGGAGAGACCACCGTTAAGCGGACCGTGCGCGAGTTCTTGAAAGAAGGCATCCTCGTCGAGACCGGCGCGAGGACTTGCAAGAACGGTTTCACCGTTGTGTACCGGATCGATCTGGCCGGGGTCGAGGCGCTTGAACTGACCGCCGAGCCCGAGATCGAGACGGGGGCCACTGTGGACCCCGTCCAGACTGGACCCGGAACGGGGGCCACAGTGGCCGGGGTACCGGGGCCACCACGGCCCCCAAACCATCCTAAAACCATCCATAAACCACCTACGCGCGAGCGCGAGGCGGCGGAGGATGAAGAGGCTGAGAAGATTTTGGCCTCCTATCCGCCCGACCGTTTGCGCGGGAAGGCTGAGTGCCTCAGCCGGATAAGGGAGGCTTTGGACGCTGGAACAGAGGTCGAGGACCTGTTCCAGGCCGTGAGGGCCTACGCGACCGAGAGCGCGGGCTTCACCCGCTCGAAAGTCTGTTTCTCGGATAACTGGTTCAGGTCGGGACGGTGGCGCGCCTATGTCGAAGACATCGCCAAGGGCCGAGATGAAGCGAAGGCGAAGGAAGCCCAGATGCTCACAGGCTTGGCTAATTGGGTCACGGACAAGCATCCCCTTTGCCGCCATATCACACCCGGCCAGATCGATGCGCTCTTGGCCGCTGAGTTGGTGACGCAGGCGCAAATCACGGCGGCAGGCCTCAGAACATGACCAGCACCGATCCCACCGAAGAGCAAACAGCAAGGCGACCCATGTCATACGCTGGCGCTGCTGACACGGGACCTTGCGAGGGGCGGCAAGCCTCCCCTTCGAACCCCACCGGCGCGGGAAAAGCCCGCACCAAAGAGCCGCTGACCGAGACCTTCGTCTTCCGGTGCACAGCGTCCGAGAAGGCCCAGCTGCGCGCCAAGGCCGAGGCGGCTGGCTTGCCTGCCTCGACGCTTCTGCGCGAGGCGCTTGGCCTCACCGAAGCGCGTCGCCGCAAGCCCATCCCCCGCGTCGATCCGGCGCTGGTGCTGGCCGTCGGGCGCATCGGCGGCAACCTCAACCAGATCGCCCGCTGGCTGAACTTCGCCATGAAGGTCGGGCGCACCGACCTCGACACGCTCGCCGTCGCGCGCCGCCTTGTGGTGATCGAGCGCCAGCTCGCCGTGCTCCTGGATGAGGCGCGGCGGTGCTGATCAAGTTCTTCCCCAACGGCAAAGGCGCGGGCACGGGGCCGGTTGGCTACCTCGTGGCCGAAAGCGTGCTGGCCTATGACGGCAACCGCGATCTCCTCCGCGATGCCGACGGCCAGCCCGTGACCGTCACTCGTGATCCTCTGCCCGAGGTCCTGCGCGGTAATCCTGAGCGCACCGAAGCCCTGATCGATGCCAGCCGCCACCAGTGGACCTACCGCGCTGGCGTCATCAGCTTTGCTGACATCGACGACCCAACCGACGATCAGCAGGCCGAGGTCATGGACGGGTTCGAGCGGCTGGCCTTCGCGGGGCTGGACCCCGAGCAATATGAGGTGCTCTGGGTCCGCCATCGCCACGAAGGCCGGGTCGAGCTGCACTTCTGCACGCCGCGCCCGGAACTGACGACGGGCAAGAGCCTCAACATCGCTCCGCCGGGATACCAAGACGCCTATGACAGTCTGCGGGACGTGATGAACCAGCGTCACGGTTGGGCCGATCCGATGGATGTGGAGCGCGCGCAGGAGGTCCGAGACACCATCGAGGCCCCGACCCGTGCGCAAGGCCGGGACGAGCTACACGCATGGATACAGGACCAGATCGATATGGGCCTGATCACCGACCGCGCCACGATGATCGACGCCCTCACCGACGCAGGCTTCGACCTGCCGCGCATCAGCAAGGCCTACATCACCGCCCGCGACCCCGACACCGGCGAGCGTTGGCGGCTGAAAGGAGAGATTTTCCATGCAAACTGGCAAGCCGACCCGGCTGAGCGAGAAACTGAACGCGGAGCTCGACACGATCAGGGCCGAACACGTCGCCTCGATCTCATCCCAGCTCAAGAGCTTCAGGATCGATTTGAAGAACATTGTGGGCGCCGCGCAGCATACCATCGTGAGCGATACGCGCCGCTTTCAGACCGAGACGGCGAGCATCTTCGAAACGCGGCTGAGGTCGATCCGCCTCTGGCTGACGATCTCGCCCTGGCTGATCGCGGCGATGGTGCTGACGGGGATCGCCTCGATGATGGCCGCGAGCTTTTTCTGGACGGAACACCTGACGCGCTCAGAGCTGACGGAGATGGGCCTGACACGGATCGAGCGGCCCGAAGGGACATGGCTGATCCTGGACCCGTCGAAGACGCGGCTCAGGACCTGCAGGATGGGCGAGAGGCCCGTCACCTGCATTCGGATCGAGGAGGATTAGATGACCCAACTGACAGCCTTGGAACGCGACTTGCTCGCCTGCGTCGAGCGGTTGGTGACGGCCTCAGAGGCCTCCGCGAAGGATTTGACCGCCTTGGAGACACGCTCGACCGGCAGGATCGAGAGGGAACTGGCTGGCTTGAAAGACTGCGTGGCCTTGCTCATTCGTTCGCAGGCCGCATCCATGAAGGCCTTGAACGGATTGCTGAACGACGAGGCGAGCTACAAGACGCTGAACGAGAGCTTGCAGCAGAGCTTGACCTTAGCGAAAGCCGCCGCCGAGAGATTGAGGGACAGCTAGATAGCCAGGACGCGCATGCGGAGCGGGGGTTGCGGCATTAGACTCGCTGGGCCCCAATCGAACATCGCTTGACTGCAAAGTTCAGTTCAGATGCCGAGCTTGCGGACAAACATATCCTCTAAGAAGCTCTGGACAAGAACCGAAGTATCTCCAATCTCTTCACAGGCCCAAATTTCCTCTGGACCAAAGCGGCCTTTGCGCTTTTCCGTTGTTGCTGTGTAAAGGTGCATTTTGTCGTTGATGTAAAGAAGCTCGCGGAGTCGAATTTCGTCGTCCGTGAACTGATCAAAATTATATCTGACATTGGCCTGTGGTTCGCCGCCCGTTAGGCACAGCGAAACAGCTCCATATAGGTCATCCCTATCGTGGACGTCCTCAGGTCTGAAGTTGTGGCGCTTGAAGAAGAAGATCGTTCGATAAAACGCTTCTCCTTCAGAGAACCAAGTTTGCTTGAGAAACCAAGTATTCGTTGATTTTCCCGTTTCGCTGATTTCTCGCCATTTTCTGAAGTCTATGGCATCAAACTTTTCAGAGCGCACATGAAGAATGTCTGAGCTGGAGTTCAATTCTTCGCAAGTTGCCGCCAGTTGGTCTGAAAAGTTCTGCATTCTCTGTTTCCAGACAACGTATTGCTTGTGCAGGCCCCCGGTTTTTTTGTCGCTAGCTCTCCTCGCCAGCGTCTCGATGAATTGGCCCCGAGATTGAACTTCTTCCAGAATAGATGTCACGCGAGATAAGATCGCCAGTTCGAACTCACAGATCATCTGGCAGAGTGGATTCCAATCACCGCTGTCAGCTTTCTCAAGCGCATCATAGTAGTCATCTCTTCGAGATGAAGGAATTCCTGTTGGATAAAGGTCACTGGATAGTAGCGAGTAATCTTGAAGCAGACGACCGGTGCGGCCATTCCCATCTTCAAACGGATGGATTCTGGTAAACGTGGCATGAAGCCAGGCAGCGCGCAGAATCGGATGAAGCGCCTCCGTTTCGCCGTAGAGCGACGTCATTTCCCGCACGAGGGGTTCGATGTCGGCAGGTGGTGGTGGCTGAAAAGAAGCGCCGGTGATCTCCACCTCGGTTTCACGAAATTTGCCCGCACTCGGCAGAATCTCTTTCTGAAGTATCTTGTTTGTCTCTCGAATAGCACTTGGTGTCAGTGGGTGATTTTCCTCCGTGAGGCCAAAAATGAACTCGTCTGCCTTCAGAGCATTGTAAATTTCCGCTTCGGCTTTGGAGCTATTTTCGGAGAGTGTCATTGCATCCATCATCAGCAGAGTCTGCCTTCTGGAAACGGAGATACCCTCCATGTTCAGACTCGCGGTAATCCTGTCTGGCAAAAACTCGGTACTAAGCCGGGAGTTGACCTCTTGACTAAACGGGCGCTTCTTTGCCAGATCGCTTGCGACACTTGAAACTTCATCAAAGAGGTTCTGTGTTTCGGGGGCCAATTCTGCGGTTCGTGGATCCAAAACTTCCAAAATTTTCCCCTTTTTGAAAAAGCATCTTGCGCTTGAGATCAACACAAACTCAAGCCAAGTTCCATCCCTGATGGAAATCGCTCCATAGGCGTCGCTGAACTGGCAATCGCCGCAAAGAACCGCGAAAAGCGATCAATATCAGATACACCGATCTATCGTTATGCCCGCGCTAAGTCGTAATTCGTTTGCAAGCTAACCCAGTAAGCTGGGGTCGTGTTGAACAAGCGGGCAAGGCGGTACGCTGTATCAGGTGTGATCCCCGTCGTGCCCTTGATCAGCCGCTCGATCCGCGTCCGAGGCACGCCCAGACGCCGCGCAAACGCGATGGCCCCCATCTCCAGAGGATCAAGGTAAAGCTCTTTGAGGACTTCACCGGGATGCATTGGGTCTTCAAGCAAGCTCATCGCCGAATACTCTCTCAGGCCGCGCCAGTTCGGGGTTCTGCGTTCATCTCATCAGCGTAGATGAATTGCTTGGCATCGGCGCGCACTTCCAGCGTCGCCCCGTCAATCGCGCCAACGGCAAGGCCTGCGTTCACCCGCCGCGCCGGTTTACCCGCACTAAGCCACTTTCCCGCTTTGCCCACTGCGAAGCGCCCTTTGCGCGCTCCAGCTCCCTTGCCTTCCGCAGCGTCCATGATGACCACAGCGACCTCTTCCATCCGGAACAGCCCGCCCTGGCTGGCCGGGGGCATCTTGCGCTTTTGCAGCGACTGGCGCGTCACGTCCAACCGCTTGGCAACATCGGCCAAGCTGACGAGGTCAGGCCGCACTTCCCGCAAAACCGAGCCTTCCGGCAATTGCTTTTTGATCGCACGCGCCGCATCGAGGATCGCATCTTCCGCACGATCACTCGCTGCTTCCAGCGCAACGCCAAGCACGCCAGGCACACCAGTGCCGACGATGGCATCCTCGAAGCCAGCCTCGAAGACCGCGTCCATCAGATGGAACGCTTCATGTTCACCCTCTGGAAGGGCGAAGATCAGTTCAAACTCGATTTCTGCCATATTATTCGTCCTCTTGCGCGCCTTCGTTCGTGTTATCGAGTTTCGTGCAACCAAGCGCCCGACTTCTCAATTGCCGCGCAAAGCGGCCAGGATTTTGAGGCGTCGACCAGACACCCATCTGACAAAACTCACCGCACCTACAGTCAGGATCGTTGTTCGGACACCGGATCAGGCCCCAAGCATGACCGCGCCCGGAACGCAAAGTGACCGTCCAACCCAAGGCCTCCAGCTCACGCAGAACGGCTTCGATCTCCTTGGACTTGTGCGACTTTCTAGGCATTAAATAGGTCTCTTTCTTTAAGTTGTCAACTGACAACTTTATTGCTTCGAGTCGATTGAGGGGCTACCCCAACAAAATCGAAACGTTCACAAGCCTTCAACTTGCATTCCATTTTCGGCCAACCACTCTTTACGGGCCCTCCAATCAGGGAGATGTTGCTCAACCTTGATCCAGAATTTCGCCGAATGATCGGAATGATGGGCATGTGCCAGTTCATGGATGATGATGTATTGCGCGATCCTCGGCGGCAAAAGCGCAGCCTTCCAGTGAAAGGAAACCCTCCCCTCTGATCCGAACGAACCCCACCGGAAGCCTAGGTCCTGGACTTTGACTTCATTGATGTTCACATCCATGCGGTTTGAATGCTGAAGGGTTTGCTTCTCGAACCAGGCCTGCGCCTTGCGAATATACCAGGAAATAAAGACTTCCCGGCCTCTATGGACCGAGGCCGTTCGAAGACAGAAGCGTCCATTCTTCAATGTCAGATCGACAAGCTGACGGTCGACCAAGCGAAGGCGATAACTTTTACCAAGATACAGGAACCCCTCGCCATCGACGAACTCCTTAACAGGGGCCCTTCGCTGAAGCCGCGCCTTTTCCTCTAACTTGGTATGCACCCAAAGCAGTTTCTCCTTAACGAACTCGACCAGTTCACTTTCTGTTGCGTCCGGCGGCGCAAGAATTACAAGTTCACCCGACCTCTCCACGGTAATTTGGAGGGTCTTTCTTCTATCGCTTCGTCGTATGTTGAACGACAGGCCATCTACGTCCAAATGCTGGTCGAAAAAACGGACTGAGCGGCCCCCGGTTCGAATGGGTGAAAGCGGGAGGTTTGGCATCAGAATCCCCTCAAGGCTTCGTCATTGGCCTTGGCTTGCTGCATCAAATGCTCCGACAACCGCTCTGCATCCAAAACACCAAGCCCCTCGATCTTTGCATCAACCAGTTTTTCGAAGATTTCAGATCGCAGATTTTCTTGATCAGCCATCTTGAATGTGCTCCAGATTGAGCGATTGGCAACAACCTCTTCGACAATGCGATCCACGATTTCCTGGGTCACACGATGGAGAGCCTGAAGATGTTGTGCCGGAGTGTTTTCGTCCGCTCCCGCCTCTTCTAGAACGGTGCGAAGGAAGGGGACATAAATCTCCGGTATATCGAATTCAGTTTCGCCAGTTGATTGGGACTCTGACCGGAGCTCATCAATAATCGCTTGAAGCTGCTCGATGATTTCATCCCACTGATGGCCAAAGCCATCTAAAATCTGATTAAGGCGCTCGGACATCTTCTTGAACCGAACAGGGTCAGTTTCGAGCTTCTTGCGGATATGTGAACGGATCGCGTGTTCCATCTCCGAAGCTTTGGCGCGCGCACCGCTTGCTTGCCCAACCTGGTCTTCAAACTCGGCATCCGTAAGTTGAACGGGAGGTATCTTGGGATCGATACCCAACGAGATCACATGGTCATCAATCAGCTTTCGGACCTTAGCACCCACATCTGAACCTATGACGGCGACATCGCGGAACCTGTTCCGCGCGCGCGCCTGGATATAGGCAAGGCGCTTTGCATCCTTCACAAATGGCAGACCCTCGGGTCTTGGAAGCACGATTTCCAAGGATTTGAGGAAGTCCTTCAGCTTCACCGTGAACTCAGCCCTAACCTTTTCCGTGGCCAAAACCTGAAGGCACTTCTCATCGTCAGACAAGTCATCTAGGCCCTCCCGCCGGAAAATGTCGACGACCCGAATGTGCCGATCTCGCAGAATGGGAATTTGGTCGGTGAGGCTGACCAGCGCCCCGTCAATGTCTTCATCCGAATATGCGGAAAGGGCCGACTTCAGGTGATGGGCAACGCCGAAATAGTCCACGACGATCCCGCAGGTCTTGCCAAAACCGGTTCGATTTACACGGGCAATGGCCTGCAACAGCTCGGCTTCACGGATCGATCGGTCAAGGTACATCACGCCTTCGATGGGCGCATCGAAGCCCGTCAAAAGCATTGATTTCACGATCAGAAACGCGAGGGGGTCCGACTTGGTAGGGTCCTTGTGAAACAGAGGTTTCTTGAACCGTTTGATCCGCATTTCCTGCGCTGAGCCTTCGGTCCACTGCTTCCAGCTGGCATCATCATTGTTGCCGCCGGACATAATCGCCGCAAACTCAATCTTCTCCAGCGTATCGCGGTATCGCCAAGCCTGGACCAACGCCTGCAGCTTTGCCGGTCTGATGCAAAGCTCTTCGTCGTCCAACGACTTGTCACGATCCGGCAGAGCCGCCGCTTCGGCCAAAAGCTCATCACGCGCCTCCAGAAAGGCCGCATGATACCGGACCACCGCTGTGCGGCTGTAGGCAACAACTTGTGCCTTGTACCCGTTCGGCAAAAGGTTGGTCACGTAGTGCCGCAGCATATCGCGGGCCTTTTCCCCGATCAGCTCCTTGGCCTCCAGGATGTTGCCCTTGGTCGCGTATTTCTTGCGGATCGCTTCCAGTTCCTCATCCGACCGGCCGCGAAACATATCCTCGAACAAGCCGTCCAGGGTGGCCCCATCCTTCACCGCACCCTCAGCGGTGCGACCCTCGTAGAGCACCGGCACAGTCGCCCCATCGGCCTCGGCTTCTTTGATCGTATACTGGTCGATGAAATCGCCAAAAATCTCGGTGGAGCGTTTCTTCTCTCCCATGATGATTGGCGTACCGGTAAAGCCGATCCGCGCGCAGTTCGGCAGCGCTGCCAGCAGGTTGGCATGCAGATCACCCGCTTGCGTGCGGTGCGCCTCATCCACCACGACCAGGATCGTGTCATCCTCGTTCAGCACGTCAAAGGCCGGGCCCTTCGTGACTTCGGCCACGTCCTCATCTGTGCGGTATTTCTGGATCGTGGCAAAGACCAAACCCGGCCCTTTCCGGCGGGCGAGCCGCTTCAAAGAACTGTTGCTTGTCGCCAGTTCCACCACATCACCGGACATCGTCGCCGTTTCAGACAGTTGCCGTTGCAGGTCTTTGCGGTCGGTGACCATGATCACCTTGAACTTTCGCAGGTCCAAGTCCGTCCGCATCTTGCGGATCATGAAGACCATGGTCAGGCTCTTACCGGAGCCTTGCGTATGCCAAACAATACCACCGCGCCGATCATATTCACCGTCTTGCAACCGCGTCTTGCCGGTCCGCAGACGCTCCAAAGCGCGGTTCACGGCGCGGTATTGCTGATACCGGCAGACGGTTTTGATGGTCTGGCCGCCCACATTCATGAACAGCAGGTAGTGCCGCAGGATATCCAGCAGATGCGCGGGGCGCAGCATGCCTGCGATCATGCGTTCTTGCTCGGACAGGCGTGTCTTGCCAAGCGCCGCAGCCACCTCATCCTCGGAGCCTTTGCCATCCGGCCCCACGACCGTCTTCCACTGCCCGTAATACTCCAGCCCCGCACCGATGCAGCCCACGCGCGCCTCGTCAAAGCTGGTGGCGATCAGAAGCTGGACCGAGGCGAACAGCGCAGGCGTGCCTTCGTTCTCGTCCACCTCCAGCGCGGCCTTGCGGGCGTTGTGATAGCGGCGCAGTTGCTTGACCGCTTCGGCCAGCGGTTCCGGGATGCCGGGGCTTTTCGCCTCGACCACCACCACGGGGATACCGTTCACCAGCATCACCACATCGGGGATGATGAAACCCTTGCCCACGTCATGGCCGGGCGGGCAATCGACGCGGAACTGGTTGGACACGGTGAAGCTGTTCGCCGCTACATCGTCCCAGGCGATGTAGCGGATGGTCTGGCCGCGCCCGCCGTCCCAGCCGGGCAGGCCCTCGACCGTCAGGCCCTTGAGCAGCAGGTCTGTGACCGCCTGATTGGCCTCCATCAGCCCGCGTTGGCCGTGGCGGGTGAGCGCGCTGACAGCTTCGGACAGGCGCGCCTCGTCGAGCCAGGGTTTGCCATCGGGGCCGGGGTTGATGGCGCGCAGGCACTCGCGCAGCGTGGCCTCTGCGATGACCTCCTTGAAACTGTTGCGCCTGGTCAGGGCGGGGTCGTCCATATTGCCGGTTTGCGCTTGCCAGCCCATGGCAACACATTGGTCGATGAAGGGCTGTTCCACATCGTCGAATTCATGCCCCATGTGCAGCCTCCCCCTCGAGCAGAGGCGTGACGGGCACCCGCCCGGTGAGCAGGTCGTCCATCAGTCCTGATTTTTGAAGGCGGAGTTTTTCAAAGCTGGTTTGCTCCTCGCGCAATCGGCGAGAGAGCTCTAAAAGAATGACTGCAATCGCTTCTTGTTCGTCCCGTGGCGGCACAGGAAGCAAAGTCGAGCGTATTGTCTCACTGCGGATCGCCGACATGGTTCCGCCTTGTTGGTCTTTCGAGAAGTGCCGCAGTACCCAATCCGAATAGTTCACCTGCAACATTGCCAGGTAGGGCGAATACTTCGCCTGATCTAGTGAGATCGTCCAAGTGTGCTTTGACGATAGCGCTCTACCAACATCAAGCGGAACGAGACAGCAACGTCCCACGGTTCCCATGATTGTAATCATCAGATCATCGGGCCGCACTGCATAGCGTTGCAATTGCAAGAATTTACCGGGTGTGACGAAGCGTTTGAAATTCCGGTCAAAGCGTTCGACAAATACGTTGTCGATACCAAGAAACGGCACTCCCTCTTCAACCAGTTCATCTTTCAAAAGTGCGCTACCAAACGGCCCCGACCGCATTGCCGGATCGACAGAAGCCAGCATGTCTTGAATTTCAGAGACCTCCCACTCCTTCGGGAGCCAGCCGAGTGGGGTTTCTTTGTAGAGGTGGGGGGCCTCGGTGTGTGGGGGGCGGAGGTCTCCGTTTGCGTCGATGCCGCGGGTCAGAAGGTCATGCAGCAGCCCCTGCTTCATCGCCTTCAGCTTCGCCACCACCGCCTCCGTCCCCCGGATCGCCGCATCCAACGTATCCAGCACCTCGGCGATTTTGGATTGTTGGGTTGCAACAAAAGCTGGAGACGGAACAGCACGGACGTCTTTCGTCGACAGGTGTCGAACAGTGGTTTGTGGGGTCTTTCGATGAATGTCCTCAATATGCGGCTGCAAGAACCAATAGAGAAAGCGTTGGTCGACCTCCGAAGAGATCGAGGTGACCTTACAGACCCTCTGATTCAGAAGCGCATCACCTCCAGACCATCGGGACACCAGGAAATCGCCGTCCATCCCGATGAGGACGTCACCGTTCGCCAGCAAGTAGGCGGGATCAAATTTTCCTCGAAAGTTAACTTCCGTTTGGCCTGAAGCGATGTCGCGGATGCGAACTAGCGGCAGACCGTCCTCTGTGGTGAAGCCAGAAGACGGAAAAGCGAAACCGTTGAGCACCTCAACCTTCTGACCAAGAAGTTCGGCTTCACACATAGCCCAACCCCTTCAAGAACCCGGCCAGCTTCTCCGTCGCCTCTGCCCGTGCGCCCTCGATCTCGGTAAGGGTCACGCGATACTTGTCCCACCAGTTCTCGAACGCCGCCACGATCTGGCCGCGCTGTGCGGCGATGTAGCGGGTCAGGATTTTCTGCATGTCATCATGGAGGATTTTCAGCAGCAGCTCTGCCGCCTCCTCGGATGACAGCCCGTCAACGCCTGCGTTGATCTCATCCGTGAACTGCGCCTGCTTGGCTTTCAGGGTCTTCTTGACCTCGCTCAGTTCCTTCTTCCAGCGCTTGATCTGCGCCTCGTCCACCGGTTCGGCCTCGTCCTCTTCTTCCTCGTCCTCCTCGGGCTTGGCCGTCGCCGCCTTGATCTGCGCATCCAGTTCCGCCTTGCGCGCCTCAAGCTCGGCAATCTCGCGCACGAAGTCGCCCATGAGGAAGGCGACCAGCTTGTGATCCAGCGGGTTTTCCTTGTTCCCCTTATCCTCCAGCGCAGTGACGATAGAGGTGCGCCAGGCATCGACCACACCCTTGGTGTCGCGCGCCATGAGGGTCAGGAAGTCAAACCGCGACTGGTTCCAGAACTGCGCGATGATGCCCCGCACGGTAAACGGGTCGAGCATGGCAAGGCTTTCGAGCGTTTCGGAAAAGCTGGAGAGCAGTTCATCGCGCAGCGTGATGAGCGCGGCGGGGTCTTCGGCCCCGGAGAGGGATTTGATGCTGTCCCGATGCGCGTCCCACCATGCGTTGAAGCTGGCCTTGATCTGCGCTTCGCGGGCGACGAGACCCGTATTGGTTTCGATGGCGGGCTTGAGGTCTGACTTGGTGGTCAGGCCTGCGGCGAAGTCGAGATAGTTTTCATCGCGCGGCGTCAGCAGGTCCATCGGGTTCAGCCCGTGGGATTGGAACAGGTCCGCCTTGGCCTCAACCTCTGCCTTCGGGATTCCGCCGACAAGGTGCGCGCGCACGTCATGCGGTTCCGGCGGCGGGGCGTTGTCGGCATAGCGGCGGATGTTGAGGTTGAAGTCATTCTCGCGCAGCGTGTCGATGTCGACGATGGCCGAGAAGCCGGGGATTGCGCGGTATTCCTCAAACGTGGTGACGATCTTTTCGATGTGTTCCGGCAGCAGGTGGTTCTGCGCGCGCCCTTCGAAATATTCGCGGTCGGCGTTGATGAAGAGCACCTTGCCCTGCCGTTCGGCTGGCTTGCCGGAGACGAGGTTCGCGCCATGGTGCACCCGCTGGCGCAGGACGATCACGCAAGCCGGAATGCCGGTGCCGTAGAAGAGCTGCGGGCCGAGGCCGATCACCGCCTCGACCTGATCGCTTTCGATGATTTTCTGGCGGATTTTACCTTCGTCTCCGCCCCGGAACAGAACGCCGTGCGGCATCACCGTCGCGATCATGCCGCCGTCACGGCTGACGGCCAGCATGTGCTGGAGGAACATGAGGTCAGCCTTCTTGGAGCCAAGCGGCACCTCATGGAAGAAGCGTTCCCTGAACTTGGGCTGCCACGTGTATTCGCCAGAGCGATCCTTGTCCTTGGAGCCCCAGTTGATCGAGAACGGCGGGTTTGTGAGGATCCGATCAAAGCGGCGCAGTTCGCCATCCTCGACGTGTTGCGGTTCGCCCAAGGTGTCCTCGTTCCGCAGGTCCGCGCTGTTGATGCCATGGAGCAGCATGTTCATCTTCGCGATGGACCAAACAGTGCCTGCGGCTTCCTGCCCGAAAAGGTTAGCCCTGCGCCCGTCCTGGCCATGTTCGTCGATGTAATCCTTGGCCGCGATGAGCATACCGCCGGACCCGCAGCAGGGGTCATAGATGTCGTGTTCGAGCGTTGGTTTGAGCAACCGCACCATCATGCGCACCACGGAACGCGGGGTATAGAACTCGCCGCCTTTTTTGCCGGCGGAATCCGCGAACTCACCAATCAGGTATTCGTATGCTGCGCCCAGAAGGTCAGGGAATTCAAAGTCTTCGTTGCGCAGACGGATTTCACCGAAGTGATTGATGAGTTGGCGCAGCTTCTGGTCGCTGATCTTGCTTTGGCCAACTTTACGGGTGAAGTCGATGTGGTCGAGGACACCTTCGAGCGCGATGTTTTCGGACTCGACGCCACCCAGGGCTTTGTTGAGTTTGTCGCCGATGTTCTCGTGCGCTTCGTCAACCAGGTGACCAAAGCGCGATTGCGGCGGAACCCAGAACGTGCCGCTGCGCCCGTACCAAACCTTGTTCTCCGCTTCTTCCGCGGCCTGCTCCGGGGCCACACCGCTCGCGATACGTTTTTGCACCACTTCCAAGCGGGCCTGTTCGAACACGTCCGAACAGCGCTTCAGGAAGAGCATCCCGAAAATGTACTCTTTGAATTCCGAGGCATCCATCTTGCCGCGAAGGATATCTGCAGCGCTAAAAAGGTGACGCTCCAATTGGGCGAGTGTCAGTGGCATCTACTGGAATTCCTAAGTTGGAGCGCGCTCAGAGCGTGCAAATGTACAAATTACGCTAGCGTACGCCGCAGGACGGGCCGCAGAAGTGTGAATGCGAGGGGCCTTAATGCAGCGTGTCATTCTTCAATCAATTTATTGAGCTGACGGTCTGCAAGCCGCAACGTGATGACGGAACCCGAAAGAATGGGCACCAGAATTCCAGATAGTGCTACCGCAAAGATGGCCGCGCCGGATATCAACGTAAAATCATGAGGCTGCCCCCGAAACTCAGCCTTAGGAAACCGATCAAATAGAGTGCGCTGGCAACCAAGAGCACCGTATAGAGCGGTTCCAACGGCTCGACTGCGTTGCGGCGTGCACGCTCCAGTGTTGCGCGCCGAAGTTTCTTCCAGTTGTCGCTTGGCTTTTGCATCGGCCTAATCCCTTACCAGTTCGATCCAAGTGTGAACGTCATCATCTCTGACTTCCCGCCCCTCGAGATGTGACTGATACCAACGCGCGACGATGGCCCCGCGCTTCTCACTTTTGATCTTGATGTTTTCTTCGTTGAGGTGCTGATCGAGCGAGGTCTCAATCTGTTTCAAAGCTTCAAAGTCATGAGATGCACGGACTGTCTGCGTTCCGAGCAATATCCACGCAGCATCTACTTCAAACCGGTCTGACATCGCGACAAGCGCCTCCACAGGAAGACCCCGTTGGCCCTTTTCGTAGCTGTGATAGGCGCGATGTGAGACGCCAATCGCCTCAGCCATTGCTGTTTGCGTCAGGCCGACTTCGTTGCGCGCGATAGCAAGGCGCGCGCCCATAGCAATGAAAACTGATTTTGCGTCCTGCCGCATGCAAGGTTCCCTATTGACGAAATCGCCATAACGAGCGAAACTGCACAAAATGACGTATTTCTGACCTTTAGATCATCTGAGCATGTCATAAGGTGCAGAACAAGCGATTCTATTCATATCCAGCGATGGAGGCCGAAATTGACCCAGGAACGTCTTCTCTCTCCCAAACAGCTCAGCGAGATCGTTGGGCTCAGTCCTGCGCAAATTCGCGCGCTCATGAACACCGGGAAGCTAGAGTTCGTGGAGATCTCATCGAAGACCAAGATGCTGACGATGAGCGGCTGGGAGCGGTTTCAGAAGAACGCGACCAAGGTCAAAAGGGCCGAGAGTTCGATGGCGAATTGACGGGGGTGTCCGGTTATGGCGACGACCAATCTCAATATCAGCGTGATCGACAAGCGCATGCTGAAGCAGTCCGAAGCCGCGAGTTACGCCGGGTTGCCGGTGAAGCACTTCAAGGCGGCTTGTCCCGTGCGCCCCGTTGAGTTGAAGCAAGGCACGCTGCTTTGGGATCGCCGTGACCTCGATCTCTGGATTGATGATGTGAAGTCTGGGGCTGTGACCGATACCCGCGACACCATTCTGGACCGCCTTTGATGACACAGGTGCGGGTCAAAGGGTTCAAGATTTTCAAGGACCGGCACGGCAAGCAGCGATGTTATCACCGCGAGACCGGCCACAAGGTTGACCTGACCCACGCGCCTATTGGTTCCGCCGAGTTCTTTGCCGAATGCGAGACGATCCGCGCGATCGCCGAGGCGCAGCGGGCGAAGGCACCGAAGGCCGGAACACTTGGGGGGCTAATCCAGTCCTACTTTGAGACCGAGCACTTCCAAAACCTCGCCGAAGCCACCCGGCGCGACTACCGCAAATGTGCCGATTTCCTTGAGCCGATCCGCGATACGCCGATCCACGTTATCGACACACCGCTAATCGCGGGTATCCATGACAAGGCCGCAAAGAAGATTGGTTGGCGGCGGGCAAATATGGTCCGCACGCTTCTCAGCGAGGTGTTTCGCTACAATATCCCGCAGGGGCTCATCTCCGCCAACTTCGCCAAAGACGTCATTCCCAAGAGACGCCCGCGCGACCGCGCATATGCCAACCGCCCTTGGACCATCGAAGAACGGGACACCGTCTTGGGCAAGGCCAAGCCTCATGTGCGCGTGGCCCTTGCCCTGATGATGAACACCGGCCTCGACCCGTCCGACGCCCTAAGATTGCGGAATGATCAGGTCGACGGCGGCACGATCTGGGGCGTACGCGGCAAGACAGGCGAAGAGGTTGCGATTCCGGTCAGCCCGACCCTTCAGGCCGCGCTTAACCGCATGCCTAACCACGACGCCGAGACTGTGCTTTCCAATTCGCGCGGTGAGGCATGGACATACAACGGCTTTTCGACTGTTTGGCACCGCTTCAAAACCGCCCTTGAGAATGAAGGCCTTATCGAAAAAGGCCTGACCCTCAAGGGCTTGCGGCACACGGTCGCCACGACTTTGCGCGAGGCGGGGCTGGATGAACGCCGCATCGCGGACCTTCTGGGGCAGAAAACACCGTCCATGGCACGGCACTACTCGCGCTCTGCGAACCTTGCCGACAAGAACCGCGAGACGATGGCGACATTGGAAGAAGAGAACCGAAGGCGGGCCGAAAGTGTCAAACCTTCGCAGAAAAGCGTCAAACCCGACCGAAAAGAGGACCAGCCATGAGCAGAAAGTATCATCTTATCAAAGAGTTAAATGGTGCCCGGGGGCGGAATCGAACCACCGACACGAGGATTTTCAATCCACTGCTCTACCCCTGAGCTACCCGGGCACGGGATGCCACTGATGTGGCTGGGTGAGCGGTTTCTAGGAGGTTGTTGCAGGGGTGTCCAGAGCCTTTTTTCCAATCCGAACTGATTGTTTGGTCTGATCCGGCATGACCAGCAAAAGCGCGGTACAATCGTCCGGAACGCTCAGTGCGGGCGCCCCCTGCCCTCAGCCTTGCCGGCTTCTTTCGTCAGCGCCTCCTCAAGCTCATCGAAATCATCAGGATCCTCAGAGGGCACTGCATAGCTGCCGTTCAGCCAGCGTGACAGATCGACATCAGCACAGCGTTTGGAACAGAATGGCCGCGCCTCTTTTTCCACTGGCTTGCCACAGATCGGACAGGTCATCCCAGCACCTCAACAAGCGGCAGGCGCGCCCGTTTGCGCTGAAGTTCGTAGTTCCCCAGCGGCGTCCAGCCTGCGAGTGCTGTCTCCGTATCATCGCGCCGGAATGCCTGTCGCAATGCTGTTTCGAAAGTCCGCCTGTCCTTTTTGGGCATAGGCGCAAGATCCAGCACGATCTGCCCACCGAGGCCACGCAGGCGCAGCGCCCGCGGCAGGTCCCGGGCGCAGGCCAGATTGGCCTTCAGACCTGCGGCCAGCGATATGTCCTTACCCGTATTGACGTCCACCGCCACCAGCGCGCGGGTGGCCTCAACAAACATGAACGCACCCGCCTCCAGCGCAACGCGCGGTGTCCGCAGAGCGTCGATTGCTTCCAGAACACCATGATCCGCAAGCCCGCCGTCCACCGTGCTGATATCTGCAGGCCCGGTCCATTCGCGCCACGCCTGCACATGTGGCCCGTCACCTTCCAGCAGGGTTTCCATCCCGTCACTGTCATCAGTGCGGATACGCTGGGCCAGCGCCGCCATTGCCTCAATGTCCTGCGCGATATCGTCCTCGGAAGCGCCTGAGCAGGATGACCTCAGGATCAGCCCATCACCACTTTCGTCCATGACATCGTGGGCAATTCCAAGCAGGCGGTCACGCTCGTCGTCATCGCGGATTGCGCGACTGATATTATATCCGGGCGCGCCGGGCGTTACGATGGCGTACCGGCTTTTGAAAAGTATCTTCTGAGTGACCGGCAATGCCTTGCCGGGTTCCGCAAACCCGGTGACCTGCACCACCACCGACTGACCAGGTGCCAGGCCACGGACCTGGCGCAGAAACGCGGACCCATCCGGCGTTTTCAGGAACATACCGCCCTGTCCCTTGACCGGACGGTCAGCGGTCGCGCGATAGATCGTTCCGGGTCGTGGCTGGTCACTTTCAATCAGCAGGTCTTCGAGCACACCATCAACCACCAGCGCAGCGGTTTCGCGGTCCTTCCAGTGGTCAAGAATAACAGTACGGCCCTTCATGACATTCCCCTGACGCCTGCTGCGCGCAACAATCCGGCAGTTTCCGCCAGAGGCAGACCCACAATGCCGGTGAAAGATCCACGGATCCATGGAATGAGCGCACCCGCAGGCCCCTGGATTCCGTATCCGCCTGCTTTACCCTGCCAGTCGCCCGTACGGATGTAGGCGTCGAGTTCTTCAGCAGACAGCGATTTCATCTTCACGACGCTGACGGCATCCCGCTCCATCAGCCGGCCCGCGTGGTACACTGCGACAGCTGTGATCACACGGTGCCGTCTGCCGGACAGCGCTTTGAGGAAATCCGCAGCTTCACCTGCATCCGCCGGTTTGCCAAGGATCCGGCGGCCCAGTGCGACCGTCGTATCGGCGCACAGCACCACGTCGCTGTTTTCCGCGGGCACGGCCCGGGCCTTTTCCCGTGCCATACGCGCGCAATAGGGCACGGGCAGTTCACCGGGCTCCGGCGTCTCATCAATATCGGGGGCCCGGATATCATCCGGCACAACGCCGATCTGCGCCAGCAATTCCTTGCGGCGCGGAGACCCTGACCCGAGAATAAACAAGGGTTACTTAAAGCGGTAGTTGATCCGACCCTTTGTCAGATCATATGGGGTCATTTCGACCTGTACTTTGTCGCCAGCCAGAACCCGGATGCGGTTTTTGCGCATCTTTCCTGCCGTATGTGCGATGATCTCATGGCCGTTTTCAAGCTCGACCCGAAATGTCGCATTTGGCAGGAGTTCCTTCACGACACCGGGAAATTCGAGCGTATCTTCCTTGGCCATGGTTTCTCCTGAGTTGCACGTCCGCCGATCTGCGGACGCCGCCTAGATGCGCCTGTTTTCAGGGTTTTTCAAGTGCAATTCATCGCAAGCACACATTTGTGGCATCACCGTCACGACCATCCTGCTCGGTCCAGTGGGTTTTGTTGAGCACCACGCCGTCTGCGCGGACCTGCGCAATATCCGGCAGTGAAACTGGGGCATATGTCCACCCGGCGGCTCCGATCTGCCCCACTGCGATCACACCGTCGGACGGAAACCCACGATCCGGCGGAGCAAAAATGCCCCCCGCACCGGTGGAGACATCCACGGCATCGGACCACGCAGCCTCTCCCACCAGAGATGACATCACTGTCACGCACTGATTTTCGAGCGCCCTTGCCATAGCACCGATGCGAACGCGCCAGTATCCACTGAGCGCTTCGGTGCAGGACGGCACCAGAATGATGTCGCAGTCCGCAAGCGCGCGCCCCAGCAGCGGGAACTCTGCATCATAACAGATCAGAACCCCGATTTTGCCGAGGGCCGTGTCAAAGACACAAAGCGGTCCGCCACCTTCAACACGCCAGATATCGCGCTCGAAACGGGTCATGATCTGTTTGTCCTGCACACCGAACCCGCCGGACGGTGCGAAAAGACGGGCCCGGTTGGCCGGCCTGGTCTGTGTCGCGGTCGGTCCGGATGCCGCGAGGATATGCACGCCGAACTCCTGCGCCAGCCTTGCATGCACGGCATCTGCCTCCGCCAGGCGGTCAGACACAGCATAAAGAGAAGCCTCAAGATCTCCCGCGATTTCAGCGCCATCGAGCGTTGCCAGCTCCATCGCGCCATATTCCGGGAACACAAGCAGATCCGCGGCATTCCCAGCCGCATCCTGAACCCATACTGCAATCTTGTCTTCATACTCGGCCCAGGAACTGAGAAATCCCAAGGGATATGCTGCTGCTGCCACGATCATTTACGTTTCTCCATAGCACTACTAAACAGACGTTGCTGCAGAATGGCCAGTTGTATGGCCGCTGTCGAAGTACTTTTACAATTCTCAAATAAATACATCGAATTGACTTTGTTTTCTTGACCTCTCCAAGCAGCCGATTAAAAAATTCAAAAAGGGGAAGTTGATCACAATGACCATGAAGGGTGTCACTCTGCGCGGCTTGGAAGTGTTTGAAGCGCTTGCAGGCAGCGGCTCAGTCGCCAAAGCGGCGCTGCAGACAGGCCTGAGCCAGCCAGCCGTCAGCCAGCAGATGCGAAATCTCGAAGCGGCACTGAACACTGAGCTGGTGGATCACTCGCGCCGCCCCATGCGGCTGACCCCCGCGGGCAAGGCATTTCTTGCACATACAGAGCGCGCGCTGGATGAACTCCGTCTGGCGCAGAGTGAGATGACCGTGATGGACCTGGCGCATGTAAGGTCACTCAGCATCGGCGTCATCGATGACTTTGACGACAACGTCACGCCGCGGCTCGCGACCATCCTCGCGGACAACCTGCAGGACTGCAGCTTTCGGATGATCACAGCATCCAGCAACGACCTGATGGATGCTGTGTCCGACCGCAGCCTGCAGCTCGCTGTATCCGCTGTCGCAGGCGACTTGCCGGACGGTCTGACCGAATACCCGGTCGCACGGGACCCTTTTGTGGCGGTAGTGCCAAGAGGATCGGGCCTGACGACAGGCACGCTCTTCTCTGCCGGTGCTCTGCCTATGCTGCGTTATGAAGCAGGGCAGATGATCAGCGCCCAGACAGACAAGGAACTGGAGCGTCAGAACCTCAACCCGCCCAAACGCTTCGAGATCGGCAGTCATCTCGCGCTGATGGCGATGGTCGCCCGCAGTATCGGCTGGGCGATAACCACACCACTGGGCTACATGCGCGCCAGACGGTTCCACGGCGAGATCGAAGCAATACCGCTGCCATTCACACCGTTTGCTCGGCAAATCTCGCTGATCACAGCGCAGGAATGGGATGGAGACGTCCCGCGTGACATCGCAGCTACCATGCGGCGGCTTCTGAAAAGCCAGATGATTGATCCGGCGCTGGCTGACCTGCCTTTTCTTGCGGGCGAGCTGCGTATACTTGAGACCTGAGGCACGGCCGGATCTATTCAAGCGGGGACCAGCATGATCAGAAAAATTGTCATTCTGACCGGAGCCGGCATTTCTGCCGAAAGCGGGCTCGGGACATTTCGTGCAGAAGGTGGCCTCTGGGCGCAGCACCGTATTGAGGACGTCGCAACCCCCGAAGGCTTCGCGCGCGATCCGAAACTGGTTATGGATTTCTATAACGCCCGGAGGGCACAGTCGTCGGAAGCTGTTCACAATGCCGGGCATTCTGCTCTCGCAAAGCTGGAGGCGGAATTCGGCGGTGACGTGATCCTGATCACGCAGAACGTAGACGACCTGCACGAAAAGGCGGGCTCTCAGCGCGTGATGCATATGCACGGCGCGCTCAAGGGTGCTCTCTGCGGCACCTGTGACCACCGTTGGCCAGCGCCAATGGAGATGCACCCGGGCGACAGCTGTCCTGTCTGCCAGGCGCCTACAGCCCGCCCCGATATCGTGTGGTTCGGCGAGATGCCCTATGACATGGAAGAAATCTTCGACCACCTGAGCGAAGCCGATCTGTTTGTCAGCATCGGCACCTCCGGGAACGTTTACCCGGCCGCCGGTTTCGTCGCCGAAGCGAAACGACACGGTGCGGCAACCGTCGAGTTCAACCTCGAACCCTCAGAAGTCGGCAGTCAGTTTGATGATATCCGTCTTGGTCCGGCAACCCAGACCCTTCCGGCCTGGGTTGACGAGATTTTGGGTACCTGAACGCAGCAGGCAACGTCAGTTTGTTGCGCTGTGATCCTTATGATCATGCTTCATCGCGCCGTGATCCGGTTTGCGTTCATTGTCGACCGGTATCTCGACCACAATGTCCCCGGCCTCCTCGAAGGTGAAGGTCACCATGACAGCGGTACCCTGTTCAAGCGGTGCTTCAAGCCCCATCAGCATCACATGGTCGCCGCCACGCACCATCATGTGGGTCGCCCCCGCGGGCAGCGGAATACCACCATCAATTTCGGTCATCTTCATAACGCCGTCGCCCTGATCAATATGCGTGTGCAGTTCAGTACGTTTTGCAGCATCTGAACTGACACTGATCAGCCGGTCATCGGTCGCTCCGGTGTTCGAGATTTCCATGAACGCAGCACCGACGGGTGCATTCGGCCGGGACACGCGTGCATACGCGTCACTGATGATGATTTCGGTCGCCATTCCGGCGGCGGGAAGCAGGCACAGCGCAGAAACAGCAGCGCCACGCAGGAAAGGTTTAACAGACATTTTCGTCTCCTGGGTTTTCTGAATTTCTTGTCTTTCGGATCAGATCAGAAAAGGAGGCGCGCGGGAGTGCCGGTGCGCGGACCGGTAACGCACGTGCGGCGCAGCATGGTCAGCTGCCCAGCGCTGCAGGGAAAACCGGGTTTCGCGCGCCACGGCCGATGCACCCGATACAAGCGCCACAAAAGCAGCAGCGGTACAGTCCGGGCATATATGCGGGGCGGACGTCCGGTTGCCTTCGGCGTCTGTGTAAATCGTTACGGTGCTGGTCCCGGTGCAGATGACCATCTGGCCCGTGGCTGCCGTTGCACCACGCGCCACGGCCATACTCTGCCCGGTAAGACCGAGCATCAGGGCCAGCAGGATAGCGAGGAAGGGACGGATCAGATGTCTCACACGCACTGTATATCAGGCCATCAGACGGTTTTACTGTGCCAAAACGACGCGAACCCTGCCCGGGCGGGACAGGGTTCGCAAATTTCAGACTGCAGCCGGATCAGCTGAGCGCTTCAGCCGTATCAGACGATTTGGCGATCGCTTTTTTGACTTTCAGCGCGTTGGGGGACAGGTCGCTGTCCTTGGCTTTTGCCAGGAACTTGTCCAGACCACCGCGGTGGTCAACTGTGCGCAGTGCAGCGGCAGAAATGCGGAACCGGAAACCACGGCCCAGCGCTTCGGACTGCAGGGTCACATCATTCAGGTTCGGCAGAAAACGCCGGCGTGTTTTGTTGTTGGCATGGCTGACATTGTTGCCAGTCATCGGGCCTTTTCCGGTCAGTTCGCAAACGCGTGACATGGGTTCTTCCTTTTCTCTCGCGTCGTCCCGGCGGTCCGGTAAACGACAAAAGGGGGCAGCCTCAGGCCACGCCCCGGAAATTCGTCTGCTGGCTTTAGTGGGAATCGGACAAAGCGTCAACCCGCGCGCCGCGTGTTTTGCCGACTTTCACCCCTGCTTTGACCGCAGGTCAGCTATAAAGAGCTCTGCCGCCGCCGAAGGCGACAGTGCGCCCGCTGTAACACGCTCGGTCAGCGCCTGCAGTACCGCGCGCACCTGTGGCGCTTCAAGCTCCGCGAGCAGCCTGTTTCTGACCTCTTCGCCAAACCAATAACGGGCCTGTTCTTTTCTGGTTCTGTCCCAGAACCCATTGTCGCGACGCCACGTGATCAGCGCATTCAGATCGCCCCAGACTTCTGCCAGCCCCTGCTCGTTCAGGGCCGACACCATTACTGCTTTTGGGAATCCCTCAGGGTCCTGTGCGCGTTTCCGCAGCAGCCTCAAAGCGCCGGCGTAATCTGCACAGGTCCGCGTCGCTGCAGGTTTCAGATCGCCGTCGGCCTTGTTGACGATGATCATATCCGCGATTTCCATGATGCCCCGTTTCACACCCTGCAACTCGTCACCGCCTGCGGGGGCCAGCAACAGCAAAAAGGCGTCTGACATCTCGGCGACCACAGTCTCCGACTGACCAACACCAACCGTTTCGATCAGCACAACGTCAAACCCTGCCGCCTCACAGAGTGCCACGGCCTCGCGCGACCGGCGGGCAACACCCCCAAGATGCGTCTGGCTGGGCGATGGGCGGATGAAGGCATTCGGGTCCCGTGACAGACGGTCCATGCGGGTTTTGTCCCCCAGAATGGAGCCGCCGGACCGGCTGGATGACGGATCCACGGCAAGAACGGCAACTTTCAGCCCCTGCCCGGTCAGCATCATCCCGAAGCTTTCGATGAAGGTTGATTTTCCCACTCCCGGCGTGCCGGACAAACCGATCCGCAGGGCCTGTCTGTCCTTCGGCAAAGCCTCCAGAAGGTCGGATGCCATGGCCCTGTGATCGGCCCGCGCGCTTTCGACCAGCGTTATCGCGCGCGCCAGGGCGCGCCGCTGACCGGCCGCAACCCCTTTTGCCAGTTCCTGAATGTCCATGGCCCTGCCCCGCTTGCCTCTGCACGGTTTTCCGCTGTGGCCCGGAAAAAGTCCAGAGCTTGGCGTACCCTGTTGGTTTCGCTATGGACAAAGCATGCGCTTTTCCCTGCCTGTTGACGACATTCTGCCGGAGCTTATCGCGGTTCTGCGCCGCGACCGGCGGGCTGTACTCCGGGCACCACCGGGTGCCGGTAAAACAACCCGCGTGCCGCTCGCCATGCTGGAGGCAGGCGTCACAGAAGGACGGATCCTGATGCTCGAGCCGCGCAGGCTCGCGGTAAGGGCCGCGGCTGACCGCATGGCGGCCACCCTGGGGGAGGAAACCGGGCAGACCGTGGGATACAGAATGCGCGGGGCGGCAAGAACAGGTGAACACACGCGGATCGAAGTGATCACCGAGGGAATTCTGACACGCATGCTGCAGGATGATCCGGACCTTCCCGGGATCGGCGCCGTCATTTTCGACGAGTTCCATGAACGCTCGCTCAATGCGGACCTTGGCCTTGCGCTCTGCCTTGAGGTGGCCGGCGCGCTGCGCGATGATCTGATCATTGTCGCAATGTCCGCGACCCTTGACGCGGCCCCCGTTGCAACACTGATGCAGGCGCAGATCCTGACCTCGCAGGGGCGGTCGTTTGACGTGCGTGAACATTACCTACCACGTCCGCGCGGAAAGACACGGCTGGAACAGGCGGTTGCCGACCTTACCCTTGATGCGCTGTCAAAATCAGAAGGCAGCGCGCTGGTCTTTTTGCCCGGCGAAGGTGAAATCAGGCGTACAGAAGCCCTGTTGCGGCAACATCTGTCCAGTGACACCTCGCTGCATCCTCTGTTCGGCGCAATGGACTTCAAAGCCCAGCGCGCGGCGATAAGACCCGCTGAACAGGGCCGCAAGGTCGTACTGGCCACGTCCGTAGCCGAAACGTCACTGACCATCGAAGGCATCCGGATCGTGGTGGATTCCGGGTTGTCGCGACGCGCTGAGTTCGATCCGTCCTCGGGCATGTCACGCCTGATCACAACGCGAGTATCCCGTGCAGAGGCGACGCAGCGGGCCGGGCGCGCGGGCCGCGTGACTGAGGGCGACTGCTATCGTCTGTGGACACGCGGCGAAGATGGCGCTCTGCCTGCTCAGCCCCCGGCTGAAATAGAGGCCGGCGACCTGACCGGATTTGCGCTGGAACTGGCAGTTTGGGGCAGCGCCGCAGAGGATCTGACGTTTGCAACGCCGCCGCATGAGGGTCGGCTGGCTGAGGCCCGCCGCGTCCTCCGCATGCTGGAGGCCCTGGATGAAAATGGCCGTATTACACCACATGGACGCCGTCTTGCCTCCCTGCCCCTGCATCCAAGACTTGCACATATGGTTGAAAAAGGCGGAAGTTCTGCGCCGCTTCTGGCAGCGATCTTGTCGGAACGCGATATTCTGAGAGGCGGGCCCGTCGATCTGGCCATGCGGCTGCGCGCAGCCCAGAATCCGCGCAGATCTGAGGCCGATACCGGCCGAACCCCGGACCGCGCTGCGCTCGCCCGGGTACGCGAAGAAGCCCGGCGGCTCAAAGACCGGTCCAGACCGGATGGCGCCACGAACACCGGCGTGCTGGCCGCCCTCGCCTATCCTGACCGCGTCGGGCTCCGGCGTCCGGGAGATGCCCCGCGTTTTGTTCTGTCCGGCGGCAAGGGCGCAATCCTTCCCGACGGCGATCCCTTCTGTAACGAACGGCTGATCGTTGCGACAAACCTTGACGGAGATCCGAGCGAGGCCCGAATACGCCAGGCGGCAGCCATCACCGAGGCCGAATTGCGGGCGACGTTTCCGCACCAGATCGCCTGGCAGAACATCTGCCGCTGGTCCCGCCGGAACGGACGTGTCGAAGCCCGTCGTCAGGAATGCTATGGCGCTCTGATCCTTGATGACCGGACGTGGCCGGATGCCCCTGCTGACACCGTCGCCCGCGCCATGCTGGACGGTGTGCGCCAGTTAGGACTGTTGCCGGGTCCTGCAGCACAGCGCTTTCTGGCCCGCGCCCGGCTCATGAGCAAAGCTGACACCGCATTTCCGGATTTTGACATCGTTCACCTGATGGACACGCTGGAAGACTGGCTGCTGCCGCACATCACCGGCGTACGCAGCACGGCAGACTGGAAAAAGTTCGATCTGTCGGGCGCACTGCGCGCCCGGCTCAGCTGGGATCAGATGCAGCAGCTGGACCGCCAGGCCCCTGCGCACTTCGAAACACCTCTGGGGAACCGCGTCCCGATCAGCTACGAGGACGCGCAGCCACAGGTTTCTCTGCGCCTGCAGGAACTCTTTGGTGTCACCGAACACCCGACGGTCGCCGGAACACCGCTGCAGCTCACGCTCCTGTCGCCCGCCCGCAGGCCCGTTCAGGTGACCGAAGACCTGCCCGGCTTCTGGGCGTCTTCCTACGCGGATGTGCGCAAGGATATGCGCGGGCGGTACCCGAAACACCCCTGGCCCGAGGATCCGACCAAAGCGGATCCGACGCTGCGCGCCAAACCGCGCAAACGCTGAGGCGTCAGCGGCCCAGACACCAGCGCATGATTGCCTTCTGCGCATGCAGCCGGTTTTCGGCCTCGTCAAAGATCACCGAATTCGGGCCGTCCATTACCTCGGAGGTTGCTTCATCATCGCGGTGCGCCGGCAGGCAATGCATGAACAGCGCGTCCGGTTTGGCCTGTGCCATCAGCCCCGCATTGACCTGATAGCCCCGCAGCTGATTGTGGCGACGTTCCCGGGCAGACTGCGGATCATGCATGGACACCCAGGTGTCTGTGACCACCAGATCAGCCCCCGCTACCGCTTTGGCCGGGTCTCTTTCAATCGAATAAAGACCGTCGAGCGCAGCTTCCGGATCAAGCGGCGGTGGCCCCGTGAAAGTCAGATCAAATTCGAACTGTTTGGCTGCATGGGCAAAGCTGGCAAAAACGTTGTTGCCGTCCCCTGACCACACAATTTTGCGGCCCTTGATAGGCCCGCTGTGCTCTTCGAACGTCAGAACATCAGCCATAATCTGGCAGGGGTGCGTGCGGTTTGTCAGCCCGTTGATCACCGGCACGGTCGCATATTCCGCCATTTCCAGCAGGGTCGCTTCCTCAAACGTACGGATCATAATCAGATCGACGTAACGGCTCAGCACGCGGGCCGTGTCGGCGATCGTTTCACCGTGGCCGAGCTGCATGTCAGCGCCGGACAGGACCATGGTCTGGCCGCCCATCTGCCGCACGCCCACGTCAAACGAGACGCGTGTCCGGGTTGACGGTTTCTCGAAGATCAGCGCAACCATGTGATCTTTCAGCGGCTGATCGTCATCCAGCGCACCGCGCGGACGCCCCGCGCGGGCGCTCTTCATTGCGGCAGCATTGTCGATGATGGACCTCAGATCGCCGGGCGCTGTGGTGTGAATATCCAGAAAGTGGTTCATTTCATTTACCTTTTGGAACCTGGCGCTCAGGCAGCTGCGACAGTTTTTGCTGCGGCATCGAGCCGGGACACAGCTTCAGCCAGTTCTTCATCAGAGATGTTCAGCGGCGGCAGCAGACGGATAACGTTATCCGCCGCCGGCACCGTCAGCACCTGCTCTGCATACCCTGCCGCGACCACATCTGTATTGGTGGCGCGACACAGCAGTCCCAGCATCATGCCACTGCCCCGCACGCCCTCAAACACATCCGGGTTGGACGCAACGAGCCCTTCCAGTTTCTGACGCAACAGGCCGGCCCGGCGGTTCACATCGGCCAGAAACTCCGGGTCGGCCACGACCTTCATCACCGCACAGCCCACTGCGCATCCCAGTGGGTTGCCGCCATAGGTCGATCCGTGCGTACCGGCTGTCATACCGGAGGCCGCGTTCTCGGTTGCGAGAACTGCCCCCAGCGGGAAACCACCGCCGATGCCTTTGGCGACCATCATAATGTCGGGTTCAATCCCGGCCCATTCATGCGCAAAAAGCTTGCCGGTACGGCCAACACCGCACTGCACCTCATCCAGGATCAGCAGAATGCCCTTTTCGTCACAAAGCTCCCGCAATCCTTTCAGGCACTGATCCGGTACAGGCCGGATGCCGCCCTCGCCCTGGACGGGCTCGATCAGGATGGCCGCCGTATTTGCAGTGATGGCCGCTTCGAGCGCATCATGATCGCCGAATTCAAGGTGCACAAAACCCGGCAAAAGAGGCCCGAAACCTTTGGTCATTTTCTCGGAACCCGCCGCCGCGATCCCCGCAGATGATCTGCCGTGAAACGAACCGGAAAAGGTGATAATTTCTGTCCGTTCCGGACTGCCTTTGTCAAACCAGAACTTGCGGGCCATTTTCACGGCCAGTTCACAGGATTCCGTTCCGGAATTGGTAAAGAAAACCGTGTACGCGAAAGTATGCTCTGTCAGCAGGTCAGCCAGTTCCTGTTGTTTCGGAATCTGGTACAGATTTGAGGTGTGCCACAGCGCACCCGCCTGCTCCGTAAGCGCGTCTACCAGAGCGGGGTTTGCATGCCCCAGCGCGTTAACCGCGATACCTGCACCCAGATCAAGAAAACGTCGGCCATCTGCTTCCACCAGCCAGGAGCCTTCGCCTTTGACGAAACTCATCGGGGCACGGGAATAAGTCGGCAGTATGGTCGGGATCATCGGATCATCCTTGTCAGGTACGCTCTGGCTGAAGCACGGAACGTGCATGAGCCTCAGGAGCAGGTCAACATTTTTTCAGAAGGTTCAGAGAAAGGGCAAATGCCCCGGTTCACGCAGACGTGGTTCAGGCGCTCAGGCGTCGTCGGTTCAGGATGCGTGTTACAGTTCTCATGCCGACTGCCTAGTACATGTCTTTGCGGAAGAAAAGCGTTTTGTCCCCTTGCGGCATCCTGATCACAGGCGCATAGGGCGGCATGGCTTCCGGCACACCTCAAAATCCCAGACTTGCTGTCCTGCTGATGATGGTGGCGACCGCTTTCATCGCGGCGACCATGCTGCTGGCCAAGGCACTGGGAAGCGATGTCGCCGGACCGGCCCTCCATCCACTGCAGATCACGCACGGACGGTTCGTTTTTGCGTTTGTGACACTTGGGGTGGCGGCTGCGGTTCTGCGCCCTCACATCGCGCGTCCTGACTGGCGTCTGCATCTGGCCCGGACCACATTCGGCTGGGCGGGCGTGACCCTGATGTTTGCCTCCGTGGCCTACATTCCCCTGACAGACGCGACAGCGATCACGTTTCTGAACCCTGTTTTTGCGATGATGCTGGCCATTCCGCTGCTGGGCGAACGGGTGGGCCGCATCAGATGGTCGGCGGCGGCGATGGCGCTGGCGGGCGCGATGGTCCTGCTCCGCCCGACGCCCGACAGCTTTCAGGCCGCCAGTCTTCTCGCCCTCACTGCAGCAGCAGTGATGGGCATGGAGCTCATTTTCATCAAGAAGCTGTCGGGGCACGAACCGGCGTTTCAGATCCTGCTCATCAATAACTTTCTGGGGCTGGTGCTGTCCTCGCTGGCGGTGCTTTCGGTCTGGCAGATGCCCACGGGCCAGCAATGGCTGCTGCTGGCGGCACTGGGTGGCATGATGGCGATGGCACAGACCTGCTTTGTGAACGCAATGGCCCGTGCGGACGCCAGTTTCATCGCGCCTTTCAGCTATGGCACGCTGCTTTTTGCAACAGCATACGACCTGCTCTTTTACGGGCACATCCCGGATACCATCAGTGTTCTGGGCGCGTCTGTTATTCTTGCGGGCGGCATTCTTCTGGCAATCCGCGAGGCACGCATACAGCCCACGGCCGCCAACAGAACTCATTAACGGTTCACCGCTTGTAACTCGGCGCGTGTTGCTTAAAATAGAGCCCTGACGAATTTACAGAGCGGCCCGCCGAACCGGGGCCGCTTTTGACTTAAGGAATGGCCGATGTCCTGGACCGACGAACGCGTTGAGATGCTCAAAAAAATGTGGGGTGAGGGCCAGTCTGCCAGCCAGATTGCAAAAGAACTGGGTGGCGTGACCCGCAACGCCGTGATCGGCAAGGTACACCGTCTGGGACTTTCCAACCGCGCAACGGCGGCCGCCAAGCCTGAGCCCAAGGCAAAACCGGCCCCGAAGGCCGAAGCAAAGCCCAAGGCAGCCCCTAAACCCGCCGAACCCGCTGCCACAGCACGTGCGGAGCCCGGAGCAGCCCCCAAACCGCTGCCGGCGCGCAAACAGATTATCCCGGCCGGCCAGCCTTTGCCGCCGCAGCCTTCCGCCAACGAAATCAGCCCCGAAGCGCTGGCCAAAGTGTCAGAGATTGAGAAAAAGGCGAAAAAGCTGTCCCTGATGGAACTGACCGAGCGGACCTGCAAATGGCCTGTTGGGGATCCTGCGACGGACAATTTCTGGTTCTGCGGTCTTCCGGTGCAACAGGGTAAGCCCTATTGCGAAGCGCATGTCGGCGTTGCCTTCCAGCCGATGTCCTCACGGCGTGACCGCCGCCGCTGACCGGCAGGGCTGAAATCTTTTCAACACAATGGTGAGTTGCGCTCGCGCAGTCATGGTATATGCCCTCTCTGGAAACTGATCCGGAGGAAACCCCATGTCCGCACCTCAGACCATCCGCGCCGCTGACGCCCTGGCACAGCGCCTTTACGATGCCGGCTGCCGTTTTGCCTTTGGCATGCCGGGTGGCGAGGTCCTGACGCTGGTGGACGCGCTGGAGACCGCGGGCATCCGGTTCATTCTGGCCAAACATGAAAACGCCGCCGCCTTCATGGCTGAAGGTGTTTATCACCGGACAGGCGCGCCCGGCATTCTGGTCGCAACAGTCGGACCCGGCGCGCTCAATGGCGTCAACGCCGTGGCCAACGCCCACCAGGACCGCGTGCCTGTCATTGTGCTGGCCGGAGCGGTCGATGCCGACGAAGCGCAGACATACACACACCAGGTGCTGGACCAGCAGGCCGTGTTCCGCCCGATCACCAAGGCCAGCTTTTCACTGGTGCCCGGCGCTGCTCATGTGATCGCAGACAAGGCCGTGGCCATCGCGACAGAAGGGCGGCCCGGCCCTGTGCACATTGATGTGCCGATCAGCGTCGCGGACACGCAGGTTTCCGCATCTGTCCCTGCACGGCGCGCGGATGCGGCTGTCGTGGCCCCCGCCGGCCCGGACCTCGCCAAAGCGCGTGACTGGCTGGCGGCTGCAAAACGGCCCCTGTTGGTGGTCGGTCTGGACGCCATGAATGACAACGCAGGCGCTCGTCTTGAGGCGTTTGCGACAAAGCACAATGCGCCGGTGATCACGACCTACAAGGCCAAGGGCCTTTTGCCGGAGGACCATCCGCTGGCTCTGGGAGGTGCGGGCCTGTCTCCACTCGCAGACAGACACCTGCTGCCTCTGGTGGAAAAAGCGGATCTGATTATCTGTCTTGGCTACGACCCGATCGAAATGCGCACCGGATGGCGGGATGCATGGGACCCGCGACGCCAGAACGTGATCGACATCACGGCGGAGCCGAACCACCACTACATGCACCAGTCCGGCCTGAATTTCATCGCAGACAGTGTCGCCTCGCTGGAGGCGTTGTCAGACGGGCTGGAGGCCGGGGAAACCTGGACAGGTGGTGAGATCGAAGCCACAGCCCAGGCACTGGCGGCGGCATTCCCAACCGATGACCCCCGGGGACCGGCTGGCGTAATTGCCACCTGCCGGGACGTCCTGCCGCGCGAAACCCTTGCCACCGTGGACAGCGGCGCACACCGGATCCTGCTCAGCCAGATGTGGGAATGCTATGAGCCGCGCGGCCTGACACAATCCACAGCGCTTTGCACGATGGGCTGCGCCATTCCGCTGGCAATGGGCGCTCAGGTCGCCGAACCGGACCGCCCGGTCGTTTCTTTCAGTGGCGACGCCGGTTTTCTGATGATCACCGGCGAACTGAGCACTGCAGCGGAACTTGAGCTGAAGACCATCTTTGTGGTGTTTGTGGACGCCTCGCTGTCTCTGATCGAGCTCAAGCAACGCTCGCGGCAGATGAAGAACAACGGCGTGGATTTTGCCCGGCACGACTTTGCAGCAATCGGTCAGGCGTTCGGTGGAGCAGGACACACCGTGACAAACCGCGCAGAACTCGAAGCCGCCCTCAACAGCGCGCTCACTGCGGATACGTTCACCGTTATTGCGGCCGTGATTGACAGAGGTGGCTATGACGGGCGCATCTGACACACCCGGTGCCCTCGACGGGCTGGTGGTGCTTGATCTCAGCCGCATTCTCGCAGGTCCTACCGCAACCCAGATGCTGGGCGATTTCGGCGCAACCGTCATCAAGATCGAGAACCCTAAAACAGGCGGCGATGATACGCGCGGCTGGGGGCCGAACTTTGCGCGGGACGGGAATGGCGGAAAAACCGATCTTTCGGCCTATTTTATGGCGGCAAACCGAAACAAACACTCCGTTGCCGTTGATCTGACCAGTAAGGACGGAAAGCACTTTGTACGCCAGCTGGCCGCGCGTGCCGATGTGGTTATTGAAAACTACAAACCCGGTGGTCTTGAGAAATACGGACTGGATCACGCGACGCTTTGCGGCGTTCACCCTGGTCTCGTTTATTGCTCGATTTCAGGCTTCGGGCAGACCGGCCCCAACCGGGCGCAGCCGGGGTATGACCTGATGGCCCAGGGCTATGGCGGGATCATGTCGCTGACCGGTGATCCGGACGGCCCCCCCATGAAAGTGGGTGTCGGCATCGCCGATGTGATGTGCGGCATGTATGCGACAATCGGGATCCTTGCCGCCCTGCGCCATCGCGATGCCACCGGTGAGGGACAGCATATCGATCTGTCCCTTGTTGATGCTCAGATGGCCTGGCTGATCAACGAAGGTACCAACTATCTCACATCCGGGCGCGAACCCGTGCGTCGGGGTAACGCACATCCGAATATCGTGCCTTACGACGCTTTCGCCTGTTCGGACGGTCACGTTCTGATTGCTGTCGGCAACGATGCGCAGTTTGCGCGCTTCTGTGATGCAGTGGGGCTTGCAGGACTGTCTGACGACACAAGGTTCACCACCAATGTCGCCAGAATCGAAAACCGCGACACTCTGATTGCGCTTCTTGCACCGGCGGTGGCCACATTCAGCATGTCCGGACTGCTGGAAAAGCTGCACAGCGTAAAAGTACCCGCCGGCCCGATCCACACGGTCGCGCAGGCACTGAATTCGGATCAGGCAAAAGCACGGGACACCGTTGTAGAGGTGCCCGGAGACGGGCTGGAAAACGGTGCTGTGAAACTGCTGGCGAGATCCTCTGAAACTGTCCCGGACGCCTGTGACCTACCGCCGGGCCCCGCCCGTTTTTGGCCAGGACACAGCGGGTGTGTGCGACATGTTCGGTCTGACGCCGCCAAAAGCGTAACAATCCCGCAGCGACCGGCCGAAAATTGCCGTTTGGCACAGCCTCCGGCTGCATTTTGCTGAAATATTAGCATCTGGCGGACACGTGGCTTCACGTTGGCGTGTGTGCACCGGCGCATGGCTTCGCCGCGCACGATATTGCGGTAAACAAAGGAAACGAAACGCTAAAGAGGCGCAACCCTGATGAAGTACGATATCTGCCAGAGCCCGGTGTCCCTGCGAACGGACGAGGCTCTTTCGGAATGGAACTATATGGTTCACGCCTTTCTGGCGCACAGCATGGCAACACCAACCCATCTTGGCGCTGTGCTGAAAGGCGAGCCTGACTTTGCGATGGGCCATGCCGCGCGCGGTCTGTTTTCCATGATGATGGGGCGCCGTGAACTGGTGACCGTTGCCGGCGAGGCTGCTGCTGCGGCGCATACTGCCGCGTCCCGCGGTCCGGTTTCCCCACGCGAGCAGGCGTGGATCGACGCGCTGGATCACTGGCTGGCCGGAAGCCTCAGTGGCGCAGTGACCGAGATGGAAAAAATCCTCAGCCAGAACCCGGCGGATACGCTGTCGGCCAAGGTAAGCCACGCCATCCGCTTCATCCTCGGGGATGCAAAGGGGATGCGCCGCTCGATCGAACGCGTTCTGGATGCGCACGGCGAAGACCACAAACTACGTGGTTTTGCCCTTGGGTGTCACGCATTCGCGCTTGAGGAAACGGGCGACTACGAACAGGCGGAAAAAGCCGGACGTCACGGTCTGGTGCTGGTGCCACAGGACAGCTGGGGCCTGCATGCGGTGACCCATGTCTATGACATGACAGCCCGGTCCGATGATGGCATCCGCATGATCGAAGAGCACACGAGCGCATGGGATCACTGCAATAACTTCCGGTACCACGTGTGGTGGCATAAAGCGCTGCTGCATCTTGACCGTGGCGAAATGGATGTGGCCCTTGGCCTCTACGATGCGCAGATCCGTGCAGACAAAACCGACGACTACCGCGACATCTCCAACGCAACCTCTTTGCTGACACGGCTGGAACTGGAAGGTGTGGATGTAGGCCCGCGCTGGAACGAGCTTGCGGATCTGTCTGAAAACAGAACCGAAGACGGCTGTGTCGTCTTCGCGGACCTGCACTATATGCTCGCGCTGACCGGCGCTGACCGGCCCGATGCGGTTGCGGATATGACGGCCCGGTTTGCCCGCGATGCCGCACGCGAAGGTGAGATGCAGTCACGCTATGCCGATCCGGGTGTCGCGGCCCTCGCCGGCCTCAACGCGTTTGCCGAAGGACGCTATGATGCGGCGTTTTCCGATCTTGCCGCTGCCCGTCCCGCCATGCAGACGATTGGTGGCAGCCACGCCCAGCGCGACGTGTTCGAGCGCCTGACAATCGATGCAGGTCTGCGCGCGGGGCGCTATGACGCCACGGAGGCAATTCTCCAGGACCGCCTCGCCCGCCGGGCGGGCAAAGCAGACCGCTACACCACATCCCGTCTTGAGAGCATTTCGCAGGCCCGGCGAATCCCTGCCCAGTGAACGCCACGACCTGATGACAATTCCGAGCGCAACGCATAAAGACCGGCCATGACACTTGCCGACCCGAATACGCTATCCTCCGGATTGTCCGGTGCTGCCACGGCGCATGCCGCTGCAGGCGGCGCGCGTGTGCGCGACCTGCGCCTGGACTTTTTCCGCGGCATTGCAATGTTCATCATCCTGTTTGCACATACGCCGGGAAATTTTTTCACGTCCTGGATCCCGGCACGCTGGGGCTTTTCGGATGCGACCGAAATCTTTGTGTTCTGCTCTGGTATGGCATCGGCCATCGCCTTTGGGTCCACCTTTGACAGGGCCGGATTCGCGCTCGGCACAGCGCGTGTCGCCTACAGAGTCTGGCAGGTATACTGGGCGCATGTCGGCCTCTTTGTGGCAACCGTTGCGCTGGTGGTTTTCCTGACAGATCTGGAAATGACCAGCCGGAATTACTGGGGCCAGCTGAACCTCTGGCCGCTCTTCGTCGAAAGCGAACGCTGGACCAACCAGGACATCTGGCTGAGCTTTGTTACGCTGCAATACGTGCCGAATTATTTCGATATTCTGCCCATGTATATGGTCGTGCTGGTTCTGATGCCGGTCATCATGGCCCTGTCGCGGGTCAATCTCTGGCTGGTTGCGGCTTTTGTGGGTCTTGCATGGCTGATGGGACAGCGCGCGCTGACGGACATGCTGGGCCTGCCACACTGGAACTTCACGGCTGAGCCCTGGGTCAAGGACAACGGCACCCAGCGCGAGTGGTTTTTCAACCCGTTCGGCTGGCAGCTGATCTTCTTTACCGGCTTTGCGTTTATGCGCGGCTGGCTGCCAAAACCGCCCGTGAACGCCGCGCTGATCGGGGTCGCACTGTTTCTCGTGCTTGCCAATATTCCGCTCAGCAACATCGGCGTGCGCGAATTTGGTTTCGACTGGGCGCGTGAATGGCGCATCGATAACCGCGCCTGGATCACCAAATCGGACTTTGGTATCCTGCGCTATATTCATTTCCTCGCACTCGCCTACCTGTGCTGGGTTGCTGCAGGCGACAAGGGTGCACGGCTTCTGGCAACCGGCGCTGGTCTTTGGGCACGGATCTGGCAGAGGGCGCTCACCATCATTCTCAAGGTGGGTCAGCAGTCACTTGCTGTCTTTATCGTCAGCATGTTCACCGCCCGCTTCAGCGGCTTCGCCATGGATATGCTGGGACGCGACACGCTGACAGTGATCGCCGTTAATCTGGCCGGTATGGGTGTTCTTGTGCTCACGGCCTATGGTGCCGGGTGGTTCAAATCCCAGCCCTGGCGCACCCGAAAGGCAGGTGGGTAATGCTGCGTCGCGACGTTCTGAAATCCCTCATGGCCATGGCCGCGGTACCATCTGCGGCTCTGGCCGAAGAACCCGGTCTCCAGCTTGGCGACGGCGCAGCCTTTGACCCGCAGTCGGTCGTGGACCGCGCCCGTGCGCTGGCCGCAGAGCCCTACGCGCCCCGCCCGCTTATTCCGGAAAGCTGGCGCAATCTGACGTATGACCAGTACCGTAAAATCTGGTTCGACAGCCGCAATGCGCTCTGGGAAAACTCCGATACCCCGCAGCGGGTCGACGTGTTCCCGCCCGGTCTTTATTTTCCGCAGGCTGTGGAGATCAACGTCATCGACGGAGGGCGCTCGCGGCCGCTGGCGTTCGACATGGGTGTCTTCGACACAACTGACAAGTTTCCGGATGTCGAGATCGACAGCACGCTGGGCTATTCCGGCTTGCGTCTGCGCGCCGAACTGGAACAGGCCGGCATCTTTCAGGAATACGCGGTGTTCCAGGGGGCCAGCTATTTCCGGGGTATTGGTACGGGTGAAATCTATGGCCTGTCAGCGCGCGGACTTGCGCTGCGTACGGGCGACCCCGCTGGTGAGGAATTCCCCGATTTCACGGCCTTCTGGCTAGAAACGCCACAGCCGGGTGCGGGCAATGTTGTGCTGCATGCGCTGCTCGACAGCCCAAGCTGCACCGGCGCTTACCGTTTCGACATAACGCACGGCAAAGTTCTGCGGATGCAGGTCAGCGCAACGCTCTTTGCGCGCGAAGAAATGCGCCACGTGGGCATCGCCCCGCTGACCTCGATGTTTCTCTTTGACGAAACCATGCGCCAGCGGTTTTCTGACTTCCGGCCAGCAGTACACGACAGCGACGGTCTGCTCATTCACAACGGAGCCGGAGAGGTCATCTGGCGGCCGCTGGCCAATCCGCTGTCGCTGCAGATCAGCGCATTCTCTGACAATAACCCCAAAGGGTTTGGGCTGATGCAGCGCCCGCGCGCGTTTGGTGATTTTGCCGACCTGGAAGCGCTCTATCACAAGCGCCCTGCCCTGTGGGTCACGCCCGGTGAAGACTGGGGGCCGGGTTCGGTGACGCTGGTGGAGATTCCGGCTGATCTGGAGATCTACGACAATATTGTGTCCTACTGGCGCCCGTCCCGCCCGATTGCCGCAGGCGAAAGCCACCGGATGAGCTACACCCTGGACTGGGGCGAGGCACCCGCACCGGCGACCGGCATGCCATTGCGCGTGCTGAACACCGCCATCGGCGGACGTCCCGAGGGTGGCAACATCGTTGCGATCGACTTTGAGGATGGTGCGCTGGTGCCCGAAGACCTGTCGCGCATTGATATTCTGGTGCGGGGCAGTGCAGGCGAAGTCACACCTGGTCTGGTCCAGAGAAACCCCGAGACGAACGGCCCCCGCCTGGCTTTCACATTCAAGCCGGGCGACGCGGATCTGATCGAGTTCCGCGCACAGCTGCGCCTTGATGGTGCCCCCCTTAGCGAAGTCTGGCTCTACCGGTGGACCGCCGGATGAGTGAGGCGCCCCTGATATCGATGCCGGCGCGCGCGCCGCTTCGGATGGACGCGCAGGATCTTTCCGCCCGACCCGCCCTTCGCAATGATGCGGCGACTGCACCGGCCCGGGCCATGCCTTGGCGTCTGGGCGTTTTTCTGCCCGCACTGGTCGGCACGGCCCTGATGCTCAGCGCGATTTATGGCTGGTTGTCTGAAACCGGCATGACGGGCCTGGAGTGGGCCCTGCTGACGATGATTGGCGCGACTTTTGTCTGGGTTTCCCTGTCTGTCAGCACGATCGGCGTGGCCGTGGCAGGCCTTCTCGCCCGCGAGGATGCGGACGATCCGGAGGTCGCCGGGGCGCCTGGCCTTGACGTCGCGCTTCTGGTGCCGGTTTACAATGAAAACCCCAGCGATGTGTTCGGAAACGCGGCGGCCATGCTGGACGACCTCTCGCGCCGCGCCAGCCCGCACCGCTACACGCTCTTCCTGCTGTCAGACTCAACAGATGAGGCAATTGCAGCTGATGAGGCCCGCGCTTTCGCAGCGCTCCGGGCCGGTGCGCCCGAAGGGTTTGAGGTTTACTATCGTCGCCGCGCCACCAACACAGACAAGAAAGTCGGCAACCTGGTCGACTGGATCACCGGCTGGGGGGCGGCACTGGGAAGCCATGGTTGTCCTGGATGCCGACAGCCTGATGACCGGCAAGGCAATTGACCGGCTGGCCAGCGAGTTGAGCCGTGACCCGGACGCAGGCCTCATTCAGACTTTCCCGATGCTTATCGGCGCCGGCACGCTTTTCGCGCGGCTGCAGCAGTTCTCGAACATTGCCTATGGCTGGTTGCTGGCCGAGGGGCTGGCCAACTGGGCAAGAACCGAAGGCAATTACTGGGGGCACAACGCGATCATCCGCACGCGCGCCTTTGCCGCATCAGCGGGGCTGCCACATCTTGCGGGCCGACGCGGTCAGTCTGAGCTCATTCTGAGCCACGATTTTGTCGAAGCCGGATTGTTGCGCCGGGCCGGGTGGCAGGTCCGTTTCCTTCCCCGCGTGACCGGCAGCTTTGAGGAGACGCCCGGCACGCTGATCGACTATGTCCTGCGCGATCAGCGGTGGTGCCGTGGCAACCTGCAGCACCTGAAACTGCTGCGGACGGCTGGCTTGCACCCGGTATCGAGGTTCCATCTGTTGCACGGGGCGGTTGCCTATCTGCTGTCACCGGCGTGGTTTGGCCTGCTGGTGATCTGGACGTTGCTGGGCAAGGATTCTGAAACCAACGTCATCCGCTATTTCAACGAAGCCAATCCGCTGTTTCCCGACTGGCCCCCCGCCATGAGCCACATCGACAGCGCAGTTTTCCTTGTCATCATGTACGCGATGCTGCTGACCCCGAAAATTGTCGGCGCGGGCATCATCGCCCTGCACCCCAAAGCGACACGCGTTTATGGCGGGCGGCCTGCGTTCCTCGGCGCGTTCCTCGTCGAGATTGTTCTGTCCGTGGCCTATGCGCCTGTGATGATGATCCAGCAGACCCGCGCGGTATTCCGCGCGTCCATAGGGCGTTCTGATCCCTGGGCGCCACAGGTGCGTGACGCCCGGGCCTATCCGCTGCGGGTGCTGATCCGGTTTCACTGGATGGAAACACTGCTGGGCCTCGTATTGCTGACAGGGCTGGTGTCCGGGCTTGTGTCCCTCTGGCTCATCCCGATTGCCGCAAGCCTGTGTCTGGCTGTGCCGCTGTCGGCACTGAGCGCCCTGCCCGTGAGCCGTTACGTTCCTGCACCGCTGCGCATGAACAGCCCCAACACGCTGCGCGAACCGGCGATTGTGACCCGCGCGCTGCGTGAGCGTCGCCGCATTGCGCTGCTCCTGAACAACTCAGGCATGCCGGCCGAATAGCCCCTGCCCCCATATTCAAGCACAATAAAACCCGCCCAAAGCCGGGGGGACGACTGTCAGGCGGGTTCCGGCAGGGCCCGGAGGCCTGCCTGTTCAGAAATAAGTCAGGGCCGGTAAACCGGCAGGTCCCGTTTGATCCAGCCAGGACCGGCACCAGAACCCAGCATGCCTTCGGGCACGTCAATGATGCTGGTAAACCCTGCGGCCTGCAGAAGCTCTGTCATCCGGCGGGACCGCACCCCACGCGCACAGATAAGCGCCACAGGCGTACTGCGGTCACCTCCGGTGCGGATCAGAAGTTCGTCGATAAAGTCCTGGCGACGCATATCGATGGGCACAGCACCCTCGCCGACACCCCAGCGTTCCCACTCATCCGGCCTGCGGATGTCCACGAGGGTGATCTCACCGGCGCCCGACGCGCGGTGCGCTTCCACCGGGCTGATCGCGGCTTCACCATCGTTTTCGGCCAGCACATTGTACCACTGAGCGGCCACCGCACCGCCTGTCGCAATACCGGCCAGCCCCAGAATCAGAGCACCCCGCCGCGTCAGACGCGACGGGGAATTCGCCTGCCCGCTCCCGGAAGGATCAGACATCGACATGATCAGTTAACCGGCGCGGAGCTGGAAAACTGCGGGATTGCACGATCAGATGCAGCCGCGGATTCAATGTTCACCCAGTTCTTTTCCGATTTTTTCAGGTTACCCCCGATGTCTTCTTCCCAGAAGCCAACAACGTTCTTTGTGATGTTGAGGTACAGTTTGCCGTCGACAATCCGCCACAGGTTCGGGTTTGCCGGGACCTTGCCGCCCTGTGCCACGCCATAGGCGCAGTGGCCGTCATACTGCGGAGCATAGGCCGCCGGGTTTGCAACGAAACGGTCGCGGTTCGCTTCGGAGGAAAAAGCGAATGTTGAACCGTTGTAGGTTGCTGTGATGTCTTTATCGCCTGGAACCGCAGCAGGCTGGGACTGGCCTACAGGGGCCTGCTCAAGGTCGAAATAGGCGACCACGTCATAGCCGGATACGGCAAAGCCGGTCGGGTCCACGTACTGTTCGCCAGCAAAGGACGCCGTTGCAAAAGTCACTGCTGTCGCAGTAGCAGCCAGAAAATTCAGGGGGAAACGCATGTGTCGCATACTCCGGTTTATGGGTTCAGGCGGTCACTTCGTCCGCCGGTGTGACAGATGTAGAATGGGAACGCCTTCCTGTGCACCATGTTACGGCCGATCTCGCATGCTTGTGAAAATCCGGGCATTCGCGTGATCACTCTGTGAGGAAACGTCCGATTCCGGGCGCCGTTTATTTCAACCGGGGCGGTTTGTCCGGATCACTGCCCGGCGCCGGTCTCTGATCAGGAAGGGTTTCCTGCAGCTGTGGCAGGTCAAAACGCAGACCCACGCGTTCCAGCTTTTCCGCTATTTCCTCAGAGCCGCGGAAAAATCCCACATCCAGTGCGCCTGCCTCGATGCCCGAAAACGTCAAAGCCTCAGAGGTTGCACGCGCAAGCGCATCCTGGGCAGCGGGTACAGCATCCACAAAAGCCAGCATATGACCCGTTGCGCCTGTGTCGGAGGTCACGCCCACGAGACAGGCAAAGCGGGCAAGCCCCATGGCGGTGGCCAGTTTCGTGTCAATCGCTTCGATGAGCACGTCCGGCAGCCCGGCAGGCGCGCGCACTTCCGTGATCCGTGCCTCAACCTCATCAGGTGCATTGCCCAGTGTCCCGTTGAGCCATTCAATTGCTTCTGCAGGCAGGAGCGTGGATGAGGGTCCGGCCTCCGGGTTCAGTCCCAGCCCGATGTCCTGCCCCTGCAGCATACCCGCAACAGTCCGGCCGGACAGTGCAACATAGGGCGCGGTCTGGCCGGCAAAACCTGCCAGCCTTTCAGGGCGGTCAAAGACCAGCACATACCGCGCATCGCCGGTGTCAAAAAGTTCCGGTGTGACGGTTTCCTCGCCCGGTCCGGGTTCTTTTTCCAGCATCAGATAGAGCTCGCTGTCTGCAAGTCGTTCGTAGAACCGCAGGCGCACAGCATCGTTGTCCGGATCTGCCGCCGCAGCGAGCCAGGCTGTGTCCAAAGGAGTTTTTTCAGTCATGAAGTGCCTCGTGCACGGCCTGCCGCAGGTCGGGCAGTATTTCGGCTTCGAACCACGGGTTCTTTTTCAGCCAGCCGGTGTTGCGCCAGCTTGGATGCGGCAAAGCCCAGACACCTCTGTCGCGGCCGGGTTGCTCCCGCACGGCCGCCGTGACTGATGCGACCTTGCCCAGATGGTATTTCATGGCATAGCCGCCGATGACCAGTGTCACGGCCACGCGGGGCAGTGTGTCCAGCACAGCCGCCCGCCAGGTCCTGGCGCAGACTGGTGGCGGTGGAAGGTCTGAGCCGCGCGCATCATAGCCCGGAAAACAGAATGCCATCGGCACGATCGCAATCCGTTCGCGGTCATAAAAAGTATCAGGGTCGGTCTGCAGCCATTCCCGGAGGCGATCACCCGAGGGGTCCGTGAAGGGCCTGCCATCCAGATGCACACGCATGCCCGGCGCCTGCCCTGCGATCAGGACACGCGCACCGGGGCGGAACCAGATGATCGGTCGCGGACTGTGCGCCGTTTCTGTTTCCGCAAAACGTTCAGAGCAAAGCGCACAGGCTGCCAGTTCAGAGACGACGTCTTTCATGGGCCTGACGTAGTACACCGCCGGCCGGGTGCAAAGCCCCCGCTGTAAGTGGCGCCGCGGTTTTCGCGTGCGTTCACGACGTCAGGCCAACACAGCAAACCGCAAACTCCATTTTCACATCTGCGTGGGCCGACGGCCGGGCAAGGCGAATGGGCGGATGCAGAATATCATTTCGGCATTTATCGAAATAAATGTTGCGGGCAGCTCTTCATTTCGATAATTATAGAAATATGAAAATGGAATCGCCGGATGATATCGACCTGACCGTTGCTGCGGCACAGTTCGCAGCCCTTGGATCAGAGCAGCGCCTCGCCGTCCTGCGCTGTCTGGTGCGCGCAGGACCTGCCGGTCTGAGCATTGGTACATTGGGGGAACGGACCGGGATCACCGGATCTACCCTCACACATCATATGAAGATACTGGCATCAGCCGGGCTTGTTGCGCAAAAGCGCCAGGGCCGCAGCATCATCTGCGCCGCCGTGGCCTTCAACGACGTACAAAGGCTTTCCGGATTTCTTCTCACTGAATGCTGCGCAGACGCGGCGGGCAAAAAAGGCGACCAGGACAATGGCTGAAACAAGTACTTTTGGCGCCGCGATGCGGCGACTGCCAGCGCCGGGCGCATGGGGCACTACGCTCATTCTTCTGGTGCTGGTCGCGGTTTTTGATACCGCCCGGCTGACAGATGTGGTCCTCTTTGCCCTGCGTGCGCTTGCAGGAACCGCGCCCTTTATTCTGTTTGCTGTCCTTGCCGTCGCCTGGCTCAAGGCAACCGGTGCCGAAACATTGCTGGCGCGCGCCTTCGAGGGGCGTCAGATCCGGATGATCCTGATGGCGGCCCTGCTGGGTGGACTGTCCCCCTTCTGCAGTTGCGAGGTCATCCCGTTTATTGCAGCGCTGCTGGCCGTCGGCGCGCCGCTGAGCGCCGTTATGGCGTTCTGGCTGGCCTCCCCTTTGATGGATCCGGCCATGTTTGCCATCACCTTCGGAACGCTGGGGCTGGACTTTGCTGTGGCCAAAACACTGGCCGCTGTCAGCCTGGGTCTCTTTGGTGGCTTCGGCACAATGCTGTTTGCGCGTTCACCCGTTTTCGCGAATCCGCTGCGCGAACGGCCTGCTGTTGGCGGATGCTGTGGCGCATCCCGGCCGTTTTCAGGAGACCCCGTCTGGCGCTTCTGGCAACACGCGGACCGCAGGGAAACCTTTGCCGGAACAGCGCGCGACAACGCATTGTTTCTGCTCAAATGGCTCACGCTGGCATATGTGATTGAGGCGCTGATGCTGGCTTATGTCCCGGCCGAACTGATCGCCGGCATTCTCGGCGGTGACGGTCCCGGACCGATCATCCTGGGCGCGCTGGTCGGCGCACCCGCCTATCTGAATGGCTATGCGGCTGTACCGCTCATTGATGCCCTTCTGGCCCAGGGCATGGCCAACGGCGCGGCAATGTCATTTGTCATTGCCGGGGGCGTCAGCAGCATCCCCGCGGCCATAGCGGTATGGGCGCTGGTGAAACCGCGGGTCTTCGTTGCATACCTGACTTTCGCGATGATCGGTGCCGTGATCGCGGGCATGGCGTGGCAGGCTTTTGCCTGATACGCTCCCGCATGGCGGGAATCTGCGCATAGCTCCGTGATGGTGAGCGTGTTACCGCCTGCGGCACTCTGAAACCGGCCCGGTTTCTTGTGCATTTGTCTCAAATTTCGACATAATGTGGCCCGATTCAGTAGATAATCCGTAAATAAGCTCTGGTACCAAAGAGCAGAAAAAACCCGTTTTCGGGTCAAAAGGGGCAGCGGAGCAGCCATGCTGGCGTTTGAGAATGTATCCAAGTCCTTCTGGACGGGGACCCAGTACAAGGTCATCCTTGACCAGGTGTCGTTTCGCGTCGACCTGGGCAATTCTCTGGGCATTCTGGCACCCAACGGTACCGGCAAAACCACACTGATCAATATGATGGCTGGCCTTGAGAAACCGGACTCGGGCGAGATCCGCCGGGGATGCAATATCTCGTTTCCGCTGGGGTTCATGGGCGGCGTGGTCAATAAGGTTTCCGCAGTAGAGAACGCACGTTACATCGCACGCCTTTACGGCCTGGACCCCGACTACGTAGAAAGTTTCTGCCGGTGGCTGTGCAATCTTGATGAATACTTTGACCAGCCTCTGGGGACCTATTCCGCCGGCATGCGCGCACGGTTTTCGTTCTCGCTGATGCTGGCGCTGGATTTTGACATGTATCTGATCGACGAGGGTATGCCGTCGACAACAGACGTCGAGTTTAACCGCAAAGCCGGAGAAGTGCTGCGGGAACGTCTGAGCACCACAACAATCGTAATCGTGTCGCATCAGGCGGAAACGCTTGAAAAGT
Organism: Roseobacter sp. S87; assembly: GCF_055693285.1. The sequence continues at coordinate 2,203,361 of NZ_JBVFTR010000004.1, forward strand.
TTGCACGGTCTGCCGCCGTACTGATCGGCGGGCAGCTGCATATGTTCGACACCCTTGAAGAAGCGAAGCAGCTTTATGACTACGAAACCCACAGCTAAGCAGTACCGCATTCGCCGGAGTGGCCCGGGACTGAACGCTGCAGATGCCGATCCTGCGCGGCGTCCCGTGTCGCCTGAAGCTGCGCGCGCAAAGGCTGAAGCAGAGGCGCTTGCGGCCCGCAAGGCGCAACAGGCACAGAAACATCAACAGGCGCGCCCGAAACAGCCTGCGCAGCCCAGTAAGGCCCCCGCGGCCAGGCCCGCCGGCGGACAGGCACCGTCCGGCCAGCCCGGCGCGCAGAAACATCCGGCTTCGCCAGCCCCGGGCAAACCGGAAGGAACGACCGCAGAACTGGAGGCCATCCGGCGTGAAGGCCTGACAGGCCGGCAACTGCGGATGGCAAGACGCGTGGCCCAGAAACATGGCCTGACACCAACGTCGGACCTGGACGCTGTGCGCCTTTTGCGCAAACGCGGGGTCGATCCTTTCCAGCGGTCCAATATGCTCGAACTGGTAGTCCCGCCCGGTCAGACCGACGGGGCAGGCAACGCCGAAGGGCAAAAGCCGCGTGTGCAGCTGCCGCAGACCGTTCCGACCCCGGGCGAGAACCTGCCGTCAACCGACCTGAGCCCGGCCGACCGGCGTAACCGCCAGATCTCCGAGATACAGCAGGACATCGCACGCCGCCGCAAACGCAAAATGCGGATGCTCATGGCGCGGCTTGCGGCATTCGTCATGCTGCCGACCCTGCTTGCGGGCTGGTATTTCTTCATGGTCGCAACGCCGATGTACGCGACGAAAGCTGAGTTTCTGATCCTTCAGGCAGATGGCCAGAGTGCTGGCGCGGGTGCCGGGCTGCTGGGCGGAAGCCAGTTTGCGACGTCCGCCGACAGTATCGCGGTGCAATCCTATCTGCAGTCGACTGAGGCCATGCTGCGGCTGGACAGCGATGTCGGCTTCAAGTCGCACTTTTCGCAACCCTTCATTGATCCGGTCCAGCGTCTTTCGGCCGATCCGACCAATGAAGAAGCATATAAAACCTACCAGAAATCCGTGAAGGTCGGGTACGACCCGACCGAGGGTGTGCTGCGTATGGAAGTGATTGCGGCTGATCCCGCTATCTCCGCACGCTACAGCGAGGCGCTTATTGCCTACGCCGAAGAGCGCGTGAACAACCTTAGCCAGCAAAAGCGTGGCGATCAGATGGCAGATGCCGAAGAGAGTTTCCGCAAAGCGGATGCTGAACGCCGTGCGGCTCAGGAAGCTCTGGTAAATCTGCAGCTTGAAGGAGCAACCCTGGACCCGGAGGCCGTTATTGAAAGCCTCAGAACTCAGATCACCCAGATCGAACTGCAGATCCTGGAAAAAGAACTGCAACTCGCAGCGCTTCTCGACAACGCGCGCCCGAACCAGTCCCGTGTCGATGGTGCCCGGGGCGATATCCGCCGCCTCAATGATCAGCTGGACGAGCTGAATACCCGTATGACGGATGCCAGCCAGGGGGAAAATTCCCTCGCGCAGCTGAGCGTACGGATCCAGATGGCTCAGGCAGACCTCGCGACCCGCGACATGCTCCTGCAATCAGCGCTGCAGCAGATGGAACAGACACGTATCGAGGCAAACCGGCAGGTTCGCTACCTTACCATCAGTGTCCAGCCGGTCGCGCCACAGGAAGCAAGCTATCCGCGCAGTTTCGAGAATACCGTGCTCGCCTTCTTGATCTTTGCAGGTATCTACCTGATGGTCTCTCTGACATCGTCTATCCTCAGAGAACAGGTGACTTCCTGATATGCAGCACGTTTCAGTCGGCGATCTGACGATCGGCAACGACCGGCCCCTGACCATTATCGCGGGCCCCTGCCAGCTGGAAAGCGAAGACCATGCCCAGATGATCGCGGGCAAAATGAAAGAAGCCTGCGACGCCGCGGGTGCAGCTTATGTGTTCAAAGCCTCCTATGACAAGGCGAACCGCACCTCACTGGACGGCAAACGCGGAATGGGTATCGACGCCGGTCTCAAAGCACTGCAGTCGGTCGGCAGGGCCAACGGCGTGCCGGTCATCACCGATGTCCACAGCGAGGCACAATGCGCCATTGCTGCAGAGGTGGCTGACATCATCCAGATCCCTGCTTTTCTGTGCCGTCAGACAGATATGCTTCTGGCCGCAGGCAACACAGGCGCTGCAATTAACGTGAAAAAGGGTCAGTTCCTCGCACCCTGGGAAATGGAAAACATCTGCACCAAGATCGAAAGCACCGGCAACCGGCGTATTCTGCTGACCGAACGCGGGACGACCTTTGGTTATAATACTCTGGTGGTGGATATGCGTTCGCTGCCGCAGATGGCGACAACCGGATATCCTGTAGTGATGGATGCGACCCATTCTGTCCAGCAACCGGGCGGTCGGGGTGGCTCGTCCGGCGGACAGCGTGAGTTTGCGCCCGTAATGGCGCGGGCTGCTGCAGCCGTGGGTGTCGGCGCGATCTTTATGGAAACCCACCAGGACCCGGACAATGCACCCTGTGATGGACCCAATATGATCTATCTTGATCAGATGCCTGCGCTCATCGACACACTGATGTCGTTTGACCGGCTGTCCAAGGCCTCGCCGCTTCCGTTCTGAACGCCCGGAACGAGCCCCATCATGAAACCAGCTCCTGTTGTCACGCCCAATACGCAGGAATTTCTGTGCGATCCGATGATCGCACCACCGGGTTTCGCGAATATGACGCGCGCTGGAAGTATCCCGAAGAGATCAACCTGCCGGGGATGACGCACCGGGGCTCGGCCCTGGCGCACAGATACACCGGCGCGGGATATAACCGGGTATTGCTGTGGGGAACGACTTTTATGACTATCCCCTGTCCATCCACAACGCTCTGATCATGGGCCTCGTTCATGCCGGCGTCCACGTACGCGATATCGGCCCGGCCCTCAGCCCTATGGCCTGTTTTGCGCAATTTCACCTCGATGCTCCCGCCGTCGCTGCGGCGACTGGCAGTCACAACCCCAATGGCCGGACGGGCGTCAAAATGAGGTTTGAGCGCCCGCTGGCGCACGGTCCGGAGGAAACGAGCGAGGTACGCGATATCATACTTGGCGGCCAGGGCGAGCCGCGCCGCGCGCTGCACGTGTCCTGATCCATGCCGACGCTGTCACCCTGGTGCGCCGATACCGAAAAATATAACTCCCCTGCGCGCATTGTCAGCAAGCTTGAGGCGCGCGCCAGCAGTGGCGGTACTCTTGGGAGGCAGGCCATCAAGGAGGTGGTCACCGTAAACGGTGCGCGGGTCATTCTGGACAATGGCGCATGGGGTCTGTTGCGGGCGTCCTCAAACACGCCGAACCTCGTTGTGGTCTGCGAAAGCCCGGAAAGCGAAGCAGAACTGCGCGCTGTTTTCGCCGATCTGGACGCGATCATCCGCACGGAACCCGGTGTCGGAGACCACGACCAGACGTTCTGACGCGTTTCAGTCGAACAGGCTTCGCAGCTTGTCCTTCACCTTGTCTTTTGCGGCATCCTCCAGCGACTGGCCCGCGTCATCGAGTTTCTCGTTGATCTTTTCGCGCGCCTTGGCTTCGAGCTCTTCTTTTTCCTGCTGCAGCCGGAAATCCACAGCCGCTTCAAGATCCGGCCTGATTGAGACGTCAGACCATGGCCCGCGGAAACGCACCGGTATCGCGATCCCCTGACCGCTGTTGGCGCGCAAGGCGACTGGCGTAAACGTATAATCCACGTTCTGAGCGCCAATCCCCACAACGCCTTCACCGGACGCACGGTAGTTCTTGAGCTGCAGCAGCAGGTCCCGGTTATCCAGAACACCGCCCGCAATCTTCCAGGATCCTGTCAGGCTGTCAAAAATGGTTGTGCCGCCGCTGGCGTCACCTGACCGCATCAGCCGGTCCAGGTTGATGCCCTCGATGGTGCCTTGGCCGATACTAAGGCCGCCATCACCGGACAGGGACTGCATGATAGCGTCCACCGACGCACCCGAGCCCAGAAAGCTGACGTTCATGTTGCCCAGACCCGTCAGCCGGTCAAGGCCGATCGCATCGCGCAGGACCGACTGCATCTGGATCGAGGCGGCATTCAGAGCACCGCCAACCGACAGACCATTGCGGTTGTTGATCACAAACTGCCCGGTGACGTTGCCATCGTAGGCCTCAACCTCGCGCAGTTCGAATACCATGCGCGAATTATCATTGCTCAGAACCGTGCGTGTCCGGCCAAGTTTGAAGGTACCCAGATCGATGCTCTGCGCACTCAGAGCGATATCACCGTTGAAAGCCGCCAGTCCGCTGGCATCAATGGTGTCTTTCGGCCAGCCTCCCGATGCCGGCGCCGCGTTGCCGGAACCGCCGCCGCCGCCAGACGCGGAATCATCCCCCAGATCGCTGAGATCCAGCGGGCCCGCGTCAAGCTGTGCGTTTACCTGCGGCACGCCATTGAGCGAGACATCCACGCCGCCCGTCAGGCGGTTCCCCCCCAGATCAACAATCAGGTCCCGCAGGGAAAGCTGCCTGTCCGCTGTGAGGGTCAGATCAGTGGTCAGATCAATGCTGCGCCCGAGCTTTGCCGGCAGATCGACTGCCGGAAGACCCAGCGCGGCAAGAAAGGCTCCCGTATCCGGTGTTTTCAGTTTAAGAGCACCTGCGACCTCTCCGGCTGTGTTGGCCCGGCCGTCCAGCGACAGCGAGGCGTCACCGGCCGCCACCGAGAGAACGATATTCTGCACGTTGCCGGTGATGAACCCGGCAAATCCGTCAATCGCCGCCTCGACATTCACCGCTTCATTTGCCGGGCGCAGCGTTTGCCCGGATGTCCGCCGGACCCAGACGTTCCGGCCAGTCTAGTGTCAGGTCGACACCGGAATAGGACACCAGATCACTGCCTTCGGCGTCGTAAACCAGCTGCGCGTCCGTGATGCTCACCCGTTCGATACTGATCGGCCGCGCCTCGCGCGCGGGGCTGGTGGTTGTCTCGATCTCAGCATCCCCACTGGCATCCGTGAACTGCCAGCTGGCCCGTCCGTCCAGTTTCTGCTCCAGACGTATCGTCGGGCTTTGCGCTTCGATGTTGGTGATGCGGATTTCGCCGCGCAGCAGTGCCGCTGCATCGACACCAATCGCCGCATTGGCCGCCTGCAGCATCGGTCCCTGCTCTGACCAGTCGGCATTGCCCACCTCGAGCCCCGAAGCACGTACCCCAAGGACAGGCCAGAACGTCAGCGCGATATCGCCGTTTATGGCCACATCGCGACCAGTCACCGTGCGCAGCTGATCGGTGGCAATACGCGCAATCCGCTCCGCCGGCAAAAAGAAAACGGCACCAACAAGGAGTATGACCAGTACGACCACAACCCCCAGAATTCTGAAAACCCACTTCATTGCCTGCTCCTCACCGTGTTACCGCCCTTTCCGATGGGCACCACATGCACTATAGCCCGGGACATGAGCACCAACCCACCCGACCTGCGCCCCGACATTGCCCCCCGCGCCCGGCTGAACGACCCGGTACGTGACGGACAGCCGACCATCGGGATGGTCAGTCTGGGCTGTCCCAAAGCGCTTGTCGACAGCGAGCGTATCCTGACGCGACTGCGTGCCGAAGGCTATGGGATCTCTCCTGATTATGCGGGGGCAGATGCGGTCATTGTCAACACCTGCGGCTTCCTCGACAGCGCAAAAGCTGAAAGCCTGTCTGCCATTGGTGAGGCGCTGACGGAAAACGGTCGCGTGATTGTGACCGGCTGCCTCGGAGCAGAACCTGAATACATCACCGGCACGCATCCGCGCGTTCTGGCCGTGACGGGGCCGCATCAGTACGAAAAGGTTCTGGATGCGGTACACGAGGCGGTACCACCCAGCCCGGATCCCTTTGTTGATCTGCTGCCCGCGAGCGGTGTTAGCCTGACACCCCGTCATTTCAGTTATCTCAAGATATCAGAGGGCTGCAATCACAAGTGCAAGTTCTGCATCATCCCTGATATGCGCGGGCGCCTGGCCAGCCGGCCAGCCCATGCGATTGTTCGGGAGGCGGAAAAGCTGGTCGAGAACGGCGTGCGTGAACTGCTGGTGATCAGCCAGGACACGTCAGCCTACGGGGTCGACATCCGGCATGCCGAAGAGCGCGGACACCGCGCGCATATTACCGATCTCGCGCGTGATCTTGGATCGCTGGGGGCCTGGGTGCGCCTGCACTATGTCTATCCCTATCCACATGTCCGGCAGTTGATCCCCCTGATGGCCGACGGCCTGGTCCTGCCTTATCTGGACATCCCCTTCCAGCACGCCCACCCGGATGTGCTGCGCCGGATGGCACGGCCAGCGGCAGCGGCCCGGACGCTCGATGAAATTGCGGCCTGGCGCGATATCTGTCCGGACCTCGCACTGCGCTCGACGTTTATTGTGGGTTATCCCGGTGAAACCGAAGCGGAGTTTCAGACACTGCTCGACTGGCTGGACGAAGCACAGCTCGACCGCGTGGGGTGCTTCCAGTACGAGAACGTCGAAGGGGCGCGGTCCAACGCGCTGCCCGACCACGTTCCTGATGAGGTGAAACAGGACCGGTGGGAACGTTTCATGGAAAAAGCGCAGGGCATCTCGGAGGCAAAACTCGCAGCGAAAGTCGGCCGGACGATCGACGTGATCGTGGATGAGGTTGATGATGAGGCCGCAACCTGCCGCACCAAGGCCGACGCGCCGGAAATCGATGGAAACCTCTTTATTGACGAGGGGTTGGAAACCCTGTCACCCGGCGACATCGTGCGGGTACAGGTGGACGAAGCAGGCGAATATGATCTGTGGGGCGCTCTGAGCTCCTGAGTTACAGGGCCTTGCCCGACGCGCCCTGCGCACCAGGTCTGGATCATCAGACAAACGCGGAGGCACAGATGACGGAAACACCCAAAATAGCCAAAAAAGGCCCCTACCCGGTCGATGTAACGGCCGGAAAATCGTATTTCTGGTGCACCTGTGGACGTTCCGCCAATCAGCCGTTCTGTGACGGATCGCACAAGGACACCGGGTTTTCGCCGATGAAATATGAAGCCGAAAAAGACGGAAAGGTCTTTTTCTGCGGCTGTAAGGCAACCGGCAGATCGCCGCTGTGTGACGGATCGCATAACAGGCTCTGATCCCGAAGACCTGCGACAGGAAAAACTGAAGACATCAGCAGACCCGTTGAAAATGTTCTTGTTATGTTCTATATTAACAGATCATGAACGGAGGCTGACATGTCTTATCATCCCGCCCTGCCCGGCCTGTTGACACCGGAACAGCCGGCATTGCCCTTCGAGGTGCCTCAGCCAGGCAGCGAGAAACAGATCCGGTACGCGGAATCCCTGGCGCGGCGCAGGGGAACCCGGCTGCCCCGCGGCATCACGGCTGACCGCCGCAAGCTCTCGGAATGGATAGACCGCAACAAAACGGCAGCGCCCGGCGGGCGGTTTTCCCAATATCCGTCCTCGCGGCAGGTCGCCTTTGCCGAGCGGATCGCGCGTGTCCGGCGCAGGGAGATTCCCCGGGAATGCTTCAGGGACAAGGGCCTTATGTCGGGCTGGATCGACAGCAACAAACCGCGCTGAGCAATTCGTCGCAGGGCTCTGGCGATAAGCGCCGGTGACACTAGCTTGCACGGCATGAGTGAGGAACAGCAGTCCGGCCAGACATCCGCTGAAACGTCAGTGCTGTACAATGACGCCTGCCCGGTATGCCGGAAAGAGATCCGGCACTATGCCGGGATTTCTGAAAAAGACGCCCTTCTCATTCGCTACGACGATCTCAATGATACCGCGCTGCTGGCCGAATGGGGTATTTCCGCCGACCTTGCCGCGCGGCGTCTGCACGTGCGCAAAAATGGTGAACTGCTGGATGGCATTCCGGCCTTCATCGCGTTGTGGCAAGAAATCCCCCGGTACCGCTGGCTGGCCCGTCTGGTCGGCCTGCCGGGTGTCAGGACACTCGCAACGCTGGTCTATGACTACATCCTTGCTCCCGCCCTTTATCGCCGGCATCTGAAGCGCACGTCAGTCCGCTGAACGGTTCAGAGACCAGCCGCCGTTCTGCGCACAATGTCGATGCGCTGTGCGTTTGGCGGATGCGTGCCGAGAAAACGGTCCCCGGGGTCAGGAATACGCGAAAAGAACTTTGCGCCACGGACAGGATCGTACCCGGCGCGGGCCGCGATGACGGTGCCCAGCGCATCAGCCTCCAGCTCGAAGTCCTTGGAGAAGGACCGCGCGCCCACCGCAGCGCCGGTGCGCCGCGCCTCCTGAACGGCCGTCGGGTCTCCGCCCAGCAGGACAGCAAGGCCGGTTGCAACGACTGCACCTGCGGCAGCATTCTGCTGCTGGCGGGGGATGTGGCCACGGATATGATGCGCGGCCTCATGGCCCATGACAAAGGCCAGTTCATCCCGGTTGCGCGCATCCTCAATCAGCGCCAGTGTGAAGGCAATCACCGGACGGCCGGATTTGTCGATGGTCTGGAATGCATTGGCGGGTGCATTGGGCTGCTCAATGACCACGATCAGAAAATCACAGTTCACGCGCTGCGTCCGCGCCCTGCATTCACGTTCAGCAACCGGCTCCACCGTGCGGACTACCCGGGCAAAGGCCGAACCCGCAGAAGCCGGAACAGCGCTTACCGCCGACGTGGAACGCGGTGCAGCTGCTGCGCTATCCGGTGTCGTGCGGACCGGACCGGATGTTGTGGTCACCTGACAGCCTGCCAGAACCACAGCCATCGCAAACGTTGAAACTTTCCTGATCATCGGAAACAGCCTCGCACCCCTGAAAACAACTTTCGACATTTTAGCGCCTGTGCGCGCGGGCGCCACCCTGCACACACAGTTTTGTGACCCTTGCAAAGAACCGCGCATGGCTTAGGCTGGCGTCATGTTTACCATCGAGCACGAATTTGATGCGACCGTCGTCACCCTGGTTGATGATGGTGCGGCCCCGCTGCAGGAGGATGTCACGGTGCATGCAACCGAGAGCGCAATCCTGCTGAACCAGTATGATCCGCGCACCGACCGGATGGTTTCGGTCAGGTTGTCGCCGGAGCAGTGGCGTGACCTGAACGCTGCGCTGAACCTGCCGGAGGGCGTCTACCGCGCGGACTGAATTGTTGACCCTGCGGACACGCGGTGATGTAACTCACGAAGAGTTTCAGGGAGTGCACGCATGAGCATCGGCAGCAATATCGTCACATGGTTTGAGAACCGATGGCACCGCGATGATGTCGCCATCATGCGCGCCGCTGACCACGGCAGCTGGCTTGGGACCAGCGTTTTCGACGGTGCGCGCTTTTTTGCGGGCCGCACACCCGACCTGCTGGCACATTGCGAACGCGTGAACCATTCTGCACGGGCACTGATGATCACGCCAACGGTAGAAGCTGCAGAGATGGTCGACATCATACGAGACGGCTTGCGCCATTATGGACCCGACGACGCGGTTTACATCCGGCCGATGTACTGGGCCATTCACGGCGATGCGACGGCCATTGTACCGGATGCAGATGCAACGGGCTTTGCGATCTGCCTTGAGCAGATCCCGATGGCACCGGCAGATGCGTCAACAACGCTGGCACGCACCCGGTTCCGCCGTCCGGTGCTGGAAGACAATGTCGTTAACGCCAAGGCCGGATGTCTTTACCCGAACAACGCGCGCATGCTGACCGAAGTGCGCGCGCGCGGATTTGGCAATGCTCTGGTGGCGGACGCCATGGGCAACGTCGCAGAATCGGCTACTGCCAATGTTTTCATGGTACGCGACGGCGAGATTTTCACCCCGATTGCCAACGGGACGTTCCTGGCGGGTATCACGCGCGCACGGCACATCTCGAACCTTGCTGCCGACGGATCCGAAGTGCACCAGCAGGTTCTGACATTTGCCGACTTTGAAGAAGCCGACGAGGTCTTTCTGACCGGCAATATGTCGAAAATCACACCGGTCACTGCCTTTGAGGACCATCGGTATCAGATCGGACCGGTCGCCCGGCGCCTGCGCGAGATGTACTGGGACTGGGCTGCGACAGATACCCCGTAAGGCCAGCAGGCCGGCGGGTACAGGGCCAGATGGGTTCAACCGGAAGTTTGCGATTGCGCGCTCATCGCTCAGGGGTCATGATCTGCGCAAACAGGGGGGCGTTTTAAGATGCGCAAATTTCTCGTTATTCTCGACGACAGCCGCGAATGCCTCAATGCAATGCGTTTTGCTGCAATGCGGGCATCGCATACTGGCGGCGGCGTCGAAGTGCTTGCTGTTATCCCACCTGATGAGTTCAACCACTGGATCGGTGTCGGTGAGATGATGCGCGAGGAAGCGCGCGAACGCATCCAAGTGCACTACGAAGTGTTCGCAAAATGGATGCGGGACCGGCAGGGTATTGAACCGGAACTGGTGATCCGCGAGGGCACACCGGTCGATGAGATCATGGCACAGATCCGCGAAGATGAGGAAATCGGTGTGCTGGTTCTGGGTGCCGGCACCGACAAAAAGGGCCCAGGCCCCTTGGTGACACAGCTGACGCGCAATGCCGGTGGTCTGCCGATCCCGATCACAATTGTTCCGGGCGATCTGAGCAAGGAAAAGCTCGAAGCGATCACCTGATCCCGAGAGCAGGGCCGGCGCGGCATACCTCCGCGTCAGCGCACAGATTAGAATCGTTCCAAACCTTGACTCGGCCCGGCCCGGTCCGCATATCTGACGAACACTCCAGGAGAGAACCGATGTTTATCCAGACCGAATCCACACCGAACCCCGCGACGCTGAAGTTTCTGCCCGGCCAGACTGTTCTGGAAATGGGAACCGCAGATTTCCCGACAGCTGACACGGCGGACAAATCACCGCTGGCGACCCGCGTTTTCGCGGTAGAGGGCGTGACGGGTGTGTTTTTCGGCAATGATTTCGTGACCGTGACCAAGGCGGACGCTGTGGACTGGGATCACATCAAACCGGCACTGCTCGGGGCGATCATGGAGCATTTCCAGTCCGGTCAGCCGGTGATGGCAGGCGATCACACACCGGAATCCGGACATGCAGAGCATTCCGGCGAAGATGGCGCGATCGTCAACCAGATCAAAGAGCTTCTGGACAGCCGTGTACGCCCTGCCGTAGCTCAGGATGGTGGCGACATCACCTTTCACGGGTTTGACCGCGGGGTTGTGTATCTGCACATGCAGGGTGCCTGTGCCGGTTGTCCGTCGTCAACGCTGACGCTGAAAATGGGTATCGAAAACCTGCTGCGCCACTACATTCCGGAAGTCACCGAAGTACGCCCGGTCGCGACCTGAGCGCCATTGTGCGGCTCTGATTGAGGCAACAGGACCACATGCCAGGTGACCCAGAGGACAGAACCGATGCGCCGCTGGTCATCGCCTTTGACACGTCGTCAGCACATGTGACCGGTGCCGTGCTGCAGGGTGAAACTGTTCTGGCCCAAGCGCATGAAGAGATGGCCAAAGGCCAGGCAGAGCGCCTGATGGGGTTTTGCCAGGAACTGCTGGACACCGCAGGCCTGCGTATCGGAGATCTTGATCTGGTGGCCACCGGCACGGGCCCGGGCAATTTCACCGGCATTCGTATCTCTGTCTCCGCGGCCAGGGGCCTCGCACTCGGTCTCGGCATACCGGCCATTGGTCTAAGCATACTCGAAGCACAGGCATTCGGACTGACGGGTCCGGTCATCTCAACTCTCGATGGCCGCCGGGATGCGATTTACCTGCAGATGCTGCAGACAGATGCTCCCATTGCGCCGATGCTGTGTGATCTGGACACACTGCCGGAACTGCCAGACGGCATTTCCCCCGCCTGCGTCGGATTCCGCTCGGGCGACGTGGCCGAACGCCTGTCCGGACGCAGTACTGCTTCGCGTTTCCCGGTCGCTGAGGCCATCGGGCGCTGTGCGCTGAAACGGCTGCACCTGGACAACCCGCGCCCTGCCCCTCTTTACATCCGGCCGGCTGATGCCGCACCGGCACGCGACACAGCACCGGTGATCCTGACGTGACACCCGCAGAGATGAGCCGGATTCACGCTCTGAGCTTTCCTGACGAACGGGGCTGGACCACAGATGAATTCGCAACGCTGCTGTCCCCGGCGCATGTTTTTGCCGTTTCGGAACCCCAGGGTTTTGCCGTTATCCGCGATGTTGCCGGCGAGGCAGAGCTTCTGACGCTGGCCGTGCATCCCGACCACCGGCGTCAGGGCATCGCAGACCGTCTGATGACCCGCTGGATGCACGCATGCGCGGCCACCGAGGCCTTTCTGGAGGTGGCTGCAGACAATCACCCGGCCATCACCCTCTACACAAGGCACAGATTCGCAGAGGCCGGGCGTCGCAAGGCCTATTATGCCCGGCACGGTCGGCCCGCAGCCGATGCGTTGCTGATGAGAGCGGCGCTGACCCCCCGTAAGATGGCCTGAAGCGGGTCTTTTCGGGCAAAAACCGGTTGACCCTGCCAGCCGGAAAGGTCCTAATTTGGCGAGGATCAGATAACCTCTGCTCAATCCGGGCCGCGCGGGACATTTCAACGCTGCGACGGCCCCAAACATAACCTGGGAGACACCTGAATGACCCTTTTTAACAAACTTCTCGGCGCATCTGCCGCGCTGGCACTGTCCGCAGGCGCCGCGCTGGCAGATCCTGCGCTGATCTTTGATCTAGGCGGTAAATTCGACAAATCGTTCAACGAAGCCGCCTTCAACGGCGCTACCCGCTGGGCCGAAGAAACCGGCGAGAGCTTCCGCGAAATCGAACTGCAGTCCGAAGCGCAGCGCGAGCAGGCACTGCGCCGTTTTGCCGAAGCCGGTTCCAACCCGATCGTCATGGCGGGCTTTGCATTCGGTGACGCCCTGGGTCAGGTGGCCGCCGACTATCCGGACACAAGCTTTGTCATCATCGACATGGTTGTGGATGCACCGAACGTACGTTCAGTGGTGTTCAATGAGCACGAAGGCTCCTACCTGGTTGGCATGATGGCGGCAAAAGCCTCCTCTTCCGGCACTGTCGGTTTCATCGGTGGTATGGACATTCCGCTGATCCGTAAATTCGCCTGCGGCTATGCGCAGGGCGTAAAAGCGGTGAACCCGGATGCGACGGTTATCGCCAATATGACAGGCACGACGCCTGCAGCCTGGAATGACCCGGTAAAGGGTTCTGAGCTGACAAAGGCACAGATCAGCCAGGGCGCTGATGTGGTGTATGCTGCCGCTGGCGGTACCGGCGTGGGCGTTTTGCAGACCGCAGCCGACGAAGGCATTCTGTCCATCGGTGTGGACAGCAACCAGAACTACCTGCACCCGGGTAAGGTTCTGACATCCATGATGAAACGGGTCGACAACGCCGTTTTTGATGCCTTCTCTGACGGTCCGGGCCTCGAGACCGGCTTCCAGGTTATGGGTCTGGCGAACGGTGGCGTCGGTTATGCGATGGACGAGAACAATGCGTCCCTCGTCAGCTCCGAAATGCAGGCCAGCGTTGATGATGCAGCGGCTAAAATCGCCGCGGGCGAAGTGTCGGTTCACGACTACATGTCCGACGACAGCTGCCCGGCTCTGAACTTCTGAGCTGGCTGAAAAGCATCCGGGCCGCGCGGCAGGTGACGCTGCGCGGCCCACTGCAACAATAAGAAGCCGCAGGCCAGTCAGGACCCTTCCACCGGCCGGACAAGGGCTTCACGGGAACGGACATCGCACCATGACAGCCCCCGCTATTGAGCTTAAAGGTATTTCGAAAGCCTTCGGTCCGGTTCAGGCGAACAAAGACATCTCTATCCGCGTTATGCCGGGAACAATCCACGGCATCATCGGCGAAAACGGCGCAGGCAAATCAACGCTGATGTCCATCCTGTACGGCTTCTACAAAGCCGACAAAGGTGAAATTTTCATCGCCGGCGACAAGACCGAAATCCCGGACAGCCAGGCGGCGATCGCGGCGGGGATCGGCATGGTTTTCCAGCACTTCAAGCTGGTAGAGAACTTCACCGTTCTGGAAAATATCATCCTTGGCGCGGAGGATGGCGGTCTGCTGCGCCCCTCGCTCGCCAAGGCGCGCAAAACCCTGCTGGAACTGGAACATGAATACGGGCTGAATGTTGATCCGGACGCGGTGATCGAAGATCTGGGCGTTGGCATGCAGCAGCGCGTGGAGATCCTCAAGGCGCTCTACCGGCAGGCGGAAATCCTCATTCTTGATGAGCCCACCGGTGTGCTGACACCCGCAGAGGCCGACCAGCTGTTCCGCATTCTCAGCCGCCTGCGCGAAGAAGGCAAAACCATCATCCTGATCACGCACAAACTGCGTGAAATCATGGAAGCCACCGACACCGTCAGCGTGATGCGGCGGGGCGAGATGACTGCAACCGTCAAAACCGCTGACACCTCGCCTGCGGAGCTGGCCGAGCTGATGGTGGGGCGTAAGGTCCTGCTGCGCGTGGATAAAAAGCCCGCAACGCCTGGTGATGTTGTCCTGGACGTCAAAGGGCTGCGGGTTGTCGATGATCAGAAAGTGGAACGCCTCAAGGGCATCGATCTGCAGGTCCGCGCAGGCGAAATCGTCGGCATTGCCGGGGTCGCCGGAAACGGCCAGTCTGAGCTCCTCGAGGTTCTGGGCGGCTACGCGGACGGCACCGGGCAGGTCTCGCTGAACGGTCAGCCGCTGGACCTGAGTGGCAGGCATTCGGATGGACGGTCGCGGCGCGGGCGCGGCATCGGTCACGTGCCCGAGGACCGCCAGCGTGAGGGTCTGATCATGGATTTCTCCGCCTGGGAGAACACCGCATTCGGCTATCACCGGTCAGACGCCTATCAGTCCGGCCTGCTGCTGAATAACCGGGCGATCCGGAATGATACCGCGGAGAAGATGGCGCGTTTTGACGTACGCCCGCCCAACCCGGCGCTGGCCGCCAAGAATTTCTCCGGTGGCAACCAGCAAAAGATCGTGCTGGCGCGCGAGATTGAACGGAACCCGGATCTGCTGCTGATCGGTCAGCCGACGCGCGGTGTGGACATCGGCGCGATCGAATTCATTCACCAGCAGATCGTGGCGCTGCGCGATCAGGGCAAGGCCATTCTGCTGGTCTCCGTAGAGCTGGAAGAAATACTGGCGCTTGCCGACCGGGTCGCTGTCATGTTTGACGGGCATATTATGGGGGAACGTCTGTCGTCGGAGACAGACGAGAAAGAACTGGGACTGCTGATGGCAGGTGTGGGGAGCTGACACATGGATGTGATGCCTAAATGGGCCGAGGTCATCCTCGTGCCGCTGATCTCGCTGATCCTTGCCGCGATGCTGTCCGCACTCGTGATCCTTGCCATCGGCGAAGACCCGGTTGAGGCAGTCAACCTGATGATCACCGGTGCTCTTGGCAGCACTTATGGCTGGGGCTACACCCTTTATTACGCTACAAATTTCCTCTTTACCGGTCTTGCGGTGTCGGTGGCTTTCCACGCCGGACTGTTCAACATCGGTGGCGAAGGTCAGGCGATGCTGGGTGGCCTTGGCGTCGCCCTCGCCTGCCTGCTGATCCCCTGGCCACACTGGACCCTGGCGCTGGTCGCCGCAACTGTGGCCGCTGGACTGTTTGGTGCCGCCTGGGCTGCCATTCCGGCGTTTTTGCAGGCCAAACGCGGCAGCCACATCGTGATCACCACGATCATGTTCAATTTCATCGCGGCGGCCGTTCTGAACTACGTGCTTGTCAATCTGATGCGTCCGCCTGGCAGTATGGACCCGGCCACCGCGCGTTTTCCCGAAGCGGTGCATCTGCCGACTTTGCACGACATCCTCGGCGTCGTTGGCATCAGCTTTTCCAAGGCGGCACCGGCCAATGTCACCTTTCTGATTGCCGTCGTCGCCTGTGTGCTGGTCTGGCTGCTGCTGTGGCGGACGTGGCTCGGTTACGAAATTCGCAGCTACGGCAAGTCCGAACCGGCGGCCCGTTATGCCGGTATTTCGCCTGTCGCGATCACCATGATCGCCATGCTGATTTCAGGTGCTCTCGCCGGCATGATGGCAATCAACAATGTCATGGGCGAAGCCGAGCGTCTTGTTCTGAACGCGGTTGAAGGCGCGGGCTTTATCGGCATTGCCGTGGCGCTCATGGGGCGGAGCCATCCGTTCGGGGTCTTTCTGGCCGCAATTCTCTTTGGATTTCTCTATCAGGGCGGGGCGGAGCTGGCGCTCTGGACCTCCATCCCGCGCGAACTGATCGTGGTGATCCAGGCGCTGGTGATCCTCTTCACCGGTGCGCTCGACAATATGGTCAGAATGCCGCTTGAACGGCTGTTCCTGATGCTGCGGCGGGGAGATGCCTGATGGATTTTCTGACGCTGATCCAGCTGCTCGACAGTACTGTCCGGCTCGCGACACCGCTGCTGCTGGCCTGCCTTGCGGGGCTTTTTTCCGAACGCGCTGGCATTTTTGATATCGGCCTCGAAGGCAAAATGCTCGCTGCGGCCTTCTTTTCAGCAGCCGTCGCGGCGCTCAGCGGATCGGTCTGGATAGGGCTCGCCGCCGGGATCGCATCCTCGGTCGCACTCAGCGGCCTGCACGGGCTTGCCTCGATCACATTCCGCGGCAATCAGCTCATCTCAGGCGTGGCAATCAACTTTCTGGCCGCAGGCCTGACCGTCCTGATCGCGCAGGACTGGTTCAGCCAGGGCGGCAGAACGCCGTCGCTCATGGGGGGCGCACGGTTTGAACCGGTCACCCTTCCCTTTGCCGATGCGCTTTCCGGCGTTCCGTTTCTGGGACCGATCTACGCCGAGCTGATTTCCGGCCATTCCGTGCTGGTCTACATCGCCTTTGCGACGGTTCCGCTCACGTGGTGGATTCTCTACCGGACCCGTTTTGGTCTGCGCCTGCGTGCTGTCGGCGAAAACCCGGCGGCGGTCGATACGGCGGGCGTTTCGGTGATCGGACTGCGGTATGCGGCGGTCGTCATCTGCGGCGTGCTCTGCGGGATAGCAGGAGCGTATCTCTCCACCGCTCTGCAGGCCGGATTTGTCAAAGACATGTCAGCCGGACGCGGGTTCATTGCTCTCGCAGCTCTGATATTTGCGAAATGGCGCCCGTGGTACGCGCTTTGGGCGACCCTGCTTTTTGGCCTCTTTGGCGCGCTGGAAACCCGCCCGGACGTGATCCAGTCGATGATCGGCATCAAGGTTCAGGGCCAGCTTCTGGGGGCGCTGCCCTATATTATGACGGTTATTATTCTGGCCGGATTTGTCGGCAAAGCCATCCCGCCGCGCGCGGGGGCGAGCCGTATGTGAAGGAACGGTAACGTAAGTCCAGTTTCGCGATTGCATCGGTCCTGTTTGCTGCACAGCAGCAGGACCCATTGATTTTGACAGCAGCGGGGCCTAACAGAGGTCATGCAAATCTACCTTCCCATCGCCGAAGTATCGGTCAATGCCTTTCTTTTGCTGGGCCTTGGTGGGATTGTGGGCATTCTGTCAGGCATGTTTGGTGTGGGCGGCGGCTTTCTGATGACGCCGCTTCTGTTCTTTATCGGCATCCCTCCGGCGGTCGCGGTTGCCACAGAAGCCAACCAGATCGTTGCCTCATCTTTTTCCGGCGTACTCGCGCACCTGAAGCGAAAGACGGTGGATCTCAGGATGGGCACCGTATTGCTCATTGGTGGTCTTGTGGGTGCGGCCCTGGGTGTGGTGGTATTCAACTACCTCAAAGCACAGGGCCAGGTCGATCTGCTGGTCAAGCTTTGCTACGTTGTGTTTCTTGGGATCATCGGCGGGCTGATGTTCTTCGAAAGCCTGCGCGCCATCCGCAACACAAAAAGCGGCAAGCCACCCGCGCGCAAGAAGCACAACTGGATCCACGGCCTGCCCTTCAAAATGCGGTTCCGCGTTTCCGGCCTCTATATTTCGGTGATCCCACCGCTTCTCGTCGGTGTGTCTGTTGGCATCCTCGCCGCGATCATGGGCGTCGGCGGCGGGTTTATCATGGTCCCCGCGATGATCTATCTGCTGGGCATGCCCACGAAAGTCGTTGTCGGCACGTCGCTCTTTCAGATCATTTTTGTCACCGGCTTTACGACGCTGCTGCATGCTACGACCAACTTTACAGTTGATGTTGTGCTGGCGGTCCTTCTGCTTGTTGGCGGGGTCATCGGCGCGCAGATCGGCACGCGGATCGGTGTGAAACTGAAGGCAGAGCAACTGCGCATTCTGCTCGCCATCATGGTGCTCGCTGTCTGTGCCAAGCTGGCGCTTGATCTGCTGATCATGCCTTCCGAGCTCTATTCGATCGGCGAGGCAGGCCACTGATGCGGTTGTTTGCTGCCATACTGGTATGCCTCTCGGCCCTGCCCGCCCTGGCGGAAGAAGTCGTGCTGGGGCTCAGCAAGGATACCGTCTCCATCGACACCAGTTTTGACGGGTCTGAAATCCTGATCTTTGGCGCCGTAAAACGCGAAGCGCCAATCCCGGACGATCCGCGTCTCCAGGTCATCGTGACCGTCGCTGGACCGGAAGAAACAATGACCGTCCGGCGCAAGGAAAAACGCTTTGGAATCTGGGTCAACACCGACGCGGTCGAAATCGACAGCGCGCCAAGTTTTTACGCTGTCTCAACCAGCACAGCCCTTGGCCTCTCGCTCAGTGACACCGAAGATCTGCGTCACCGCGTGTCCATCCCCCGCGCCATCCGCTCGGTTGGCGCGCCCGACACAATTGAGAACGCCGCGACATTCACGGACGCGCTGATCCGGATCAAATCCGCCTCCAATCAGTATCAGCTGAACGAAGGCACGATCAGCGTTGACGCCCAGACACTCTTCCGCACGGCCATAAAACTGCCGGCGGCCCTGACCGAGGGCGACTATGACACGCGCATTTTCCTGACGCGGGGCGGTGAGGTGATCTCGAAATACGAGACCAGCATTTACGTGCGCAAAGTCGGCCTTGAACGCTGGCTCTACAAACTGTCCCGTGAAAATGCGCTGATGTACGGCCTGATGTCACTCGCCATTGCCATTGGCGCCGGCTGGTCCGCATCCGCCG
The DNA here is from genome assembly GCF_055693285.1 of Roseobacter sp. S87. The sequence goes on from NZ_JBVFTR010000004.1 coordinate 2,222,428, forward strand.
TCTTCCGCCTCTTCAGGGCCTGATCCGAAGCGTCAGCCCCGCCCGATGTAGGGCATCGTCGTGGCCATCACCGTCATGAACTGGACATTGGCCTCTGCGGGCATATTCGCCATATGCAGAACGGACGCTGCCGCATTCGAGACATTCATAGTGGCCGTGCCAGGCTGTGTTTTCTTCAGCTCCTGCAGCAGCGCTGTTTCCGCGTTGCCGATGTCGATCTGACCGCAGGCGATCCCGAACGGCCGACCGTCGAGGAAAGTGTCTTCGTCAGGCCCGTCACCGCGTGTTTGGTCGTCGTGTAACACACCGAATTCGGCCGCGGCACATACGCCGAGAGCGACCCGTTATTAATGATCCTGCCGCCCTGCGGATCCTGGGCGCGCATCCGGGCAAAGGCGAGACGCGCGGCAATAAACATGCCGCCTACGTTGACCGACAGAACCTGCGCCCAATCCTCAAGCGGGACCTCATCAATCGTCGCAGGCGGCCCGAAGAGTCCCGCATTGTTGAACAGCACGTCAATATGACCGAAAGCATCGAAAGCCGCTTCCATGCCTGCTGCCTCCGTCACATCAGCAGGCAGTGGAACCGCCGTTTCATACCGGTCAGCCAGCGCTTCGAGCAGTTCGCCGCGGCGGGCGATAAGTCCGACACGCCAGCCTTCTTCAAGGAACACTTCGGCCGTTGCATGGCCGATGCCGGAGCTGGCGCCAGTGATGATAATGGATTTCATAACAGTTCCTCTGATGGGGGTTCAGCCAGCGACAGCGGTGCCGCCGGCAGTGCGCGCAGGTCATCGGTCTGCAGCGGTCCTGTGGGACGCGCAAGCCGGTTCCGCACGACCCAGATGAGGCGCTCCTGTGCCCGGGTGATCGCGACATAGGCGAGACGTTTCCACAGCGGCTGACCGGCCTCAGAACGACCCATCCGGGCAGCTGTGTAAAGGTCCGGCGCAAAAACCTGCACGGTGTCCCACTGCGAGCCCTGCGCCTTGTGGATGGTCACCGCGGCCCCGTGCAGAAAGGTGGCTCCCATGCGCGCGGCAAAGGGAATAAAGGGCTCTTCCTCGTCCGGTTTTTCGATTTTCACGATTGAGGCTGCGGAGACCTGTGGGTCCTCGGCACCCATAACATGCAGGCGGCTGAACCCCGGTTTGCGCCCCTCGCCCAGGAACACCACCTGCGCGCCCTTGATCAGCCCCCGGGCTTCGAGATCGAGGCGTTTCTTCCGGTGCTTGAGAGGCAGTTCGATCCCGTCACAGATGAGCGGTTCTCCGGGCAGAAGCGCGTCCTCAGGCGCCCCATGCACCTGCCGGAAAGCGTTGATCAGGCGGATACGTGTGGCGTTGCGCCAGACCAGCACCGGGCTGCGGGCCATCAGGTCCACTTCGACGCGCTGGCCCCAGACCACCCGCTCATCCCGAGCCGCGGCCGCCTCGACCATCCGCTCGAACTGCTCAAAACCAAGGTCCGGATCGCTCAGCGCATGGGCGAGATCAAGGATCGGATTGTCTGCTTCCTGACGATGAATCCGCTCCAGATTAAGCACGCGGCGCTCCGGGAGGCGGTCAAACACCATTGTCCCGGACTGGTTCACCGGGGCCAGCTGTGCAGGGTCCCCGAACAGCAGAAGGGTTGGAAAAATCTCTTTCAGGTCTTCGAACTGGCGATCATCCAGCATCGAGGATTCATCAATGAAACCAATGTCCAGGGGCTCTTCACGCCGTTTCCAGCCCGTGATGAAATCCGATCCGCGCAACCCTGCTGCAGCAAGTGCACCGGGGATCGATTTATTGCCACCATAAAAGGCCGCCGCGCGGTCGAGCGCTTCATCCGTCAGGCCTTCGATTTCAGGCCGCTCACCATTGCCGGCCAGCCACTCCGCGATCCGTTCGTATTCCGGGTCGTAGACGGGCGTATAAAGGATACGATGAATTGTGGTGGCCGGCACCCCGCGCAACCGCAGCACGGACGCGGCTTTATTCGTGGGTGCCAGAACGGCCAGGGTGCGGCGCTCCTTGCGGCGGCGGCTTTCATAGTCGCCCGAAACAATTTCGACCCCGGCTTCCTGGAGCGCCTTTGTCAGCTCCGCCAGCAGCAGGGTCTTGCCCGATCCCGCCTTGCCGGTCACCGCCAGCACCGACGAGGCGTTGCCTTTGGGGGGCATCAGAAGCTGGTCGTCCAGATTGATGCCGGCACTGCGCAGCAGGTCCGCGACCGTGTCGTAGGCCTGTGCCTGATCTTCAGAAAAAGTGACGGTGGGCGCATTCATAGCGCGACCCTACAGGCAGGTCACGCCAGGTGCCAGCCGTCAGATCACGCTCATCCAGTGCGTGACAGGCGCGGCGCGGATGTGGCGCCAAATGCCCGCTCGAACCAGAGCCGGGACAGCTCCGGCGATACGCCGGCGCGGCGTGCAACGCGCGCCTGTGCATCGGGCGTAAACTCCCACAGCCCAACACTAATTTTGTCACGGCCTTCGCCCTGGCTGCCCAGCACTTCGGGGGACGACCCGATCATCCGATAAATCCGCACCATGCGGGCATCGAAGACCCCGACGAAGTGCCGGACTCCAAAACCGTTCATGATCTCGCCACCGCCGAGCATCAGTGCCGCTGCAACCGTACTGGGTGCATCGCGGTTCAGACAGAAGCGCGTGCATTCCCAGATCAGCGGGCTGGTAATGGTGCCGCCGCCCATCAGGTCGGTGAAGTGATCGTTGACCATTGTACGCTCTGTGGTGGGCAGAAAACGCATTGACCCGCCGTGGGTGCCATCTGCTTTCTCCCAGATCACATAGAGCGGGTTCAGGTCGTCATACTCGTCCCTTTCATGCCCCTCGGCGTCCACATCCACTTCCCATCCTAGCCGGTTTTTGAACTGATCCGCGCGGTCGCGGAACATCGTTTCGGTCAGGAGAGGATATTGTTTCAGCTGGTCGGCATAGAGGTAACGGAGCATGAGTGTTTTTCCTTTGGTCGCATCAGAAGGTGCTCAAAGGATGGCTTGATCATCATTAACCACAGGACACCGACGCGCGCGCGCCGGTAACCATTTGCCGCAACAAATGGCCCGTTTCAGACGACAATAAGCCCGCGGCTGATCGCTCTTGCGACAGCGTGTGTCGTGTTTGCCGCGCTCAGTTTGAAGCGTGCGCTTTCGATGTAAACACGAAGCGTGTGCTCAGAAATCGAAAGCGTTTCAGCGACTTGCGCCCGGTTGTACCCGACCGCGAGCAAAGTCAGAGCATCCGTTTCCCGCGGCGACAGCGGCTGTGACTGCTCCGGCGCTTTGTTCGGTTCGAAGTCCAGCGCCTTTTGGTTAAAATAATGCGCGATCAGGATCAGTTCACGCCGGTTGGTTTCCGTGAACTCAGCCCAGTCGTCATCATCGCAGGTGTGATTCACCGTAAAGAGCGCGAACTGCCCGTTAGGTCCGCGAATGGGTATGGAATACCCCTGATTCCCGATGCCGTACTCTATTGATTCCGCCTGAAGTGCCCTCGCTGCCTTGCTTGACCAGTCCAGTTTTTTCCAGTCGACCGGATGAAACCGCTGGTAGCATCCGATGACCACCGGGTCGATGCGCAGATAATTCTGCTCCTGATAGCGTTCGGCCCAGTCGAGGGGATATGTGCCGTAGCCGTACTGAGCACCCGCGCTATCGACCCAGTGATATACGATATTGTCCACCCGATAGTGCGACCTGAGGGCGACAATCGCATCCTGAATGCCCTCAAGCGTGTCCGCCTGCTCCAGCGCCGCCAAAACCGCTTCCACCGGGTTCGAGTTCTCTGCCATGCTCAGTATCGCCTTGCGTCTTCTCATGAAGGGCTGCGATCTCGGCAAGAGCCACAATTGCGGTGTCGTCCAACTGCTCGGCCAGGACCGGCAAGTCGTTCGCTGTCGCAAAAGTTTTCAAGTCCGTCAGAACGTCCAAAATCCAGTCACTTCGCATAGCAGACTCGCCTCTTAAAGGTTAACGAAAGATTAACACAACTCTAGCATGTACTAACCTTGTTTGAAAATTCGCAGTTATTTACTCCCCAAAAATAGTGAGGGCGAATTTTCTAAGTCACTGATACCAAACAGCGTCACACGTTTAACGGGAAAACCCTGCGAAACGGTTAGACGATTCGCAGGGTTCAGTAAAGTAAAACGGCCGGGAATTTGCTTAACGCCGGACCTCCAGCGCGTCTTCCAGTGTACGCAGTCCGGTGGCAGGTGCCTGCACAAGCACCGACATATTCCCGGGCTTATGCTCGTTGCGCATCATTTTCATATGCGCCTGTGGCAGGTCTGCCCAGGTAAACACTTCGGACATGCAGGGGTCCAGACGGCGTTCCAGCATCAGCCGGTTTGCCGCACTGGCCTGCTTCAGATGGGCAAAGTGGCTGCCTTGCAGACGCTTCTGGTGCATCCACATGTAGCGCACATCGAACGTCAGGTTAAAACCCGTCGTCCCGGCACAGATGACCACCATACCACCCTTTTTAACGACAAAAGTGGAAACCGGGAAAGTGGACTCTCCGGGATGCTCAAACACCATGTCTACGTTGACACCCTTGCCGGTGATGTCCCAGATCGCCTTTCCAAACTTGCGGGCTTCGGTGAACCAGGCGGCGTATTCGGGCGTGTTGACCGTCGGGAGCTGTCCCCAGCAGTTGAAGTCCCGGCGGTTGATGACCCCCTTGGCGCCCAGATCCATCACAAACTGTCGTTTGCTCTCGTCAGAGATCACGCCAATAGCGTTTGCGCCTGCAGTATTGATCAGCTGGATGGCATAGGAACCCAGACCGCCCGACGCGCCCCAGACCAGAACGTTCTGGCCAGGCTTCAGATCGTGGGGCTCGTGACCAAAGAGCATCCGGTACGCCGTGGCGAGGGTCAGTGTGTAGCAGGCCGCCTCTTCCCATGTCAGATGTTTCGGGCGCGGCATCAGCTGCTGGCTTTGCACCCGTGTGAACTGGCTGAAGGACCCGTCGGGCGTCTCATACCCCCAGATCCGCTGACTCGCGGAATACATCGGGTCACCGCCGTTGCACTCCTCGTCATCACCGTCATCCTGATTGCAGTGGATCACAACCTCGTCGCCGACCTTCCAGCGCGTCACCCTGTCTCCCACAGCCCAGACAATGCCGGCAGCGTCCGATCCGGCGATGTGATAGGGTTGTCTGTGGCCGTCAAACGGGCTGATCGGCTGACCCAGAGCGGCCCAGACGCCGTTGTAGTTCACACCGGCCGCCATCACGAGCACCAGCACATCCTGGCTGTCCAGTTCCGGCACGTCGACAACTTCCTGCATCATCGCTTTGTCCGGCTCGCCGTGGCGTTCGCGCCGGATCGCCCACGCGTACATCTGTTTGGGCACATACCCCATCGGCGGGATCTCCCCGATGTCATAGAGGTCCTTTTCGGGCGCGTCGTATTCCGCGATCGGTGTGTCCAGTGCCATGTCAGTCTCCAGCTAACGTAAAACATGCCGCACCGCAGAATCACGATGCCTCAGCACTGGAATATGCATGGCCACGAAATATTGCAACACCTGAAAGCTGCATTTTGTAATTTTATAACCGAGCAGGTGCAGAAAATCTCAGTTCTTTGCGTCTGCCTCCGCGAAACGATGCGCAATGGAGGCCGCATAGAAGTCCAGGACGGCTTCCTCGCCTAGGACCGGCTGCCAGACCCCGTCCGCGTCGGACAACACCCGATGCCGCTTCAGGCGCTGCAGGGCGTGAGCCACAGCCCCGGAGAATTCTTCCGGTGTCATCTCAGGCATATGCGGCGCGACCTTTTGCGCCAGTTCAGCAGCCGCCGCTGTTATGTCGTGCTCTGAGATCGGCGCGTCAGGCATCCGCAGGACATGCGCGACAAGCGGCACCACCAGCACCGGCATCGCGTCCTCAATGCGCTGCATCAGGCTGCCTGCCAGCTCTTCCACCGGCCGCTCCGGTCCGAAACGACGCAGCGACAGAGGCTCGCCGAAAACCACGGCAGCAGTCCCGAAACGCACATACCGGCCCCGCAGACCCTGCCAGAACTTTTTCAGAACAAAGCCGATCACCACTGAAATACGCGCGCCGAACCGCCGGTCACCGCGTTTTCCGGCTGCAATCAGAACGCGGTCTTCGAGAATCCGGTCATAGTTGATTGCCACCGGCACAAACACCACATCACGCCCGCCGGGGTCATACCCTTCGCGCAAATAGGTCAGCAAACCCATCTTGGGAGGCATCAGCCTGCCTGTCAGGCTCAGCCCGCCTTCGGGGAACACGCCCTGTGCGACGCCGCCCTGTGTCGCCATCTGAACGTACCGCGCCAGGACGCGGCGATAGAGAGCCCCTCGCGATTTGCGGCGGATAAAATAGGCTCCCATCATCCGGATCATGCGGCTGACCGGCCAGACGCGTGCCCATTCGCCAACAGCATATGACAGCGCAGAAGCGCGGGCCGCCAGATATGTCACCAGCACATAATCCATGTTGGAGCGATGGTTCATGATGAAAACGATAGTCGCATCCTTGGGAATACTGCGGATGACCTCGTCATTGCGGGGACCGGTCCAGACTTCGTAGATCGCGTTGACCAGAACACGAGCCATCCGGATACCAAGGCCAAAATAGGTAAAAGCGCTGAAACTGGGCACAATCTCACGCGCATAGATCCGGGCCTTTTCGAACCCCACGTTCTCGGGCACGCCGTGTTCCTGTGCATAATTGACGATTTCGCGGGTAACCTCGGGGTCATAGATCAGACGCTGTATCATGTCATAGCGGCGGGCCAGCTTGAACGGTTCAATCGGCCGGGTCAGGCGCTCATTGAGCCGCGATACCGCGCGTTCCAGACGCCTCCGGAAAAACCAGCGGACCGAGGGAAACAGGAAGTGCGACGCAAAAGTCACCGCCGCGAAAAGCAACACCAGCACAAAGAGCCAGAGCGGGATTTCAACCACTTGCGTCATACACCTGACCATTACAGGCTCTCTGGCGGGGGGCAAAGGCGAAAAACTCCCGCCCCCTGATGCTGCATTGCAATTGCCGCGCCGCGGCGAATTGACAACGGCATAAAATTGCAGTTATCAGTCACTCGGCGCAATAAAATTACAAGACTGATTCACGAGGACGCCCGATGACTGAGACCAGAAAGGACCGCCCCTGGCTGATCCGCACCTATGCCGGTCACTCAACGGCAAAGGCCTCAAACGCGCTTTACCGGTCGAACCTGGAAAAGGGTCAGACCGGGTTGTCCGTGGCTTTTGATCTGCCCACACAGACAGGTTATGACAGTGATCACGTACTGAGCCGTGGCGAGGTTGGCAAAGTCGGCGTGCCGGTCTGCCATCTGGGCGACATGCGTACGTTGTTCGACCAGATCCCGCTGGAACAGATGAACACCTCAATGACCATCAATGCGACGGCACCCTGGCTGCTGGCGCTTTATATTGCGGTTGCCGAGGAACAGGGCGCAGATGTCGCGGGGCTCCAGGGCACGGTTCAGAATGATCTGATCAAGGAATATCTCAGTCGCGGAACCTATATCTGTCCGCCCGCGCCCAGCCTGCGGATGATCGCGGATGTGGCCGAATACTGCTATACCAATGTCCCGAAATGGAACCCGATGAACGTGTGTTCCTATCACCTGCAGGAAGCGGGTGCTACGCCGGAGCAGGAACTGGCCTTTGCGCTGGCCACTGCGACCGCCGTTCTGGATGCGCTGAAACCGCGCGTGCCGGCAGAGGATTTCCCGGCCGTAGTCGGGCGTATTTCCTTCTTTGTGAATGCCGGCATCCGGTTTGTGACCGAGATGTGCAAGATGCGCGCCTTCGTGGACCTGTGGGACGAAATCTGCCGCGAGCGCTATGGAGTCGAAGACCCGAAGTTCCGGCGATTCCGGTATGGTGTGCAGGTCAACAGCCTCGGCCTGACCGAGCAGCAGCCTGAAAACAACGTCTACCGCATCCTGATTGAGATGCTGGCGGTGACTCTGTCCAAAAAGGCCCGCGCGCGCGCCGTACAGCTGCCAGCGTGGAACGAGGCGCTTGGCCTGCCGCGTCCGTGGGACCAGCAGTGGTCGATGCGGATGCAGCAGATCATGGCCTATGAGACCGACCTTCTGGAGTTTGACGATCTGTTTGACGGCAATCCGGCGGTCGATGCAAAGGTAGAAGCGCTGAAAGAAGGTGCCCGCCACGAGCTTGCCAATCTTGATGGTATGGGCGGCGCTATTGAGGCGATCGACTATATGAAAGCCCGGCTGGTCGACAGCAACTCCGAAAGGCTGGGGCGGATCGAAGCGGGCGAAACCGTGGTGGTCGGCGTGAACAAATGGCAAAAGGGCGAGCCCTCCCCGCTGATGACCGGCGATGGTGGCATTATGGTGGTCGATCCGGCTGTGGAGGCCGAACAGATCGAACGCCTGGAGGCATGGCGGTCTGCGCGGGATGCCGGTGCGGTAAAGGCCGCTCTGGCCGATCTGCGCGCAGCGGCCTCCGAGGGACGCAACATCATGCCACCGTCCATTGCAGCAGCCAAAGCCGGTGTAACCACGGGCGAATGGGCCGCCCAGATGCGCGCCGTGCACGGCGAATACCGCGGGCCGACCGGCGTGTCAGGGGCGCGCTCCAACCGGACCGAAGGGCTTGACGACCTGCGCGACGCGGTGGATGCGGTAAGCGACCGCCTTGGACGTCGCCTGAAATTCCTCGTCGGCAAACCCGGTCTCGACGGGCACTCAAACGGTGCCGAACAGATTGCCGTGCGCGCACGCGACTGTGGGATGGATATCGCCTATGAGGGTATCCGGCTCACGCCGGCAGAGATCGTCGCAGCGGCACGCGGGGATGATGCCCATGTCGTCGGACTGTCTATTCTGTCCGGATCGCACATTCCGCTGGTCGAGGACCTGATGGCTCAGATGCGCGCGGCGGGCCTGGGCCACATACCGGTCATCGTCGGCGGCATCATTCCCGACGATGACGCGGAGCGGCTGCGCGGCATGGGGGTCGCGCGGGTCTACACGCCCAAGGATTTTGAGCTGAACACCATCATGATGGATATCGTGACGCTCGCTGATCCGAAGGCTGTCGCGGCAGAATAGCCACCTTTTTCGCGCCTTACGTGCAGTTTTACCCGCAGACTTGTGCAAAAAGGTCTGTTGCATGTAATGCTTTGCGGCAAAGAGGAGGACAGGCGATGGCCGATCTGAAAACCATGAACCGCAAACAGCTCAAGCGCCTGATCGCAGATGCTCAGCGCGCGCTGAAAGCGATCGAGACAAAGGAAAAGCGTGAAGCGAAAAAGGCAGCGGAAAAAGCTGCAGCAAAATTCGGCTTCAGCCTGAACGACCTCGTCGGTGCTGCAAAGGGCGAAAAGCCAGCACGCAAAAAAAGGGCAACCACGCCGCCGAAAGCAAAATACGCAAACCCCGCGGACAGCAAGCAGACCTGGTCAGGGCGCGGACGCAAGCCCGGCTGGTTCACCGAGGCCATTGCGGCAGGTACGAGCGCTGACGCGATGGAGATCTGATCCATGACCATCCATATCGGCGCAAAGCCCGGCGACATCGCAGAAACCGTGCTCATGCCCGGCGATCCTTACCGCGCTAAATGGGCCGCTGAAACTTTTCTGGACGACGCGAAACTGGTGAACGAAGTCCGCGGGATGCTGGGCTTTACCGGCACCTGGCGCGGCAACCGGGTCACGATCCAGGGCTCCGGCATGGGCATGCCGTCCCTGTCGATCTACGCAAACGAGCTGATTTCAGAGTATAATGCGCAGACACTGATCCGCATCGGCTCCTGCGGCGGCATGCAGGCGCATGTGAATGTGCGGGACGTGATCATCGCCATGTCGGCCACAACGATCACCTCGCCGTCGTCGGGCATTTTCCGCGAGATCAACTTTGCCCCCACGGCCAGTTACGACCTGCTGGCCGCTGCCGTAACTGCCGCCGGAAACAGAGGCACCCCCACCCATGTGGGCGGTATCTATTCGTCAGACGTGTTCTATGCAGAACGGCCGGATCTGGATGAGCAGATGGTGCGGCATGGGATTCTGGGCGTCGAAATGGAAGCAGCAGAGCTCTATACGCTGGCCGCCCGCCACGGGCGCCGCGCGCTGGCGATCCTGACCGTAAGCGATCACCTGCAGACGGGTGAAGCGCTGCCGTCAGAGGACCGCGAGAAGACGTTCGGCGACATGGTCGAGATCGCTCTCGAAGCGGCCTTTACCTGACCCCTGGCGCAACGCCCGCTGCCCCTGACCCACCGGTCCGGGGCGTTTCGGCCTAACCCACTGACATTCAACAAAACCCCACGTCGGTATAACGTCGGTATTTTGTCGGTATTCTGTCGGTGGAAGGGTCGGTATCCGCCTGATACGCCGGTTTAACGGCGCGCACGCTGCGTAAATGTTAACACCTGCGGAACGCGCCGGGCGCGGGCTCATGCCCCATGCGTTCGGTCGTACCGGGACACGGGCGGGCTCTGCCAGCCCGCCAGACTGCCCTCTGCCGGCGCGAAGACCTCCACCAGCAGCGGGTGGCAGGCCGCCGCATCGCTGGAGTGCTCAGACGAACAGTCGCCGCCCGGACAGGCGCTGAGGTTCCCCAGGAGATCAATCTCGGCAAAGAACTCGATGTAGTCGCCGGGCCGCACCGGGCTGGCCTTCATGAAATACTGGCCGGTGTCCCGGGTGAAGCCAGTACACATGAAGACGTTCAGCACATCATGCACCAGCGGTTCGGCGTCGCTGCGCGGCACGCCCATGTGATCGGCCAGCGCGCGGGTCAGGTTAGAGTGACAACAGTGGTGATACTGGCCACCATCCGACAACAGCGTGTGGGTATAGGGGTCGCAGCGGGTCCCGATCACATCATGAACCGAGCCACCGAAGTCGTCGATGCCGTACCAGTTCAGCGTATCATGGGTGACCGTCGCCATGGGGCGCAGATGCGGGAAAGAGGACCACATACGCTCGCCGGTGGTGATATGCGTGCCGTGCAGAGCGCGGGTCTTGCCGGAATAAAACCGCTCGGAAAGGTCATGCGCGTTGTGCAGGTTCAGATCGCCCACCTGGGCCCCCTCGACCGAGGTGATGCGGAAAAAATGGCCTGCAGGCACATGAAAGGTGCGCGCCTCGCGCGGTGGCACAGTAACCTCGCCGGTTTTGGTCAGCGTGTCCCGGGCAGCTCCGTAAAGCGCCATATCCGGGACCGGCAGCGTTTCCACGGGATAGCAGATCACGGGCGCCACAGCACGGCGGGCCTCAGCATCGGCGGGGTGGGTCATGGGCGGCTCCTTTGCACCTGTCCAGGGCGTATCGCGTCAGACTGAACGCAACACGCACTAAACCTTTGGCAGGTTGGATTTGCAATCGCGCGGCGGGCCACCGGTGGCGGAAAACCCTTCTGCCCCGCAGGCTGCACAGCGGTATTTTTTGAGTTTCCCCCGGTCGCCGGTGTGATCCGCCCGCCAGCGACAGTTGCGCGTGGCTTTGTTGCGGCGCGCGAAAATCGCAACGATCACAAAGGCGATGATCAGACCGATAATGATATGCATAGAGCCCTGCTTTCTGTTCAGTCGCCCGTTGGTGCGCGTAGATCTCGGAACTCTTCAAACATGCCAAACTGGTTACCGACGTAGAGCACCACAAGTTCCAGAAAGTACGAGCCGAACAGGATCAGGTAGCTGATTACGGCAGCCATGAGAAAGACGGATACGAGTGACTGGTAAATCTGAAAGGTTGCGGCGGCGAGCGACCGTGCCCCAAGAAAACTGGCGATCACTGACGTTCCCGCCAGAGCAAGTATCGAACCGGCAAGCACCAGCACGGCCAGTCCTTCGTGTTCGGTGCCCGAAAAGAGAACAATGACAGACAAAAATGCCGCAAAAACTGCGATGAAAATTGAGACTGCAAACAGAGACCGGGCCAACCAAAGCGGCAATCGCGAAGAGTTCCACAACAGATCGGTCGTATCATCAACCAGATCTCTGATCCGGAAACTGCAGATGGTCAGGGATACAATGGTCAGCAGTTCCGGCAGGGGTGGTCTGAGCTCGATCAGGTCGAAACCCGCGATTTTCCGGAAGAAATTGATGATCAGCTCCCAGAAATGCGACATGAGCTGCCGCCATTCGAGAACAACAAAAGCCAGCGCATCCGACCACAGGCGCAGGTCCTCGAAGCGTGACAGGAGCGTCAGCGCAATCAGAACCACCGTGACCGGCCAGAAGCGTTGCGCCGCGTCCAAGACCCGCGTGATCAGGTTGCCGTCTTTTTGTTCACTCATAACCGGAGGTTACGCCAGGAACGGCGTATGCGGCAACCGCCTGTGGCGCGGGGTTTCGGCGCTTTGCGCCACACCACGCCCGAAGCCTGAGGCGCCACATTTCTGTTTTCGCGGCATGCCGTTTGTTGCGGCTGTTAACGGCGCGTGGAGGGGCGACCGGCGGCTGCGCGCACCTGTCCGAAGGGATAGCTGCATGACCGTAAGACGTGCCAAAACCACCCTTTGCCCATTCGCGTGACGGCCCGGGTTCTGCGATGTGTCTGATAACAGTACACAGGAGTAGAGATCATGAGCCTTTTGAAAACCATTGCATCAGCAGCGCTCGCCGCCGCCACGCTTTCCACCATGGCCGCCGCGGCAACGGTAGACATCATCAGAACAGACGGCCGCACGCAGACCACAGAGGGTCTGACAGGATACACCACCAGCGGCGCGGATATGGATGGCATGGTTGTCACCGCGGGTTTTGTGCAGGGTGGAAAACGCAGCGCTGTGTTCGGCACCACCGGCAACCGGGCGGGTGCGGCACAGGGCGATGGGTTTGCGCTGAGCTTTTCCGGGTTTTCAACTTTTTCATCGCCGTTTGAGCTGAGCGTGTCGCAGGGGGTTCTGTCCTGGCTGCAGATTGATGCGCTGCCGGGCGACACCGTTTTTGATACGGTGCGCAGTGTCACGGGCACACCAGGGAGTGTCTATGGAACCGTTTTCTCGCCCCGGACGACCCTGGACGGTACGGTTTCGGTGCTCTTCACCAACGCTCTGGCGCTCGCGGATGAGACGCCCGCCGGGGATCTTTATGGCACAATGCGGATCGGATTTGATCAGCTGACAGGCGGTGGCCTGCAGAGCGGCAGCAGCTTCAGCTTCGTTCAGGATACAGACAACCTGACCACACCCGCCGAACCGGTGATTTCCTCCGTACCGCTGCCCGCGGGCCTTCCCATGGTACTGAGCGGGCTGGTGGCCTTTGGCTTTATGAAACGCCTGCGGCAGACACGTTCCTGACGTCTGTCGCGAAACGGGCGCCGCGTTTCCCAAGGCGCCCGTTTCCTTTTGCAAGTGTCGTGCCCGGGTCAGACCCGGCGTTCGACCATCATTTTCTTGATATTCGCGATGGCTTCTGCCGGGTTCAGACCCTTGGGGCAGGTTTTCGCGCAGTTCATGATCGTGTGACAGCGGTAGAGTTTGAACGGATCCTCAAGATCGTCCAGACGTTCGCCCGTTGCTTCATCCCGGCTGTCGATGATCCAGCGGTAGGCGTGCAGCAGGGCTGCCGGCCCGAGGTAGCGGTCGCCGTTCCACCAGTAGCTGGGGCAGGACGTGGAACAGGACGCGCACATCACGCATTCATAGAGGCCGTCGAGTTTCTTGCGGTCCTCGATCGACTGTTTCCATTCCTTGGCCGGGCGGTTCGTTTTCGTTTCCAGCCAGGGCATGATACTGGCGTGCTGGGCGTAGAAGTGAGTGAGATCAGGGATCAGGTCCTTGACCACCGGCATATGCGGCAGAGGGTAGATTTTCACGTCACCCTTCACCTCGTCCATGCCATAGATACAGGCGAGCGTGTTGATCCCGTCAATGTTCATCGCGCAGGAGCCGCAGATGCCTTCGCGGCAGGAACGGCGGAAGGTCAGCGTCGGATCAATCTCGTTTTTGATCTTGATGAGCGCATCCAGGATCATCGGCCCGCAGGTGTCCATATCCACGAAATAGGTGTCCACCCGCGGGTTTTCGCCATCATCGGGGTTCCAGCGATATATCGAGAACTTGCGCAGGTTGGTGGCACCCTCCGGTTTCGGCCAGGTTTTGCCCGTGGTGACGCGGGAGTTCTTCGGGAGTTTCAGTTGAACCATGACGGGTCTCCTGTCTGTATCAGAGTGTCGCTGCTGCGGCCGGAGCGGCGGCAGCGAGGCATTGCTGGGTGGCCGGGCGTGCAAGCACGGCGCGGATGGTATCGGCGGTGCCCGCGTCGATTCCCGTCACAGCATCAGCGGCGAGGGACTGGACCTCGCTGGCATCCGCATTGTCGACCACACAGTCGGTGAAGGGCTGAAAGAGCGCCTTGGGCACCTGCGGAAAGTAGACCGCAAGCGCTTCGGGCAGGACGGTTTTGGCCGTGCTCCGGCCCGCCTGATCGGTGGCCTGCTGAATGTCGGCACAGGCCGAAAGAACGAGGCAAAGAGGAAGTATCAGTCTGATCATGCAGCCCACCTTGTCAAAAGAGTATCAAACACCGGGCACCGGCTCGACCCGCCGGAAAAGCACAGGATATCGGTCACCGCCCGGGTCACTTCAGCTTTTGTACGGGCAAAAGATATTGCCGCGGTAAAAACCATTGAACCCGTCCGGGCAGGACGGATGACGTGGTGCATTCAGCGCGCGCACGGGCAGATAGCAGTACTGGTCACCGTAATAGTGGCCCCGTTCCAGCACAGGACAGCGGCCAAAGGGATCGCGATGCAGACGGCCCGCGCTGAGCCCGGCACCGCCGCTGCTGTGTTTGCCGCCGTGATACGACTGGTCCGTCAGCCCGCCCGCAAAGGACGCGCCGGGCAGCGCAACGCTGATCAGCGAAGCCGCGATAATTCCGGTCAGTTTCCGCATCAGAAGGTCCTCTTCTTGGGGGCGATTTTCTTGGGGTCGATGCCGCCGTCATTGTGGCTCGTGAGCGGCTGTTCGTGCACACCGCGATATCCCAGCGACGCCTTGTTGCCCTTAAACCAGATCAGCGAGTGTTTCCGCCAGTTCTCATCATCGCGCTCGGGGAAATCCTCGTGCGCGTGGGCACCACGGCTTTCCTTGCGCGCCTCGGCGCCCACGATGGTGGCCACCGCATTCGGGATGAGGTTGGCGAGCTCCAGTGTCTCCATCAGGTCGGAGTTCCAGACAAGGCTGCGGTCGGTGACGCCGACATCGGCCCATTTGCCTGCGACTTCCTCCAT
This sequence comes from Roseobacter sp. S87, assembly GCF_055693285.1. Next base: position 2,237,656 of record NZ_JBVFTR010000004.1, read on the forward strand.
CGCCTTTTTGCCTGCCGCCAGCGTGTCATTGGCGCGGAACACGGCCGCATCCTTCTGCATGGTCTGCTGCATTTCGAGGCGCAGCTCCGCCGTAGGCGTATGGCCCTTGGCGTAGCGGGTGTTGTCGAACCGGTCGAGAGCCGCATCAATGGATTTCTGGTTCGGTGTCGGTACCGCGCTGTCGGGATCGACGATCTTGCCCGCACGGATGGCCGCAGCCCGGCCAAAGACCACAAGGTCAATGAGCGAGTTGGAGCCCAGTGCGGTTCGCCCCGTGCACGGAGGCACAGCCCGCCTCGCCCACAGCCATCAGGCCCGGGCTGACACGGTCGGGATCATCCGATGTCGGCGCCAGCACCTCGCCCCAGTAGTTCGTCGGAATACCGCCCATATTATAGTGTACGGTCGGCAGGACGGGGATCGGCTCTTTGTTGAGGTTCACACCCGCAAAGACCCGCGCGCTTTCCGAAATGCCCGGCAGGCGCAGCTGCAGCGTTTCGGGCGGCAGGTGGTTGAGGTTCAGGTGGATGTGATCGCCATTGGCCCCCACACCACGGCCCTCGCGGATTTCCATGGTCATGCAGCGGCTGACATAATCGCGGGGCGCGAGGTCTTTGTACTGTGGCGCATAGCGCTCCATGAAGCGCTCGCCTTCGGAGTTGGTCAGGTAACCGCCCTCGCCGCGCGCGCCTTCGGTGATCAGACAGCCCGCGCCGTAGATGCCGGTCGGGTGGAACTGAACGAATTCCATGTCCTGCAGAGGCAGGCCCGCGCGCGCGGTCATGCCACCACCGTCACCGGTGCAGGTATGCGCGGAGGTCGCCGAGAAATAGGCACGGCCGTAACCTCCCGTGGCCAGCACGACCATCTTGGAGGCAAAAAGGTGCAGCGTGCCGTCATCGAGTTTCCAGCAGAGCACACCCTGACAGACACCATCGTCCGACATGATCAGGTCGATGGCGAAATATTCGATATAGAATTCCGCGTTATTCTTGAGCGACTGGCCGTAAAGCGTGTGCAGGATCGCATGGCCTGTCCGGTCAGCGGCGGCGCAGGTCCGCTGCACGGCGGGGCCTTCACCGAATTCGGTGGTGTGGCCGCCAAAGGGACGCTGGTAGATCTTGCCTTCTTCGGTCCGGCTGAACGGCACGCCGTAGTGTTCCAGCTCGTAGACCGCCTTGGGGGCTTCGCGCGCGAGGTATTCCATCGCGTCCGTATCGCCCAGCCAGTCGGAGCCTTTGACGGTGTCATACATGTGCCACTGCCAGTTGTCCGGGCCCATGTTTGACAGCGAGGCGGCGATACCGCCCTGGGCTGCAACAGTGTGCGAGCGGGTCGGGAAGACCTTGGTCACACAGGCGGTGCGCAGACCCTGTTCGGCCATACCGAGCGTCGCGCGCAGCCCGGCACCACCAGCGCCGACAACGACGACATCGTATTCATGTGTTTCGTATTCATATGCAGCCATGGAGTTTCTCCCGGATGTGTCAGGTGCGCGCGATGCAGTGTCCCGCGCGGAATGTCATTCAGAGGGCCAGACGCACGATGGCGTAGAGACCGGTGGCCATGGCCGCATAAGAGAGGCAGGTCATGGCAATAATGGCGATCTTCTGGGCCACCCCGTGCACGTAATCCTCGATGAGGATCTGCACGCCGCCCGCAAAGTGCCGGAAGCCCACGATGAAGGTCAGCGCCGCAACAACCGCCGGGAACGGGCGGGCGAAGTATGCAGTGACTTCTTCATAGGACGCGCCCAGCATCGGGCCGAATGTGAAGACGAAGAGCGGGATAAGGATCAGCAGTGCACCGGAACTCACGGTCATCGACCAGTGATGTTCGGTGCCGGATTTTGCCGAGCCGAGGCCTGTGGCGCGTTTGCGGTCTGTCAGATAGCTCATGGCGCCCTCCTTATACGATGATGATGGTCAGCAGGGTCAGCACGAAAGAGCCGCCGATCACTGCATAGCCAAGTTTATAGGCCGTCTCGAGATCGAGGCCGACGCCCTGGTCCCAGATCAGGTGCCGGACACCCGCCAGCGTATGGTACCACAGACCCCAGACGGACAGCAGCATGACCAGATCGCCAAACCAACTGGTCAGCACCCCGTCAGCAACAGCAAAATATTCGGGCGATGTTGCCGCCGCGAGGAACCACCAGACCACCAGCAGCGACGAGATCAGCAGCGCATTGCCGGTGATCCGCGTCAGGATGGATGTCATGGAGGTCAGCTGGGGGCGGTAGATTGCCAGGTGCGGTGACAGGGGCCGGTTGCCCCGATTCACATCAGCCATATCAGATTCCTTTTGTTCCCTGCGCGTATTAGTACCTGATCCTGCGGTTTTGTCACCCGGGCCACCTGTCGCGGGGCGCGGTTATTTGGCGCGGATTGGAACTTTTTCGTTCACTTTTCACTTTTGTGATCACATGGAAAAGAACTGTGATCACATTACGGAAAGCTACTGAGCTGGCGTGTCGTCTCACGCTGCAGTTTGCGGCGGATCTGTTCGGGATAATCCTCGAATCCATCCGCGGTGATCACAAAGGCGCCCTCGCCCATGATCAGGTTCTCAAAAAACCAGGCCGTCAGGTCGGTTTCATCCGTCTCGATGGCCAGCGCGTTCACGGTGACCCCGAGTTCCTTTAGAGCGGGGTGGCGGTCGCGCGGGTCAGGGCCCTCATTTGAGATACCATCGCCTGAGACGTCGATCACGCGGCGCGTGCAGTGCGGCACCTGGCGCAGCGCCGTTTCCGCCGCGGTCAGCGCCTCGCCGATCGCCGTGGAGAAGTTCCGCCAGACCCTTTTGTTGCCAGCAACCGCATCCGCCAGCGCCAGTGCCTCCTCTCCGGAGCGGACCGGGGTCCAGGGGATGGTCTGGCGTTGTCGTGACGAGCCGGTCCACTGGATCAGCGTGACCATGGCCTCCTGGCTGATCAGCGCGTCGATGACGATACCGTCCTGCAGCGCGTCTGCCAGCCCGTCCATCTGGATGCGGAATTCCTGCTCATCTACCGATCCGGATACATCAACCGCCAATACCAGCGCCAGCTGACAGGCAGCAGCGGGAGGCGCGCAGAACAGCGCGAGTATCATGGCAGATATCCGGATCACAGGACCGAGCCTAGCAAAGCGCGCCGTCGTGTCACCTGAAAAGACGGTGAAAAGAAACCGGCCTCAGACGTCCTTCTGCGCGCCCCGGCTGAGCGCGGAGAAAGCTTGACTCAGCAGCGCGGCTGGCTAGGGTGGAAAAGTTAATAATAAGTTAATGATCTTTCAGGGGGTTAAAGATGATCAGAAATATCCTCGCCTCAGCCTGTCTGGTGGCGGCAGCCACAGCGGCAGATGCAACAACAACCGTAAACTTTGTCACCAGTGGGCCGGATTCGGCGACCACGGCAGGCTTTTTCAGCTTGTCGGTGAGCAGCACTGACGGTCAGTCCGTGTCATCCATTTCAATCGATCTCAGCCCTTCGGCGGGCGCATTTTTCGATTTTGACGGAAGTGGCAGCTTCGACGACGCAACCGCGCCGGTGTTTTCCGGCCTCAGCGGTGTGACAGAGAGCGACATTACCCTGGGGTTCGTCGGACCGGCCTCTAGCCCGACAGAGCTGATCCTGAACTTTGCTGCCGGAACCTTTGCGGATGGCGATTCACTGCTTTTCGGCGCGGACACAGACAGCTTCTTCGGCGGGCCGCCTAATCCGGGTGGCGATTTCGGGGACGCCGGGGTACTGGTCAATGCAACGGTCGGCGGCACAACGCGGTCTTCGTCCTTCACGAAGGTCAGCGACAACGTCTCGGTGGCCCGAATCGAATTTGACGTACAGGTCGTCCCACTGCCTGCAGGACTGCCGCTGCTGATGGGTGGACTTGCTGCCTTTGGCCTGATCCGCGGCGCAAGACGGAAGGCATAAGCGGGTTCAAATCCGGCGCGATGTGACATTCTGAACCGGACGGCACGATCAAGTGCCGTCCGGTTTTCTGTTTTCGGCCCCTGCCCCGGTTCTCCAAACCGCTTTCCTGCAGCTTCGGGATGCCGCAACACGCGGGCCGCCCCCCAGAGCGCCTGCGGCACAGGAACGGGAGCCAGTGCAGGCGGTTTGAGGTTCGTTCGGGCGCAGATCTCCCTGTAGACATCCGTCAGACTGCGCCAGCTTTTCAGAAATCTGCGAGCGTGCGCAGGTAATCGTCCAGTTCAGAGCAGATGGTGATGCGTCGGATGCCCGGATCATAAAACCCGTTTGCCTCGCCACAGTCCTCCACCACCATATCCACCTGGTCCGGCAGCGCGAAATCCGTGTTGAGCGCTGCAACCTCATCAGCGATCAGGGCACCGATCAGCGTGTCCCGGGGCCCCGCGTAAACCATGGACCGCGCGCCACCTTCTGACGCGATATCGTCCAGCACCGGCCCCCAGCTGTCATTGGCCAGGTCAAATTCTTCTTCGCAGGTCTCGGCGCGCTCGTCGGGCAGGCTGAGTTCCCGGGCCAGATCCTCACGGGCTTCGGGGTTCGCGCCATAAAACAGGCAGATCATCGTATAGTAGCGCTGCAGATCGGGGCCATGCACATCCCAGTACGCCGGCTCGTTTTCCTGTGCCTCGCCCAGAAAGCCGAAGGCAGCGTCGTATATAATGTCGGATGCCTCCTGCTCTTCGTAGAACGCATCAATCAGCAGAACGCTCAGCACATCGGCTGCGTCTTCTTCCTGGCCAAACACCGGCAGGGCCAGCACATCAATCAGCGCATGACCCATCTCGTGATAGAGAATGGCCAGGACATTGGACCGCACGAAGGCATCTTCGCGTTCAGACGCATGCACTGCGCCACAGAGCCAAATCAGTACCCAACATGCTGCAACAAGACGTTTCATACCATGCGTCCTTTTAGCGGGTCAGACGGGCATCAGCGCCCAGTAATCCAGATCGAGCAGGACCTCTGGCAGATACCGGCCATCTTCCCCGCGCAGCCGGAACGGATCGCCGCCCTTTGTCGCCACCAGTCTCAGCCGGATGGCGCCGACGCCCGGTGCATCGGTTTCGGCCTTGTCCAGCACTTCTGACCAGGCGCGCACCGTATCGCCTGCAAGGCAGGGGTTGGCGTGGGCGCCGCTGTTGATGCCTGCAATCATCTGCGCATTGGAGAGTCCATTGAAGCTGAGCGCCCGGGCCATCGAGATGACGTGGCCGCCGTAGATCAGCCGCGAGCCGTCGGCACGGGCGGAGGTATCGAAATGCACTTTGGCGGTGTTCTGCCAGAGGCGCGTGGCCATCATGTGTTCGGCTTCCTCGATCGTCACGCCATCAACGTGGTCGATCTGTTCGCCTATCGCGTAGTCGCCCCAGCGGTGCGGTTCGCCCGCCAGCGTGGTATCATAGTCCGAGAAATCGAGGCCTTCGGGCACCACTAGGCGATCCGCCGGAACAGCATCGCTGAGATCGGGGATAACCGGCGCGGGTGCAGGTGCATCAGCGTCCCGTTTGCGCACCATGACCCAGCGCACATATTCCAGCACCGTTGTGTCGTGCTGGTTCAGCCCGCGGGTCCGCACCCAGACGACACCGGTTTTGCCATTTGAGTTCTGTTTGACGCCAATCACTTCGGATTCCGCGCGCAGCGTATCGCCCGGCCAGACGGGCGCCAACCAGCGGCCTTCGGCATACCCCAGATTTGCAACCGCGTTCAGCGAGATATCCGGAACCGTTTTGCCGAAAACCACATGAAAAGCGATCATGTCGTCGATTGGGCTGGCCGGAAGCCCGGAGGCCCGGGCGAACTGGTCGGAGGAATACAGGGCGTGCCGCGCCGGGTAGAGCGCATGATAGAGCGCCCTTTCGCCCCCCGAGAGCGTGCGCGGGACAGCATGGCGGATCACTTCACCGATGGTGTAATCCTCGAAAAACCGGCCCGGATTGGTTTTGGCCATTACTGCGCCCCCAGCTTTGTGTCGGGTGTGTAGGTGCCCGGGGCTTCTTTGACCACGGCCTGGCCACAGCGCATCACACCGGCGGCGTGATCCCAGGTCTGGGTCGGGCTGCCGTGCAGTTCCCAGCCCTTGTTCAGTGCCTCGGTCACCTTGTGGCAGAAAGCGGATGTGTCCTCTTCAGAGAGGAAACGGTAGAGTTTCATGTGTGCCTCGTATTCAGGAGGGGAACGGCCAGACGCCCAGCCAGATATGAATGCCTGCCACGGCGGCAAATAGCACCAGCGAGATCACGGCAAGCCGGATATATGTGGCGCGTCCCGCAGGTTCGGGCGCGGTCCAGTCCGGTTCCGCACGGTTGATCAGGATGACAGAGCCCACAGCCCAGGCGAGCAGGCCGCCAAACAGGATCACAGAGGCCAGATCACCGTTCACCAGCAAGTGTGCTGCGGCCCAGATCTTGAAACCGGTCAGCTGTGGGTGGCGCAGTTTGTAGGCAGGCCAGGCTTTGGCGCCTTTGGCCGCAGAGGAGCCGTAAACCCAGAATGCCAGCAGCATCAGGGTGTTATTGACGTGCACCATAAAGGCGGGTGGGTTCCAGACTGGGATGAAGTTTGCCGCGCGGTAGCCCAGGATCATCAGCACCAGGCCCGCAACGATGCCCAGCGCCACGATGCCCTTGCCCGGGGTCCCCAGTGCGGCGCGGTGGTCCGGCTGCAGGCGTTTGAAGTAATGTGCGCCCGTCCAGAGGATCAGGCCGGCGATTATCAGGAACATGGGTTACTCCGCCATCATTGCTTTGATTGCCTCGGACTTTGCCAGCGTTTCGCGCGCGGTTGCAACATGCAGATTTTCGACGATCTTTCCGTCCACGACAGCGACGGCCTCACCAGCGGCGATGGCCGCGTCATAGGCTGCGATCTGGCGCGCGGCGAGGTCGATGTCTTCGGGTGTCGGCGAAAAGGCCGCATTGGCGATAGCAACCTGCGCCGGATGGATCAGCGTCTTGCCGTCAAAGCCCATATCCCGGCCCTGAGCACATTCTGCCGCGAGCCCCTCGTCATCTTTGAAGGCGTTATAGACACCATCCACGATGGCAACCCCATGTGCCTTGGCCGCCAGCAGGCACAGAGAGAGACCACCCATGAGCGGCAGGCGGTCCGCCCGGAACCGCGCGCCCATGTCCTTGGCCAGATCGTTGGTGCCCATGACCATGCCCTCAAGCCGGTCGTGTGCGGCGATGGCTGCGGCATTGAGCATGCCGAGCGGCGTTTCCATCATGGCCCAGAGCGGCAGGTCGCTGGTCAGCGCGGCCAGCGCATCCAGATCCGCTGGTGTGTCCGCTTTGGGCAGCAGCACCGCATCTGCGCCCATACCGGCAGCGGCCCGGGCATCGGCCTCCCCCCATTCGGTGTTCAGCGCATTGATGCGCACGATCTTCATGCGCGCGCCGTATCCGCCCGTGGCCAGCGCGGCAGCAAGCGTGTCGCGCGCGGCCATTTTTTCGTCCGGCGCCACGGCATCCTCAAGATCGAAGATGATGGCATCCACAGGCAGCGTCCGGGCTTTTTCCAGCGCCCGCTCCTTTGAGGCGGGGATATAAAGCACAGATCGTAGCGGGCGGGCAGCGGTGGTCATTTGTGTCTCCAGTCAGGATCAGCGGCCGTTCGGCGCGATATATTGTTGCGCGGACAGACGCATTTTTTTGCACAAAATACAAGCAGAATTGCGCTGCGGCGCAGCAAATTTCAAATTCGATCCTTTTGCGGACGCCCGGTTAACCATTATTTCAGGCCTCAGGCGGATGTTGATGGCGTTCTCTGACTGCGGGCAGATGGTTTTCCGGTTAAAAGGCCGGGCTTATTCCGGAGAGATCAGAGGCATCAACTTGAACCGGGGCCGCCCGGTCATCGCCGGGAAACGGCAAAGCAGATGACAGCGGGTGCCGCCTTTCGAATGAAGGCAGACACGTTATGAAACGCACATCAAAGATACTGCATCTCGGTGCACTGACTGCGGCGGCAGCGCTGTGGATTTCGTCAACAACAGATGCAGCAGCACAGAATTCGCGCAACTGTGGCCCGCGTGAGGCAGTGGTCGACCGGCTTGCCGATGGCTATGGCGAGACCCGCCAGTCCATGGGTCTGGGCGCAAATAATGCGGTGGTCGAGGTGTTCGCCTCGGACGAAACAGGCACCTGGACGATCACAGTGACCACACCGAATGGCATGACATGCCTCGTGGCATCCGGACAGTCGTTTGAGGCGCTGGCCGAAGCCCTGCCCGCCAAAGGCAACGACGCCTGAAAAACACAGGTGGGCAAACGTCCACCTGAAGATAACATCTGAAATAAAGACGCCGCAGCGGTGGGATTTCCCGTTGCAGGCAGGTTCAGAAGAGGCCGTCCCAGATCAGTTTGCCACCCGTTATGGTGAGCAGCACGTAGGTCAGGCCGAAAAAGAACCTCTCTGACACCAGGGTGTGGGCGCGCACACCGAGCCAGGCCCCAAGAAGCGCAAACGGTGCAAGGTACAGATTGGCAAGTGCGGTATCCGCCGTAAACATCCCCAGCCAGGCATAGGGGATGAATTTCCCGATGTTTACGATCCAGAATACCAGCACTGTGGTGGCCTGATATTCCGTCTTCCCCAGCTTTTTCGACAACAGATAAACTGCCGCCGGCGGCCCGCCCGCGTGGCTGACAAAGGACGTGAAACCCGCAGCCACCCCCGCCGCGGCACCGGCCGCGGGTGACATCTGCGCCCGCGGTCCGGCCAGCAGCCCCCGCCGCACCGCATATTGCCAGGCCACGAATCCCACGGCGATCGCACCGATCAGAACGCGGAAATGATCGGGCTCGGTCACGCGGTAGAGAAGGGCGCCAAGCGCCACACCGGGCACAGCACCCAGGATCAGCAGGCGCGCGGCCTCCGGATCCCAGCGTTTCCAGTAGGGGCGCAGCGTGCTGACATCGATCAGCATCAGCAGCGGCAGCATCACGGCAAGTGCCTGCCCCGGCTCAATCACCAGCGCCAGCATCGCGGCGGAGGCGAAGGCGGCGCCGGAGCCGAATCCCCCTTTTGAGATGCCCGCAAAAATGACCGCGGGGCCCGCTACGGCAAAAAAGGAAAGGTCCATCACCAGCATGCGGCAACACCTGACGGGAAAAATCCGGGATGTCCATGCCCGCCCCCCGCCGATGCTGCGGTGCGGAGTAAACTTGCGCTGCGTGCCGTGATTGGATAGCAGGATGCCAATCTAAACCGCATGCGGAGCATTCACCAATGGCAAGACCCAAAATTGCGCTGATCGGCGCCGGCCAGATCGGCGGCACCCTCGCCCACCTCGCCGCCCTCAAAGAACTCGGAGACGTTGTTCTCTTTGACATCGCAGAAGGCATTCCGGAAGGCAAAGCGCTCGACATCGCGGAAAGCGGCCCGGCCGGCAAATTTGACGCCTCGCTGTCGGGCACCCAGTCCTATGAGGACATTGCAGGCGCGGACGTCTGCATCGTGACCGCCGGTGTGGCCCGCAAGCCGGGCATGAGCCGTGACGACCTTCTGGGCATCAACCTCAAGGTTATGAAATCCGTTGGCGAAGGCATCGCGGCGCATGCCCCGAACGCTTTTGTGATCTGCATCACCAACCCGCTGGACGCGATGGTCTGGGCACTGCGCGAATTCTCAGGTCTGCCGCACAACAAAGTCTGCGGCATGGCCGGCGTGCTCGATTCCGCGCGTTTCCGTCATTTCCTGGCCGAAGAGTTCAACGTGTCCATGAAGGACGTGACAGCCTTCGTTCTGGGCGGGCACGGCGACACGATGGTGCCGCTCGTCCGGTATTCGACAGTGGCGGGTATCCCCCTGCCCGACCTCGTGCAGATGGGCTGGACCACGCAGGAGAAACTGGACGCGATCGTGCAGCGCACCCGTGATGGCGGTGCCGAGATTGTCGGCCTGCTGAAAACCGGCTCGGCGTTCTATGCACCGGCAACATCGGCGATCGAGATGGCGGAAAGCTATCTGAAGGACCAGAAGCGCGTTCTGCCCTGTGCCGCCTATGTGGACGGTGCCTACGGGCTCAACGGCTTCTACGTTGGCGTCCCCACGGTGATCGGCGCCGAGGGTGTCGAACGCATCGTGGACATCAACATGAACAAGGACGAACAGGCCATGTTCGACAACTCAGTGAACGCGGTAAAAGGTCTGGTTGAAGCCTGCAAAGGGATCGACAGCAGCCTTTCCTGAGCTTTCGCAGCGCAAAAGAAAAAGCCCCGGAAACACCGGGGCTTTTTTTGTGACATATAGCTTCAGGTCAGGACTTGTTGCGCTGACGGCGGCGCAGAATGCCCAGCCCACCGAGACCTGCCAGCAGAAGCGGCAGACCTGCGGGCAGCGGGATCGGGTTCACAACGGCCGATGCGAGATAGAACTGATCGGCAGTATTGTTGCCCCCGTTGAAATTTGCGTCGTCAAAGGCAAATGTCGCGCTCGTGACACCCAGAAAGGTCTCCATCGAGAGTTCACTGAAGGTAAACTCTGCAAGAGGACCGCCATTGATACCGAACAACAGGGTTGCCGCGGAACGGTTCAGGCCGGTTGTTTCATCTTCGAGGAAAACAGGATTGCTGAAGCTGTGACCTTCGCCGGTAAAGCTCAGTTCGCTGAGGTTAAAGGCCTGATCAAAGCTGATGGTTACGGTCTCTGTAACGGTGACGTTGTCGTCGCCCGCGTCAGAACAGTCGTTTCCTCTACCCGCGCCTGTGCGTCCTTCACCGAAGGTCACACCCGATCTTGGTGATTTACAAACACCGAGGCCCGCGCCGCCGTGGTCAAAATAGGCAAACGCTGTACCGTCTATACCCTCATGAAGTCCCGCATTGAACGTAACATCGACACCTTCAAACTCGATGGTTGTGCCATTCGCGACGCCGTGTTCATTGTCGTTAGCGAATTCAAGAAAATCCAGTGTGGCTGACTGCGCCGCTGTCCCAAGCGTCGCGCACACCGCTATTGCAATAATTTTTTTCATTTTCTTCTCCTGCAGCCCTTCGTCGGCATCACAAAGATCCGAACTGGCCAGTAGAAGAGCTGAATTGGTAACCACACCTTGGCTGGTGCAAAAAGCACTGGCTGCGAAAACAGTACCTTTCGGACACGCCTGCATGGGCAGAGAGTTCTGTTCCGGAGCCAAATCGTGATCAAAAAAGAGGTTAATGAAACATTAACACGACCTCAGGTAGCAAAATTCCGCCACAGAGATGGCAAACTTTCGCCCAGGTTCGGTTGATTCGTGCGAATCATATTGCATGGCCAGATCAGCAGAGCGGCCGTAATTTTGTGATCACACCAAAAAAATGTGTGATCACAAAATCCATAATTCCGTGTCTGTGACAGATGATCCCCGGGAAACCGGTTGTTTTTGCAGACCGCTGCGATCTTATCTGATGTTGGGAACCGATACACAACCACAGGACGGACAAGATGAACATCCACGAATACCAGGCCAAGGCCCTGCTGCGCAGCTATGGCGCTCCCGTATCCGACGGGCGCGTTGTTCTTCGGGCCGAAGAGGCCAAGACAGCTGCCGGCGCGCTCGATGGCCCGATGTGGGTGGTCAAGGCGCAGATCCACGCAGGCGGCCGGGGCAAAGGCAGCTTCAAGGAGCCTGACGCCGGCGAAAAAGGCGGCGTTCGTCTGACAAAATCCGTAGAAGAAGCCGCCGAAGAGGCGAAAAAGATGCTGGGCCGCACCCTGGTGACGCATCAGACCGGCCCGGTGGGCAAACAGGTCAACCGCATCTACATCGAAGACGGATCCGGCATTTCCACTGAACTCTACCTCGCGCTGCTGGTGGACCGCCAGACCAGCCGCATCAGTTTTGTGTGCTCGACCGAAGGCGGCATGGACATCGAAGAAGTCGCGGCCTCGACGCCGGAAAAAATCCTGTCCTTCTCGGTTGATCCGGCCTCCGGCTATCAGGCGTTTCATGGCCGCCGCATCGCCTTTGCGCTGGGGCTCGAAGGCAAGCAGGTCAAGCAATGCGTGGGCCTGATGGGCACGCTGTATAAAATGTTTGTCGAGAAAGACATGGAGATGCTGGAGATCAACCCGCTGATCGTGACCGATGGCGGTGATCTGAAGTGTCTGGACGCCAAGATGGGCTTTGACGGCAACGCGGTTTACCGCCACCCGGATATCGCCGAACTGCGCGACACCACCGAAGAGGACAGCAAAGAGCTGGAAGCCTCCAAATACGATCTGAACTACATCGCGCTGGATGGCGAGATCGGCTGCATGGTGAACGGCGCGGGTCTGGCGATGGCAACGATGGACATCATCAAACTCTACGGTGCGGAGCCTGCCAACTTCCTCGATGTAGGCGGTGGCGCGACCAAAGAGAAAGTCACCGAAGCCTTCAAGATCATCACCTCCGACCCCAACGTCAAAGGCATCCTGGTGAACATTTTTGGCGGGATCATGCGCTGTGACGTGATTGCCGAGGGTGTGGTCGCCGCGGTCAAGGAAGTTGGTCTCAAGGTACCGCTGGTGGTGCGTCTTGAGGGGACCAACGTTCAGGAAGGCAAGGACATCATCAACAATTCCGATGTTGATGTGATTGCAGCCGATGACCTGAAGGACGGCGCGCAGAAAATCGTGAAAGCCGTCAAGGGCTGATCCTTGGCACAGCTGGGTCACATGACAGCTGCTGCATGTTCCGCAGTACTGGCGCTCGGCGGATGTTCCGCCGGGTCGGTTTCGCCTGACGCGGCGGAACTGAACAACATGTGGCGCGCCAATCTGGTGCCCAAGGCAACGCCTGCGCAGATGGTCGGCACGTTCGACCGGTTCTGTGTGAACGGCAGTACGGATCCGGGCCAGGCTGAGCGAGATCTGCGGGCGGCCGAATATATCCCGCTTCCCAACAGCCGGACGCCGGGAGCGCGGGCCTGGGTCGAGGATGATGAGGCCCCTGCCGTAGCGTTGTCTGATACGATGTGTGTCGTGGCCGCCAGCAGCCGCTCTGGCCAGACGGACCGGTTCCGCCGTTATGTGGCGGAGACCTTCCCGCAGGCGCGCGCGGTGGATCCCACGGCCCTGGGCAACACCATTGAACAGGCCTGGGAAATCGGCGGGGACGCGCCGTTTCTGATCGCCACGGAACGGACACCCGATGTCGACTGGCACCGGTATATGCTGATCCTGTATCGCCCGGAGGGACGGGCATGAAGAGGCTGGCTCTTTCACTGATGGTGGCTCTGAGCCTGTCGGCCGGGTCTGCGGCCTTGTCCGGCAGCACTACCGGGACCGCCATTGCCGCGTTCAACGGTGTCTGCTTCAAGGCCGGTCAGACTGCGGCGCAGGCGCAGGCCCGGATGGAGGAGCGCGCGGGCAGTCCCCTGCCCTTTGCCCTGACATTCTGGGACCGGACGCTGGAACCCGGCCCTGCGGATCATCCGCGGATCGAACGCCGCTGCGAAGTGCTGTTTGACGGTGATCACACCCGCGAGGCCATTGATGCGCTGCGCGTTCAGATGGCGACACCGCCGGTTTTTGGTTTTACCACCGAGCTGCCGGACACGCACACAGCGGGTCAGGGCACAGCACTGATCGAAGGTCGCGAATTGCTGCGCGGACGCATTGCTGTGGTGCACGTGGGTCTGCGCAACGGCCAGACATTCATGGCGGTCGACCGGCTGCCCGAAGGCTGGGAGACGCTCTGATATGCCGGATGCTGGTCAGGACATGTGCCGTGACGCCCGCCCGGGCCATCGCAATGCCATTCGAAGACAACAACTCCGTTCTGCGGCACAGGGATACGACCCGGTGCGGCAGTCTCATACCAACGAAACGCCCGGCGCACCTGTCGCCGCTGTAGCCAGAATGTAAGTCAAAGGAAGCAAAATGGCCGTACTTATCGACGAAAACACAAAAGTCATCTGCCAGGGTCTGACCGGCAGCCAGGGCACCTTCCACACCGAACAGGCAATTGCCTACGGCACCAAAATGGTCGGCGGCGTGACACCGGGCAAGGGCGGTCAGACGCACCTTGATCTACCTGTTTTCAACTCGGTGCATGAGGCGAAGCATGTGACAGAGGCAAATGCCAGCGTGATCTATGTGCCGCCGCCTTTTGCAGCGGATTCGATCCTGGAGGCGATTGACGCCGAAATGGAGCTCATCGTCTGCATCACCGAAGGCATTCCCGTTCTGGATATGATGAAAGTGCAGCGCGCGCTGGAGGGGTCATCAAGCCGTCTGATTGGTCCGAACTGCCCCGGCGTGATCACGCCCGATGCCTGCAAGATCGGCATTATGCCCGGCCACATCCACAAGCGTGGCTCGTGTGGCGTGGTTTCGCGCTCGGGCACGCTGACCTATGAGGCGGTGAAACAGACCACGGACATGGGTCTGGGTCAGTCCTCTGCGGTTGGGATCGGCGGCGACCCGATCAAAGGCACCGAGCACATTGACGTTCTGGAAATGTTTCTGGCCGATGATGAGACGCAGAGCATTATCATGATTGGTGAAATCGGCGGCAGCGCCGAAGAAGACGCAGCACAGTTCCTTGCAGATGAGAAGAAAAAAGGCCGCTGGAAGCCGACCGCAGGCTTTATCGCAGGCCGCACAGCGCCTCCGGGCCGCCGCATGGGTCACGCAGGCGCGATTGTCGCCGGCGGCGTAGGCGGTGCCGAGGACAAGATCGAAGCCATGCGCGCCGCAGGGATCGTTGTGGCGGACAGCCCCGCGACGCTGGGCGAGGCCGTAAAAGAGGCGATCGATAAAGGGTGATCCGCGAACCGGGCATAAGCGGGGATAAAGCGCCAGTGGCGCTTTCAGGCCGCGAACGGGCGAAACCCCGGCGCACGGCCAATCCGAACATGCGTGAGAGCATGTTCTCCGTCGCGCGTGCGCAGATCAAAGCTGCTGAGCCCCGGCCCGCAACCAACCGAAACACCTGCGCGCAGAGGGCAGCGCCCGAGCCTGGGGTGGGCGGGAAGCGCCCTCCCCGGGGGAGGGTCGGGCGCTGCCCGGCGGTGCCCGCCGGGCGGGAGATTGCGCGCGATGACCTTCAAAAAGTCCATCATCACCTGCTTTCAGAAGTACTTCACCTTCTCGGGCCGCGCTTCGCGGTCGGAATACTGGTGGTTTTTTCTGTTTACCGTGCTGGGCGGATTTGCTGCAGGCTTCCTGGAAGGCTTTATCAACGCAGCCTCCGGCACGCCCGGTGGCCCGACCCTTCTGTCCGGTGCTTTCAATCTGGCAACCTTCATTCCCGGCCTCGCGGTTGGCTGGCGGCGGATGCATGACAGCGGACGCTCGGGCCTTTATCTGCTCTATCCGCTGATTGCCATGGTCGGCGTTGCGGTTTTCATCGGCATGTTCGCCGAGACGGAAGTCCTCACCGGTTCCGACCCTTCGACACTCTTTGACGGGGCATTCGGTCTCATCCTAATTTTCGCCCTCGCGATCGTCGCGCTCTCCCCTTTCATCGTTCTTTTCTGGCTCACACGGCCTTCCCAGCCCGGCCCCAACATTTACGGTCCCAACCCACATGAGGTAACCCCATGACCGAACATTCCCCCAACGACCAGTTCCATGCCTCTTCTTTTATGCAGGGGCACAATGCCGAGTACCTCGAACAGATGTACGCGCGCTATGCCGATGACCCGAATGCGGTCGACGATGCCTGGCGGGCCTTTTTCAAGGCGATGGGCGACGATGAGGTGTCGGTAAAACATGAGGCCGCAGGGCCGTCCTGGGCGCGCAATGACTGGCCACCACAGCCGGGCGATGACCTGACCGCCGCGCTGACCGGAGAATGGGCACCGGAGGCAGAAGCCAAAGGCGCGGGCGACAAGATCAGGGCCAAGGCAGCCGCGGCGGGTGTGGACGTCACCGAGGATCAGATCAAACGCGCTGTGCTGGACAGCATCCGCGCGCTGATGATCATCCGGGCCTACCGGATCCGGGGGCACCTGGTGGCCGATCTGGACCCGCTGGGCATGCGCAACAATGACCCGCATCCGGAGCTTGACCCCAAGTCCTACGGCTTCACCGAAGCCGACATGGACCGGCCGATTTTCATTGATAAGGTGCTGGGCCTCGAGATGGCCTCGATGCGCGAGATCCTGTCGATCGTAAAGCGCACCTACTGCGGCACCTTTGCGCTGCAGTATATGCATATTTCCAACCCCGAAGAGGCAGGCTGGCTCAAGGAACGGATCGAAGGGTTCGGCAAGGAGGTTTCCTTTACCCGCGAAGGGCGCAAGGCGATCCTGGCTAAACTGGTGGAAGCCGAGGGTTTCGAGAAATTCCTGCACGTCAAATACATGGGCACCAAGCGTTTTGGCCTTGATGGCGGCGAAAGCCTCGTGCCGGCGATGGAACAGATCATCAAACGCGGCGGCGCGCTGGGGGCGCGTGACGTCGTCATCGGGATGCCACACCGCGGGCGTCTGTCGGTGCTCGCCAATGTGATGGCCAAACCCTACAAGGCGATTTTCAACGAATTCCAGGGCGGATCGTTCAAACCAGAGGATGTGGATGGATCGGGAGATGTGAAATACCACCTCGGTGCCTCGTCCGACCGGGAATTTGACGGCAATACGGTGCACCTGAGCCTGACCGCGAACCCGTCGCACCTGGAGGCGGTGAACCCGGTGGTGCTGGGCAAATGCCGCGCCAAGCAGGACCAGAACAACGACGACGAGCGCACAAGTGTCATCCCGATCCTGCTGCATGGGGACGCGGCCTTTGCCGGTCAGGGTGTTGTGGCGGAGTGTTTCGCGCTGTCTGGCCTGAAAGGGCACAAGACGGGCGGGACGATCCATATCGTTGTGAACAACCAGATCGGCTTCACTACGGCGCCTCACTTCAGCCGGTCGAGCCCGTATCCGACGGATAATGCGCTGGTGGTAGAGGCACCGATTTTCCACGTGAATGGTGACGATCCGGAAGCGGTGGTGCACGCGGCCAAGGTGGCCACTGAGTTCCGCCAGAAGTTCCGCAAGGACGTGGTGATCGATATCTTCTGCTACCGCCGGTTCGGGCACAACGAGGGCGACGAGCCCATGTTCACCAACCCGATCATGTACAAGAAGATCAAAGGTCACAAAACGACGCTGAGCCTCTACACCGAGCGCCTGGTGCGCGACGGGTTGATCCCCGAGGGAGAGATCGAGGATATGAAGGCCGCCTTTCAGGCTTATCTGAGCGAAGAGTTTGAGGCAGGCAAGGAGTACCGCCCGAACAAGGCGGACTGGCTGGACGGCAAGTGGTCACATCTGGACAAACAGAAAAACCAGTACCAGCGCGGCAAGACGGCGGTGTCCAAAGGCACGCTGATGGAAGTGGGTCAGGCACTGAGCACTGTGCCCGAAGGATATCCGCTGCATAAGACAGTGGGGCGTCTTCTGGATGCGAAAAAGCAGATGTTTGAGACCGGCGAGGGCATCGACTGGGCCACGGCTGAGGCACTGGCTTTCGGGTCGCTGCTGACCGAAGGGTATCCTGTGCGGCTGGCCGGGCAGGACAGCACGCGCGGCACCTTCAGCCAGCGCCATTCCGGGCTGGTCAACCAGGATACCGAGGAGCGGTATTACCCCCTGAACAACATCAAGGCGGGTCAGGCCCATTATGAGGTTATCGACTCGATGCTGTCGGAATATGCGGTGCTCGGATTCGAGTACGGCTATTCGATGGCCGAGCCCAATGCGCTGACCCTGTGGGAAGCGCAGTTCGGTGATTTCGCCAACGGTGCGCAGATCATGTTCGACCAGTTCATCAGCTCGGGCGAGAGCAAGTGGCTGCGGATGTCGGGCCTTGTCTGTCTGCTGCCGCATGGGTTTGAGGGCCAGGGGCCGGAACACTCTTCGGCGCGGCTGGAACGTTTCCTGCAGATGTGCGGCCAGGACAACTGGATCGTCGCGAACTGCACGACACCCGCGAACTATTTCCACATCCTGCGCCGGCAGATCCACCGGTCCTTCCGCAAGCCACTGATCCTGATGACGCCGAAGTCACTGCTGCGACACAAGCTGGCGATCAGCAAGGCGGAGGAATTCACCACCGGATCCAGCTTCCACCGGCTGATGTGGGACGACGCGCAGCAGGGCAATTCGGACACCGAACTGGTTGCTGACAGCAAAATCAAACGTGTCGTGATGTGTTCGGGCAAGGTCTATTATGACCTGCTGGAGGAACGCGATGCCCGGGGCATTGATGATATCTACCTGCTGCGTCTGGAGCAGTTCTATCCATTCCCGGCGCAATCCGCGGTCAAGGAGCTGGAGCGGTTCAAACAGGCCGAGGTTGTCTGGTGCCAGGAAGAGCCCAAGAACCAGGGCGCATGGAGTTTCATCGAGCCCAACATCGAATGGGTGCTCAGCCGTATCAAGGCAAAGCATCCGCGCCCGGTTTATGTGGGCCGCGCCACATCCGCCTCGCCCGCGACGGGCCTGGCCTCGCAGCACAAAGCACAACAGGCAGCGCTGGTGAACGACGCGCTGACCATCAAGGGGAAATAAGTCATGACCACCGAAGTACGCGTGCCCACGCTGGGCGAATCCGTCACCGAGGCCACTGTTGCCACCTGGTTCAAGAAGCCGGGCGAAAGTGTTGCCGTGGATGAGATGCTGTGTGAGCTGGAGACAGATAAAGTGACCGTCGAAGTGCCGTCACCCGCTGCCGGAACCCTGGCCGAGGTGGTCGCGGCAGAAGGCGACACGGTGGGGGTTGATGCCCTGCTCGCCACGATTTCCGAAGGAGACAGCGCAGGTGCCGGGAGCACGGCTCCCGCCGCTGCGCCCGCGCCAGCCGCTGAAGCGCCTGCCGCGTCGGGCGGCACCGTGGATATCATGGTGCCAACCCTGGGTGAAAGCGTGACCGAAGCGACGGTCAGCACCTGGTTCAAGGCCGTCGGGGATACGGTCGCGCAGGATGAGATGCTGTGTGAGCTGGAGACCGACAAGGTATCAGTCGAGGTGCCGGCACCGGCGGCGGGCACCATCACGGAAGTCCTTGCGGCTGAAGGCGCAACCATTCAGGCGGGCGGAAAGCTGGGCGTCCTGTCTGCCGGCGCAGGTGCTGCCGCTGCTGCCCCGGCCCCGGCGGCCGCGCCTGCAGCAGCCGCACCGGCATCCGGCGGCGCGGATGTCGAAGACGCCCCATCCGCAAAGAAAGCCATGGCTGAAGCCGGCATAAGCCGCGATCAGGTCACGGGATCCGGCCGCGAAGGACGGGTCATGAAAGAGGACGTGGCTGCCGCCGTGGCAGCGGCCAGCGCAGCACCAGCGGCAGCACCTGCCGCTGCCGCACCG
The DNA here is from genome assembly GCF_055693285.1 of Roseobacter sp. S87. Next base: position 2,256,898 of record NZ_JBVFTR010000004.1, read on the forward strand.
CGCGCGCCCGTGGCCGCCGATGACGCGGGCCGCGAGGAGCGGGTCAAGATGACCCGTCTGCGCCAGACCATCGCGCGGCGCCTCAAGGACAGCCAGAACACTGCCGCGATGCTGACGACCTACAACGAAGTCGACATGACCGAAGTCATGGCCCTGCGCAACGAATACAAGGATCTGTTCCTGAAAAAGCACGGCGTGAAACTGGGCTTTATGTCCTTCTTCACCAAGGCCTGCTGCCATGCGCTGAAAGAAGTGCCCGAGGTCAATGCAGAAATCGACGGCACCGACATCGTGTACAAGAATTTCGTGCATATGGGCATCGCGGCCGGGACCCCGACAGGCCTTGTGGTGCCGGTCATCCGTGACGCGGATTCCATGTCCTTTGCTGCGATCGAGAAAGCGATTGCGGAAAAAGGGGCGCGCGCACGGGACGGCAAACTGTCGATGGCCGAGATGCAGGGCGGGACCTTCACGATCTCTAACGGCGGTGTCTATGGCTCGCTGATGTCCTCGCCGATCCTGAACCCGCCACAGTCCGGCATCCTCGGCATGCACAAAATCCAGGACCGTCCGATGGCGATCAACGGTCAGGTCGTGATCCGCCCGATGATGTATCTGGCACTGAGCTATGACCACCGGATCGTTGACGGCAAAGGTGCTGTGACCTTCCTCGTGCGGGTCAAGGAAGCGCTGGAGGATCCACGGCGGCTGCTGATGGACCTCTGAGACGGGACACCGTACGCTTAGGCTGTGATGCCATCCTGGTTTCCGTGATCCGGGTGGCCGAAAAGACCTGACAGGAACTGCGCCACGATCCCCCGTGGCGCAGTCCGGCGAAAAGGAGTGATCAAATGGCTGAAACAACTGCGCTTATCCTCTATGGTTTTCTTGTTCTGCTGACCCTGCTGCTGCAGGCCACCGGCGCGCTGACGCAGCTGGGTATGGGCTATCTGCTGGGCAGCCGGGACGAGGGCCGCACCGTCGGGGGCATTGCTGCCCGCCTTGAACGCGCCTTGAACAACTCTGTTACGGCGATGGTCCTGTTTGCTCCCGCCGTTCTGCTGATCGAAATGACGGACAAAAGCACAAACCAGACGATGCTGGCAGCCACCGCCTTTCTGATCGCCCGGGTCGTGTATCTGCCCGCCTATGCCTTTGGTATTATCGGGATCAGAAGCCTTGCCTGGACGGTCGGCTTCTTTGCGACCGTGCTGCTCTATTTCCTGGCGCTGTGAACGGACAGAAATGACAACGGAACTCACCGTCCTGACGCTGGCTGCGCTGCTGCAGGTCCTCCAGTTTGTGCTGATGGCAGTCCCCGCTAACCTGGAACTGGGGCCCAAACGCACGCTCAGCCCGCGCGATACGGAAAAGATGGGGGGCCGGCCGCTCGCCGATCAGATGAGCCCCCGGACAGCGCGGCTCTACCGCGCGCTCAACAATCACTTTGAGGGGCTGATCCTCTTTTCCATCGCCTGCATTGTCATCACGCTGAGTGGCCAGTCCACGCCCTTTACCGGGGCCTGCGCCTGGATTTATCTGGCCGCCCGCGTGGCCTATATCCCCGCCTATGCCTTTGGCCTGACACCCTGGCGCTCGCTGATCTGGTTTTCAGGTTTCTCTGCAACGGTTGCGATCCTGATCGCAGCACTTCTATAGTACCCCAACCCTGCCTGCCGCGCGCTGATCAGACCGCCCGGAATTTGACCAAGGAGACTTTCATGTCCAGCTATGACGTAATTATCATCGGCTCCGGCCCCGGCGGCTATGTCTGCGCCATACGCTGTGCCCAGCTGGGTCTGAAGGTGGCCTGTGTCGAGGGACGCGAAACGCTGGGCGGCACCTGCCTGAACGTGGGCTGTATCCCCTCCAAAGCGCTGCTGCACGCCAGCCATATGCTGCACGAGGCCGAGCACAATTTTGCGACCATGGGCCTGAAGGGCAAAACCCCGACCGTCGACTGGAAGCAGATGCTGGCCTACAAGGAAAACACCATTGAGCAGAACACAAAGGGCATCGAATTCCTGTTCAAAAAGAACAAGGTAGACTGGCTGAAAGGCTGGGGGTCGATCCCGGAGGCGGGCAAGGTCAAAGTCGGCGATGAAGTGCATGAAGCCAAAAACATCATCATTGCCTCCGGCTCAGAACCGGCCTCGCTGCCGGGTGTAGAGGTTGACGAAAAGGTTGTGGTCACCTCCACGGGCGCACTGGAACTGGGCAAGGTGCCGAAGAAAATGGTGGTCATCGGTGCCGGCGTGATCGGTCTGGAGCTTGGCTCGGTCTATGCACGCCTCGGCGCCGAAGTAACCGTTGTCGAATTCCTTGACGTGGTGACACCGGGGATGGACGGCGAAGTGCAGAAGACCTTCCAGCGGACGCTCAAGAAACAGGGTCTGACCTTCGTGATGGGTGCTGCTGTGCAGAAGACCGAAGCCACGAAGACCAAAGCCAAAGTGCACTACAAACTGCGCAAGGATGACAGCGAGCATGTGCTGGAAGCGGACGCTGTGCTGGTGGCGACAGGCCGCAAACCCTTTACCGAAGGTCTGGGCCTCGACGCGCTTGGCATGAAAATGACCGAACGTGGTCAGATTGCCGTGAATGACAAGTGGGAAACCAGCGTCCCGGGCGTATATGCGATCGGCGATGTGATCGAAGGCCCGATGCTGGCCCACAAGGCCGAGGATGAGGGCATGGCCGCGGCTGAACAGGTCGCAGGCAAACATGGCCACGTGAATTATGGTGTGATCCCGGGCGTGATCTATACGCACCCCGAGGTTGCCAATGTCGGCGCAACCGAAGAGTCGCTGAAAGAGGAAGGCCGCGCGTACAAAGTTGGCAAGTTCAGCTTTATGGGCAACGGGCGTGCCAAGGCGAATTTTGCAGGCGACGGGTTTGTGAAGATCCTTGCGGACAAGAACACTGACCGCATTCTGGGCGCGCATATCATCGGCCCGGCGGCGGGTGATCTGATCCACGAGATCTGTGTTGCGATGGAATTCGGTGCCTCGGCAGAGGACCTGGCGATGACCTGCCATGCGCACCCGACCTATTCAGAGGCGGTACGAGAGGCAGCGCTCGCCTGCGGCGACGGTCCTATTCACATGTGAACGCGGGCGCGTATCAGTCCGGATCAGACCACATGGTCCGGGCCGCCCGAGGCGCCCAGGCATCGTCATAGGGTTTGCCGCCCTCTGCACCGTCTGTCTGTTCGGCGAGGATCTCGCCGGGGGTTGGCAGCCCGGCGCTTTCATCTCCACCTGACCATGTGCCCGACCGCAGAAGCGCGCGCGCACACTGGGTATAGATTTCGCCGATTTCGATGATGATGACCGTGCGCGGCAGGTGTTTGTCGCGCGCAAACCGCTGCAGCATCTCCGCATCAGCGGTCAGCCAGGCCCGCCCGTTCAGACGCACCACGGTGTTCGATCCCGGCACCATGAACATGAGCGAAATCCGGCCGTCCTCGACAATATTGCGCAGTGAATCGAGGCGGTTGTTCCCGCGCCAGTCGGGCATTGCCAGGGTCTGCGGGTCCAGTTCGGTGACCACCGGGCCGGCATCCCCGCGCGGGCTGCCGTCGGTGCCGTTGGGACCAACGGTGCTGAGCACACAGAACTTTGAGGCCATGATCCATTTGCGATAGAGCGGGGTCATCCGGTGCGCCACTTTGTTCAGCGACGCAGATCCCGGCCTGCCATAGAGCGCTTCGAGCGCTTCGGTCGTCCTGATCGGTTCAGCCATTGATCTCTCCTCTGAAACCCGCCTCAGCCATCAGCGCATCGGAACGGCCCTCAACATCTGCCTCCAGCTTTTCCATGAAGGCGTCGCGGGACAGCCCCGGTTCAATGATGGGCAGGAATTCGACAACAGCCACCCCCGGCTTGCGCAACAGACCACGCTTGGGCCAGAGCACGCCGACGTTTGTGGCGACCGGCGCACAGCGCTGGCCGAGCTGTTCATAAAGCACCCCTGTCCCGACCTTGTAGGGCATCTTTTTGCCCGGCGGGACACGCGTACCCTGCGAATAGATGATCAGCTGACCAGGCTCCGCACGGCCCGCTTCGACATCCGCCACCATTTTCTCAATGGCCTTGCCGCGTTTGCCCCGGTCTACCGGAACGCAGCCCAGCATTTTTGCGTACTGACCGATGACGGGCATCATAAGGATTTCTTTTTTCATGATGAATTTCGCCGCCGGAAGGGCCGTGAAGATCATCATGATATCGAGGAAGGACTGGTGCTTGGCCGCCACGAGGGCTTCACCGTCGGGCGGGGTGCCGCGCACCTCACATTTCATACCAACCATCCAGGACGCCGTCCAGAAGACGTAGCGCGAGTACCCCTTGCAGGCCGCATAGGCCCCGCGGCGGCTGAACAAAGCCCATGGGGCAAAGGCGATGCCAAAAAGAGGCATGGCGATGTACATCTGAACGATAAAGATGACGGACCGGATATACTGAATCATCAGGCGAGCTCCCTCAGGGCGCGGTGTGCGGCGTAGCGTGTCGCCAGAAAGGCAACCGCCGCCATCAACGGCGGGATCAGCCCGGGCAGCAACCATTCGGCTCCTTCAAATCCGATACCAGACAGAAACCCCGCCATATCGGTGGCGGGCGGCAGCACCCGGACAAAGATCATGGCGACGGCAGCGCCGCCGAACGCCCCCAGCAGCACCCGCAGGGTGAAGCGGCGGATAAAGGCCTGTGCGATATAGCGGTCTGTTGCGCCGACAAGACGGAGCACCCGGATCACCTGGGCATTAGCGGCAAGGGAAGCATTGGCAGCAAGCGTGACCATCGCCGCAGATGTCAGCCCCAGGAGAAGGGCGCTGAACCAGCCGACAGCGCGCAGCCGTCCGGCCGAAGCCACCAGCGGCGCGCGCCACTGGTTATGGTCATCAAGAACCGCGCCGGGCACTTCCGCCTCCAGCCGCAGTTGCAGGCCCTGACCGTCGAAACCATCGGGGGCTTCGGTGATTTCTATCAGTCCGGGCAACGGCAGGGTGCTGAGATCCAGCCCGGATCCGAACCAGGGCTCCAGCAGCGCCTGCTGATCGCTGGCGGTCAGTGCACGAAAACTCTGCACACCCGCAGTGGTCTCCAGAATGCTGAGGGCCGTGGCCTGCAGGTCCGCCATCTGCTCCGAAGGGGCTGTGATACGGACCGTGGAGGTGCGGGCCAGTTCATCCCCCCAGCTGTCCGCCAGCCGATCCGCCGCAAGCGTCAGGGCCAGCGCAAAAACCGCCAGAAACCCCATGGCCGCAGCCGCAAAAACCGTCAGCCGCGCGGTGAAGCCGGACGGGGGCACAACCCGGTCAGAGCGTGTGTCGCCCCGCACCAGCATTCGCAGATCATCCGGCAGGCTCACAGGTCTGCTCCCGCCAGGTTGAGCTGACCATTGGCTATGCGCAGGACACGAGCCTGCACCTGCGCCTTTGCCGCCCGTATCAGGCTGAGGTCGTGCGTTGCGATCAGGACGGTCTTGCCCATTCGGTTGAGCTCAACCAGCAGGTGCAGCAGGCGCTGGGACATTTCCCAGTCCACATTGCCCGTTGGTTCATCTGCGAGCACCACATCAGGTGACATGATCACCGCGCGCGCAAGTGCCGCGCGCTGCCGTTCACCACCCGAAAGCTCCGGCGGCAGTGCGTCAGCGCGATGCGCAAGACCGACCCACGCCATCAGTTCCTGCAGGTCATCTTCCGCTTCTGACGTCTGGCGATCCGCCGCGGCCAGCGGCAGCAGGATGTTTTCCGAAACCGTCAGGTGATCGAGAAACTGGCAGTCCTGGTGCACTACGCCGACACGACGGCGCATCATGGCAATACCGTCCCGTTCCAGCCTACTCATGTCTTCACCGAATGCGGTGACCTGCCCTGCGGTTGGCTGCAGCGCGCCATAGCAGAGTTTCAGCAGCGTCGTTTTGCCCGCACCGGAAGGACCGGTCAGGAAATGGAACGACCCCGCCCCGAGGCTCACAGAAACATCAGATAACAGCCCGCCACCGCCGTAGCTGTAGGCGACTTTGTCCAGCTCGATCACAGGGCCTCCGCTCAGATACAGGCGATGTTGTGCCCCAGCACCGGTCTGGTTTCAATGCATCACTTGCCCTCTTAATGCACAGTTAACACTTTTCGGACAGACACGAAGCGCCTAAGATGATGCAAAACTAAAAAAAGTGGTCCGAGGTCATGAAACAGCAGGTTTTTCCATGCGACTGATTTGCCCGAATTGCGACGCGCAATACGAAGTTCCGGACGAAGTCATGCCGCCCGAGGGGCGCGATGTGCAATGCTCGAACTGCGGCCAGACATGGTTTCAGGACCATCCCGATGCCGTTCCCGACATTGAGGAAGAAGTCACCGGCCCCCAGACGGCTGGCAATGAGAGCAGACCGGCAGCCCCCGGGACGACGGCGCCGGAGCCCGCAGCCGCACCACCTGAGACACCGGCCTCTGCGGCCCCCCGCGCTGCAGAAGAGCAACCAGAGGACACACCTCCGGAGCCCCCTGCCCGCCGGCGTGTTGATCCCGCTGTTGCCAGTGTGTTGCAGGAAGAGGCTGAGCTTGAGGCACAGGCGCGCCGCAACGAAATGGCCGACAGCCTTGAGAGCCAGCCGGATCTGGGCCTGCCGGAAACTGATGCCCGGGACGACGCGGACCGTACCCGCGGCGCAGACCAGGATACGCCAGAGACCGGCGACCAGGTGACCCCGGCACCGGGTCAGATGCAGGATGCAGCTGCCGTGGCCGCCGCCGCTGCGGGGTCACGCCGCGATCTGCTGCCGGATATCGAAGAAATCAATTCCACGCTGCGTTCCAACAACGACCGGAACCCGGGCAGTGATCCCGGTCAGACGGCGCAGGCGGAAAACCGGGAAAAGCGCAGCTCGCGCCGTGGTTTCATCCTCGTGATCGCCCTCGTGGCGGTGATGGCGCTTGTGTATGTTTATGCCCAGCAACTGGCCGGGGCGATGCCACAGTTCGCAGATGCTCTGCAGACCTACGTGACCATCATCGATGGCTGGCGTGCCTGGCTTGACGGCAAGGTCGCGGGCATTCTGACCTGGCTGGACGCAGTCGCTGTGTCCAGCAGTCAGTAGATTTTCAGGCCAGATCTACTCAGAAACGATCAAGCAGCCGGTTGAGGTAATTGCGCTCTTCCTCTGGGCGTTCTGCTTCGCCTGACCGCCGCCGGATTTCATCGAGCAGCTCGCGCGCCCGACCATAGGCATCGTCGTTCAGAGCCAGCGGACCATTGTCGCCATCCGCACCGGAGTTGCCCGACTCGCGTCCCAGCGGGTCACGGTTGTCCGCACGCCGGTCCGATTCCTGAGCGCCCTGCCCGGGCTGCTGCTGTTGCTGCTGCTGGGCCATCATCTCTCCCAGCGACCGCATGCCTTCCCGCAACGCTTCCATGGCCTGGCCCTGATTGTCGATTGCTTCAGCCAGGTCATCCTGGCGCAGCGCCTCCTCGGCCCCGTCCATTGCACGGCCTGCGCGGTCCAGCGCGTCGCGCGCGGCGTCTCCCTCGGGCGTTCCGGCGCCGGGCAGATTCTGCTGCTGGCGGCTCAGTTCATCACGCAGAGCCTGCTGACGATCGGCGATACTGCCCTGCGGATCGGCGCCCTGTCCGGGCTGGCCCGGTGCGCCCTGTTGCGCGTTCTGATCACCGCTGCCCTGTCCCTGGCCCTGCTGGCCCTCGTGGCTCTGGCCCCGGCCCTCACCACCATTGCGGCCCTCGTTGCCCTGGCTCTCCCCGGCCTGGGCGCCCGGGTTGAACTGCTCCTGCAGATCGCGGAACGCCTGATCACTCAGACCCTGCTGCTGCCGCAGGGTATCGGCCAGGCCTTCCATCGCCTGCTCGCCCGCACTTTGTCCACCCTGACCCTGCTGGCCCTGGGTGACGCGCATGTTTTCCATCATCTGCTGCAGTTCCTGAAGCGCCTGCTGCGCCTCGGCCATCCGGCCCTGTTCCATCAGCTCCTGGATACGGTCCATCATCTGTTGCAGGTCGTCCTGCGACAGCTGCATGCTGTTCTGCTGATCGCCCTGCTGTTGCTGCTGGCCGTTCTGCTGTTCCTGCTGCTGGCGCTGCGCCTGACGGGAAAGTTGCTGCAGGTAGTCTTCGGTCGCGCGGCGCAGCTCCCGCATCAGTTCGGCAATTTCTTCGTCCGAAGCACCGTTTTTGATTGCCTCGTTCAGACGTTCCTGCGCCCGGCGCATGCGCTCGGCTGCATCCGCCAGATCGCCCTCCTCCAGCAGCAGCGCAAGATCCCACAGATCGGCCGCAAGGCTGGTCTGTTTTTCCTCGCTCATACCGTGCCGGGCATGGGTTTCCAGCTGCCGGATCACCCGGCGCAGCCGCAGCACATCAGTTTCTTTGCGGAAAACATCTTCGGGGACATAGCTGACCGCGCGCAGGACCTGTGCGATGCGCGACATATTCCCCCGCGACCACAACAGATCGCGGCGCGCCTCGATCACCGCAGCGGCCAGCGGATCAAAGAAACGGCGACCCGGCAGGACAATCGCCCGTGGGTTCGTTATGGCATCCTGCTCTGCACCATCGAGGGCTGACAGGCTGACAAACACCGGAAGATTTGCCCAGGCGTGTTCCGAGAAGTCCTCAATCAGGTTTTCTTCGAACTGCGCCCGGTTGCCCGCAATCGGCGTTGGCAACGGAACGACCAGATCGGGCCGGGCTTCTGGGTCGATTGTCAGTCCGTAGCGCCGGTCAACCGATGCAAGGTCCAGCGTGAAGACCGCCTCACCCGCCTCAACGCCGTAGTCATCACTGGCCTCAAACGGCAGAGTCATTTCTCCGATGGCAGACGCGGTCGGTTCAGACAGCACGGCAATTTCGGGCGGCATGTCCTCAATCACCACGACCTGCCAGCTGCGCCCCCCGGGCCGTTGATGGTGATATCGCCGCTTTGCGCGACAATGAAATCCTGCGCGGGATCAGAGGCAGGCGGCACTTCCGTGCGGCCGGATACTGTCTCTGCAAGCGTCAGCGCGCCGATTTCGCCATATAGGCGCAACGTAATCAGACTGCCCTCAGGGATTTCCAGAGTGCCCGCATCGATGTCATTGAGATAGATTGTGGGTTTGCCCGTATAGCGGGGGCTCTCTGCCCAACCTTCCCAGACAGGACCACTGGCCAGACCACCCGCACCCGGCGTCATGTCTGCCACGGTCCCAACCCGCCAGACAGATCCGAAAATGAGTGCCACAGCGAAAAACAGCGCTGCCATATACCGCAGGGCAAAAGGGTCCCGGTCTGCAATACGCAGATCGGCCGGAACCGGCGTCGCAGCGCGCGCCCGCTCTGCCATGCGCGCCTGATGCGCCCGCCACACGGCAGCAGATGCCGCATCCTCATGTCCGATTGTCTGTGTGTCCAGCAGCGCCTGCACGGGGCGGCCGGGAAGGCTCGCATCGAGCCGCGCCAGAGCTTCACTGCGTGCCGGCCAGCGGAACGTGCGCAGCGCATAAAAGCCACCTGCCGCAAGCGCCAGAAGGGTCACGACCACAGCGCCCCAGACGACCTCGACACCCACGGCGTCCTGAAGACCCAGCATGAGCGCGGCAAGGACCGTCAGCAGCACGCTGAACACCGGCCAGCAGCTGCGCAACAACCGCTCAGAGATCATTCCCAGATGCGTGAAGCGCAGCGGCCATATCAGGGCGCGCAGTGTTTTGTCTGCATCGTGACGGGAAAAAGATGACATCGGTACCTCTCCACTGGGCGGGTCTGGCACCTTATGCCATCACAACCATTCAGGAATGGTATCCCGATTTATCATTTCGTCAAAGGTCGGGCGTCGGCGAATAACCGCAAATTGATCATTGTGAACCAGAACCTCCGGAATAAGCGGCCGCGAGTTGTATTCACTGCTCATGACCGCGCCATAGGCTCCCGCAGACCTGAAGGCGACGAGACCGCCAGCCTCAACCGGTGGCATGACCCGTTCCCGTGCGAATGTATCGCCCGTCTCGCAGACCGGACCAACGATATCGTATTTCGCCTGTGTTCCGCCCGGCTCGGGCTCTGTCACAGGGACAATATCGTGATAAGCCTCGTACATCGCGGGCCGGATCAGATCGTTCATTGCGCCATCAAGGATCAGGAAATCACGTCCTTCACCAGATTTCACATAGATCACTTCAGAAACCATTAAGCCTGCGTTCCCGGCGATCAGCCGGCCGGGTTCAATCTCGATCTCGCAACCCAGATGACCAAGTGTTTTCAGCACCATAGCGCCGTAGTCAGAAGGCAGTGGCGGTGCCTGGTTGTCGCGCGCATAAGGGATGCCGAGACCGCCGCCAAGGTCCAGCCTGCGGATGTTATGACCGTCCGCGCGCAGAGTTTCGGTCAGTTCGGCGACTTTCTGGTACGCCAGCTCAAAGGGTGCAAGGTCCGTCAGCTGGCTGCCGATGTGCACGTCAATCCCGATCACCTCAAGACCCGGCAGGGAGGCCGCGAGCCTGTACACTTCGCGGGCACGCGAGATCGGGATGCCGAATTTGTTTTCCGACTTGCCGGTCGCAATTTTTGCGTGAGTTTTTGCATCCACATCCGGATTAATCCGGATCGTAACCGGAGCCACAACGCCCATTTCCCGGGCAGTTGCGTCCAGAACCATCATTTCCGGCTCGGATTCGACGTTGAACTGGCGAATTCCCCCTTCAAGCGCCAGCCGGATTTCCGCGGCGGTCTTTCCGACGCCGGAGAAAACGATGCGTTCGCCGGGCACGCCGGCCGCTTTGGCACGCATGTATTCCCCGCCCGAGACCACATCCATGCCAGCACCTGCCTGCGCCAGTGTTTTGAGGATGGCCTGATTGCTGGCGGCCTTCATCGCATAACAGACAAGGTGATCAACGCCCGCCAGCGCCTCATCAAAGAGGGTGAAGTGGCGCAGCAGCGTCGCAGTTGAATAGACGTAGAACGGCGTGCCAACCGCTGCCGCAATTTCCGGAACGGGGACGTCTTCGGCGTGCAGAACACCGTCTTTGTAGAGAAAATGATCCATAAACGCGCATTAGCCACGATTCCCCGGTCAGATCAATGCAGATCGGTGCGGCAGCCTCACGCGTCGTTGTTGTGACGCAGGAAGAGGTAAAGCGGCAATCCGCAGCTGACCCCGATGCAAAAGGTTGCCGGGATAGCGATGAGGCCCCGCCAGCGGCGTGTCCGGACAGTCTCGGCAATAATCCAGACGGTCAGTGCACTGGCCGCAACGGTCAGGTCCCAGACCAGGCCACTGGTCGCAGCATTTGCATGCCAGGCGTCGACCATCGCCATGAGATCATAGCCGTTCTCGTTGAACCAGGTCAGAAACCAGCTCATCGGGTGGATCGTGCCCCAGACGGCCAGCGCAAGATAGACATACCGCATCTTTGTCAAAGTCCTTTAGAGACGCCGAAGCGCGCTTCACCCGAGAACGTGACACCGGTTTCGACGGCAGGCTCGCGCGGGATCGGTCTGAGCGTGGGGTCAACCGGTTCGGGCTGAGTGCAGCCCACAAGCGCAGCCAGAGCCACCACCGGGAAACACCTGAACATCACAGTCCGACGCGTACAGAGACAGGTCCGCGGTTCAGGCCCACGCTGGCGCTCGGATAGATACCGCTGTTCGAAATTGTTACGCCACCGTTCACCGTTGGCCGGACCGGTTCCCCATCCGCGCCACAGGCTGCCAGCATCGCAAGTGCCAGCAAAGCTCCGGTCAGTCTGATCATGCCATCAGCTCCTTCCAGCGGGCGACCTGCTCACGCACCTGCGCGGGCGCAGTCCCACCATAAGATGTACGCGAATTGACCGAATTTTCCACCCCAAGCACACCAAACACGTCTTCGGTGATGCCGGAATGGGCGGATTTCATCTCGTCCAGCGACAGATCCGGCAGATCACATCCTTTGGATTCGGCCAGCGCCACAAGGCTGCCGGTGATGTGATGCGCTTCGCGGAAGGGCAGCCCCAGCACGCGCACCAGCCAGTCGGCAAGATCAGTTGCCGTGGAGAAGCCCGAGCCTGCCGCCGCTGCCAGGCTCTCCCGGTTCGCGGTCATGTCTGTCACCATGCCCGTCATTGCGGCCAGCGCCAGCATCAGGTTGTCAGCGGCGTCAAACACCTGCTCTTTGTCTTCCTGCATGTCCTTGGAATAGGTCAGCGGCAGGCCCTTCATCACCATCATAAGCGCGGTGTTCGCGCCGAAAATCCGGCCGACCTTGGCGCGGATCAGCTCTGCGGCGTCAGGGTTCTTTTTCTGCGGCATGATAGACGAGCCTGTCGAGAACCGGTCGCTCAGCGTCACAAAACAGAACTGTGCAGACGACCAGATTACCAGCTCCTCGGCAAAACGGCTGAGGTGCACGGCACAGATGGACGCAGCACTCAGGAACTCCAGCGCGAAATCGCGATCGCTCACCGCGTCCAGCGAATTGGCCGCAGGGGCATCAAAACCCAGCGCTTCGGCAGTCATATGGCGGTCAATCGGAAAGGACGTGCCAGCCAGCGCGGCAGCACCCAGCGGGCATGTATTCATCCGTGCGCGGGCATCCCGCACCCGGCTCAGATCGCGCCCGAACATCTCGACATAGGCCATCATGTGATGCCCCCAGGTCACCGGCTGCGCCGTCTGCAAATGGGTAAAGCCCGGCATAACCCAGCCGGCACCCGCCTCTGCCTGATCCAGCAACGCACGGATCAGCGCCTGCAGACCGGTGTCACAGGCGTCAAGCTGGTCGCGCACCCAGAGTTTGAAATCGGTCGCGACCTGATCATTCCGGCTGCGCCCTGTGTGCAGTCGCCCTGCCGGTTCGCCGATAATTTCCTTAAGACGCGATTCCACATTCATGTGGATATCCTCAAGAGCGGCGGAAAACGGAAAGTCTCCTGCCTCTATCTCTGACAAGACCGTGAGCAGGCCTTCCCGAATGGCGTCGACATCGTTAGGTTCCAGAATGCCTGTCGCGCCCAGCATTGCGGCATGCGCACGCGAGCCTGCGATATCCTGTGCCGCCATCCGCTGGTCAAAACCGATTGAGGCATTAATTGCCTCCATAATCGCGTCGGGACCTGCGGAGAAACGGCCGCCCCACATGGCGTTGGATGCGGTGGTTTTCTGCGTGTCGCTGGAATCTGTCATCTGCCTGAATCCTCCGGAGGGGATATGAAAAATCTCGTTTCTGCGCTCGTTTATACGGCCCTCAGCCTGGGCGCAATCACAGCTGCAACCGCAGCCCACGCAGACCTCGAAGCAGCAGCCCTGCTGCGCGAGGGTGACATGAAAAAGCTGATCATCCACGAGGTGCCAGAGGCAACATCAGACGCGCAGTTCGATCTGGCGGATGGCGCGGGGCAGACATCGCTCGAGGCCTGGCGCGGTAAATACGTGCTGCTGAATTTCTGGGCGACCTGGTGCGCACCCTGCCGCAAGGAAATGCCGATGCTGTCCGAGCTGCAGACCGAGTTTGGCGGTGACGATTTCGAGGTGCTGACCATCGCCACAGGCCGCAATTCGCCGGCGGGCATCCAGAAATTCTTTGAAGAAACAGGCATTTCCAACCTGCCGCGCCACCAGGACCCGAAACAGGCGCTGGCCAGCCAGATGGGCATTTTCGGACTGCCGATCACCGTGCTGATCGACCCCGAAGGTCGCGAAATTGCCCGGCTGCGCGGTGACGCGGACTGGTCATCGGACAGCGCCAAAGCCATTCTGGCCACTATCCTGGGCAAAAACAGCTGAGGGCGGAGACCGCCGCGCGAGGCGGTCCCTCTCAGACCTGTGGCAGCAGCACGATATTTCCGACATGGCTTTTGCCGGAGAACGCTTCCTGAGCGTCTGAAATGTCGAAAAGCGGGTATGTCCCGGCCACCAGCGGGCGCACTTCGCCCTTTTCGATGTATCCGACCAGGTTCCGGAAGATCTCCGGCGGCAGCACCGTTGACCCTGTAAAGGTCAGGTCCCGCAGGTAAAGTGTGCGCAGATCGAGCCCGACAATGGGCCCTGCAATCGCGCCCGAACAGGTATACCGCCCTCCCCGCTCCAGCACGTCGATCAGCGCGGGAAAGTATTCTCCACCGACGATATCCGCGACGACACTGGCGGTTCGCTGGCCGATTGCACCCTCCAGCGCCGCCGCCAGATCAGCGGGCGCACGCGGCAGCACAGCCGCCGGGTTCAGAGCGGCGACCTGGTCGTGTTTCGCTTCGCCCGCAAGACAGACAACCCCGGCACCGCGCCGCCGGGCCAGCTGTGTCAGGGCGGACCCGACCCCGCCTGAGGCCCCCGTGACCAGCACCGTATCCTCTGCCGTGACACCGGCACGGGTCAGCATGCCTTCGGCGGTACTGTAGGAACAGGCAAAGGTCGCCAGCTCTGCATCGCTCAGCGGGCTGTCCACGGCGACCGCATTGCGGTGATCGACCACCATGTATTCCGCGAAGCCCCCATCACATTCCGACCCGACATAGCCGGTTTTTTCCCGGTTGTGCGGGTCGTCCCAGTCGCGCAGCCAGCAATCCACCATAACGCGCCGCCCGATCAGGCCCTGTTCTGCGGCTTCACCCGCGGCCACAACCTCTCCGACCACATCCGCACCCTGGATACGCGGGAAAGCAACAGGTGCGCCGCCCCAGCTGGGCTCCTCATCGCCTGCGTCCACAGCATCAGCCGTGGCGCCCGTCACTGATTTTGCGTACCAGCCCGTGCGGGTATTGATGTCGGTATTGTTGACCCCGCAGGCACCAACGCGGATCAGCACGTCATGCGGGCCGGGCTGCGGCACCGGCCAGTCCCCGCGGAGTTCCAGCACCTCGGGTCCACCATGTCTGGTCAGCACGACTGCGCGCATTGTTTCAGGCACTGCCATATCTGCCCCTCTTCATCCAATTCGTGTTGCAGGCCCGCGCGGTATCCCACAGTGCCGCAGCCCTTGCCAGAAATTTCCGGAAACCCGGGCCGTGCTTTACGGAAAATTTCTTTTCCTTGGTCATAGTGTGCCCGGTTCAGGCCGGATCCCGGAGGTTAAATATGACACGTACCGATATTTTTCAGATGTATTTCAGCGGTCTGGCCGAACTGGCGATCTGCGCTCTGGGATGGACGGTTGTCGTGATGCTGCCGCTGAGCGGTGTCGTTCTGGCCAGCGGTCAGGCTCAGGTGCCCGAGAGTGCCTTTTTTCTTGTCTTCTCGTCAGCGGTGCTGATGGCTCTGTGGCCCGGCCAGACATTCTGGACCATCCGCAGGAAAACCTCCCGTGGCCGCGTTCACAGTATCATCGGCCAGCCGAGCGATGATGACATCGCGGCGGCCAACCGGATTGCAGCCCGCAGCCGCACCCCGGGCGCGGAAATTTAACCGCCCCGTTCAGCCACACTTCGAATAGCCACAGGATCCACATGTCATGCAGCCTTCGACCATGCGAAGGTCATACTGACCACAACTGCTGCAGGCCTGGCCGCGCTGATTTTCGAGGCCAACAACCTGCGCCTGTGGATCAGACTTGAGCCCCATGCCCTCGCCCGCGATGAACCCTGTCGCAATCATGTGCTGCTCGATCACCCCGCCAATCGCCGCGAGGATGGACGGAATATATTTGCCCTGCATCCAGGCACCGCCGCGCGGATCGAACACCGCCTTGAGCTCTTCCACCACAAAAGAGACATCGCCCCCGCGCCGGAACACCGCAGAAATCATCCGGGTCAGCGCAACCGTCCAGGCGAAATGCTCCATGTTTTTGGAGTTGATAAACACTTCGAAAGGCCGCCGGTGACCGTTCAGCACGATATCGTTCACCGTGATATAAAGCGCATGCTCGCTGTCGGGCCATTTCACCTTGTATGTGTTGCCCTCGAGCTCGCTTGGCCGGTCGAGTGGCTCAGACATGTAAATCACATCCCCATGCGGCTGCAGCGGTTCGGCATCCGAGGTCGTGAT
Source organism: Roseobacter sp. S87 (assembly GCF_055693285.1). Next base: position 2,272,848 of record NZ_JBVFTR010000004.1, read on the forward strand.
CACCTCGGGGGCCTTTTTCTCTTCTTCCGACACACTCAGAACCGAGCCGGTGACGGCGTTGGGCCTGTATGTCGTACATCCCTTGCACCCGGTATCCCAGGCCTGCATGTAAACATCCCGGAACGCGTCAAAACTGATATCTTCCGGGCAGTTGATCGTCTTTGAAATCGACGAATCGACCCATTTCTGCGCCGCGGCCTGCATCTTCACATGATCCGCCGGCGCAAGCGTCTGCGCATTCACAAAGTAATCGGGCAGCTCGGTGTCACCGAATTTCTCCCGCCACATCTGAACCGCATAATCCACCACTTCCTCTTCGGTACGCGATCCGTCCTTCTGCAGCACCTTGCGCGTGTAGGCATAGGCAAAGACCGGCTCGATGCCCGACGAGACGTTGCCCGCATAAAGGCTGATCGTGCCGGTCGGCGCGATCGAGGTCAGCAGGGCGTTGCGGATGCCGTGTTCGCGTACAGCCTCGCGCACGTCCTCGTCCATCATCTGCATGGTACCTGAAGCAAGATATCCTTCTGCGTCAAACAGCGGGAATGCGCCTTTTTCCTTCGCCAGCTGCACAGACGCCAGATACGCGGCGCGGGCGATCAGGCGCAGCCATCGCTCCGTCTGACGCGCCGCCTCGTCTGACCCATAGCGCAGTCCGACCATCAGCAGCGCATCCGCCAGCCCCGTCACACCCAGACCGATGCGGCGTTTGGCCTGCGCCTCAAGCGCCTGCGCCTCAAGCGGAAACTTCGACGCATCCACAACATTATCCATCATGCGCACCGCAACCGCGACCAGCTCTTCGAGGGCGGTCTCGTCGAGGGCGGCGCCCTCCTCAAACGCATCGGACACCAGCCGGGCGAGGTTCACCGACCCCAGCAGGCAGGCACCATAGGGGGGCAGCGGCTGCTCGCCGCAAGGGTTGGTTGCCGCGATGGTCTCACAGTAATTCAGGTTGTTAGCCGCATTGATCCGGTCGATGAAAATGACCCCGGGTTCTGCGTAATCATAGGTCGCCTGCATGATCCGGTCCCACAGATCACGCGCCTGCAGCGTCCGGAACACGCGGCCCTCAAACACCAGGTCCCATGACGCATCCGCCTTAACGGCCTCCATGAAGGGATCTGTGACCAGCACCGACATATTGAACATGCGCAACCGTGCCGGATCCGACTTTGCAGCGATGAAATCCTCAATGTCCGGATGATCACAGCGCATCGTGGCCATCATCGCGCCCCGGCGTGACCCGGCGGACATGATGGTGCGGCACATGGCATCCCAGACGTCCATGAACGACAACGGCCCTGAGGCATCCGCCGCCACACCGCGTACGTCCGCGCCCTTGGGCCGGATCGTCGAAAAATCATAGCCGATGCCACCACCCTGCTGCATGGTTAGGGCGGCTTCTTTCAGCATATCGAATATGCCGCCCATGCTGTCGGGCACAGTTCCCATGACAAAACAGTTGAACAGCGTGACCGACCGCGCCGTGCCGGCACCTGCTGTGATGCGCCCCGCGGGCAGATACCGGAAATCTTCAAGAGCTGCGTAGAACCGGTCCTCCCAGAGTTCCGGTTCCTTTTCCACACGCGCGAGGTCGCGCGCGATCCGGCGCCAGGTGTCTTCGACAGTGACATCCTTCGGCGCACCGTCAGCGTCCTTGAAACGGTACTTCATGTCCCAGATCTGTTCGGCAATCGGGGCAGCAAAACGGGTCATTTTCACATCCTTCAGAATGAGCTTGGCACCGCGGCGGGACTTGAACCCACAACCTTCTCACATTAGTCTGCCGTTACTGCGATGACGGCGTCGTGAGTGCTCTATCCGATTGAGCTACGCGGCGACATTTTTGTCTCCTCTCCAGCACCGGGGAGGAGACAAAAAAATAACCTGGATTGCGCCGGTTTGCCACAAGAACTTGAAGCAGACCCCGACAGTATTACCGTATATAGTACTGCTAAGGGGATTCTGTGCGTAACACCGTGGGTAAGCTGTGGATAAAACCGTTCATCTGATCAAATTGTCCGTCGGGACGGAGAATGTTGAGGGTCTTGCAGCCTGGCAGGCGACGAAACGGGCGCAGGCACCGGACGGGCTGCCGCGTCACGTGACCCGCATGTGGCCCCGGCGCGAGGCCGAAGTGCTCAATGGCGGATCTATTTATTGGGTGATCAAAGGGGTCATTCAGTGCCGCCAGCAGATCGACCGGCTGGATGAATATGTCGGTTCCGATGGCATCCGTCGCTGTTCCATCGTCCTGCAGCCTGACCTGATCCGCACACAGAACAGCATTCGGCGTCCTTTTCAGGGCTGGCGCTACCTGCCCGCAGCCGATGCGCCGCCTGATCTGCCCAAAGGCCGCGGGGACGAAGAGCCCCTGCCCGTGGAACTCAACCGCGCTCTGGCGGAAATCGGCGTCCTGTAGTCCCGGCGACGCCAGACACTGCCCTGCTCAGGCATCCAGTTTCCACATGAACGCTGTGGTCACATCCCGATCGCCATCGTCCAGTGGTGCCTGACGGCTGCGCCACAGGGTGGCCTGCGACCGCAGCACCGGACCATCACTCAGGATCTTCAGATGGTTGGCCCGCAGGGTTTCACCGCTGGATGTGATATCCGCGATTGCCTCGGCAGTTTCATTGGCAACCGTTCCTTCGGTCGCCCCCTGACTGTCCACCAGCGCATAATCCGCGACCCCACCCTGGCGCAGGTGTTCGCGCACCAGACGGTGATACTTCGTGGCGATACGCAGTCGCATGCCGTGGCGTGCCCGGAACGCAGCCGCCACCGCATCCAGATCATCCAGCGTGTCGACATCGACCCAGGCCCTCGGCACCGCCAGAACCAGATCCGCAAAGCCGAAACCCAGTTCCTGCACCGGCTCCACCTGCTGCTCCCAGAGCGGCAGTTTCTCCTGGATCAGGTCGGTGCCTGTGACGCCGAAATGGATCCGTCCCGCTGCCAGCTCGCGCGGGATTTCACCGGCGGACAGCAATACCAGCGCCACGCCCTCAACGCCCTCGACAGCCCCCGCGTATTCGCGGTCAGACCCGCTGCGCGACAGGGTCACACCGCGCGCAGCAAACCAGTCAAAAGTCTTCTCCATCAGCCGCCCCTTGGACGGCACGCCCAGACGAATGCTCATGTGTCACCCCCTAGGTCCAGCATCAGACCGGGCCGCAGAACACCCCCAACCGCAGGAATTTCAGCACCCGCTCCAAGGCGCCGCGTCAGCGCGTCATAGCGCCCGCCCGAAGCGACCGCCGGCAGGTCCGGGCGGTTCGCGCTGTAAAACCCGAACACAAACCCATCGTAATATTCCATGGATGTCCGGCCAAAACTTGTCTCAAACGGCAGCTCTGCGACCTCGACGCGGCGCTTTTGCAACGCCTCCGCCCGCGCCTCCAGCCCGGCCACAGCACCTGCAACCGATGGCAGGTCCACCGCGAGGTCCCGCAGGTGTTCGAGCGCAAAGGGCAGCGTCTCCCGCACGTTCAGCAGCGCGTCCAGCAGACCCACCTCTTCCGCGCTCAGCGGATCAGCCGCCGCATCCGCGCGCAGCGCATCAATCCGCGCGTCGATCTCGGCCCGTGTGCGCCGTCCCGTCAGCGGTGCATCGCATGGGGGCGCATCCCCTGCGATCAGCGCTGCCCGTTCGGCACTGACCGGTGTTTTGCCCGAAAACCGATCCAGCAGGCTGCGGAACCGGCGCGGCCGCCAGATATGCCGCAACAGCGCGGATTTGCGGGCCCCGGTCGTTTTCAGGCCCTGAACGGCAGCGGTCAGCAGGCCGATATCTCCGGTGGCCGCGCGCAGATCAAGATGTTCAACCGCCGCCGCAATCAGCGCAAAGACCTCAGCATCGGCCGCTGCCGGGTCCGTCCGGTCAAAGACCTCATAGCCAACCTGGATATATTCATTGGCGCGGTCCGGATCATGCTCCTGACGCCGGAAAACCTCGCCGGAATAGGTGTACCGCGCTGGTTCAGCCCCATCCACCATGTGCATCTGAACCACGGGCACGGTGAAATCTGGGCGCAGCATCTGCTCACCGCGCAGCGCATCCGAGGTCACATAGGCGCGCGCGCGGATCTCCTCGCCATAAAGGTCGAGCAGTATATCCGCGGGTTGCAGCACCGGCGTTTCAACCGCTGCTGCGCCCGCCGTTTCAAACCCCGCCCGCAGCTCTGCGGCCAGCGCCAGGGTCTCGCGCCGCGATGTCATTTTGTGCCCTCATCCAGACCGTGTGTGCTCAGGATTTCGCGCACCTTTTCAACAAGCTGGTCACGCGGCACCTCAAACTGGCTGGGACGGTCTTTCCATTCCTCCAGTGTCGCACTTTCGGCAATCTTCGCCCCCAGAATCAGGTCCTTGATCTGAATAACACCGCGCTCTTTTTCGTCACCGCCTTCGATGACGGCGGCCGGGCTGGCACGGCGGTCTGCGTATTTCAGCTGGTTGCCGAAGTTTTTCGGGTTGCCCAGATAGACCTCCGCCCGGATACCCGCCTGGCGCAGTTCCGCCACCATCGCCTGGTAATCCGCCATGCGGTCGCGGTCCATCACGGTTACAACCACGGGACCTGCGGTGTCAGACTGCATCCGGCCTTTGGCATGCAGTGCCGCCAGCAGGCGGTCCACACCGATCGACACGCCCGTCGCCGGCACGGCCTGGCCGGTGAACCGCTTGACCAGGTCGTCATACCGCCCGCCACCGGCAACAGACCCGAAGTTACGCGTGCGTCCCTTTTCATCCTGAATATCGAACGTCAGCTCCGCCTCATAGACGGGCCCGGTGTAGTACCCGAGACCCCGTACAACTGACGGGTCGATCTCGATCCGGTCCGGTCCATAGCCACCTGCCGCCAGCAGTCCGGCAATGGTTTCCAGTTCGCTCACGCCTTCTGCGCCGATGGCCGAGCCTTCGACAAGCTCACGCAACCGGGCAACCGTTTCGGCACCGGTTGTGCGTTTCGCGTCCATGAAGCCCATGACCACATCTGCCTGCGCGTCACCAAGCCCCGCTCCGTCCGTAAAATCGCCGCTTTCGTCCTTGCGGCCCGCCCCCAGCAGGGCGCGCACGCCGTCCGGGCCCAGACGGTCCAGCTTGTCGATCGCGCGCAGCACAATGCCACGCTCACGCTCTTTGTCGTCACCTGCCAGGCCCGCCACTTCCAGCACGCCGTTCAGTACTTTGCGGTTGTTCACGCGCACAACATAGTCGCCGCGCGGGATGCCCACCTCTTCGAGACAGTCGGCCAGCATCGCGCAGATCTCCGCATCCGCGGCCACGGACGGCGCTCCGACAGTGTCCGCATCACACTGATAAAACTGACGAAAACGCCCCGGCCCCGGCTTTTCGTTGCGCCAGACGGGTCCCATCGCATAGCGGCGGTAGGGCGTGGGCAGGTCGTTGCGGTGCTGCGCATAGACCCGCGCCAGCGGCGCCGTCAGATCGTACCGCAGCGCCAGCCAGTCACCCGGCTTGTCGCCTTCTGCATCTTCCTGCCAGGCAAAGACGCCCTCGTTCGGGCGGTCCACATCGGGCAGGAATTTGCCCAGCGCCTCAACCGTTTCCACGCCCGAGCTTTCCAGCGCGTCAAACCCGTACCGATGGTACACACCCGCAATTTTACGCAGCATTTCGGTGCGCTGCGTAACCTCAGCGCCGAAATAGTCACGAAAGCCTTTGGGCGTCTCCGCCTTCGGGCGCGGGGTTTTCTTGGGCTTGGCCATGGTCTTCCCTTTGTGCCAGGTGTCGCGCGCGGTCTACCGGATGGGACTGCGCGAGACAAGGCACCGGGTGCGGGCCCTTCCGGGACCCGCCACGCCGTGCTAGAGCACAGCCGAGGAGAGCCCCTTATGACCAAGAAACTCGAAGAGCAGATCGCGCATCTGACACGCACGGTGGATGACCTGTCCGACGTCATCGCCCGTCAGGAAAGCGAGATCGCCACGCTCACCCGCCGTGTTCACATGCTGATGCAGCGTGAGGGTGAACGCGATGCGCAGGGCTCCGGCGGTGTGGTGCTGGGCGACGAACGCCCGCCGCATTACTGACCTCCGCCTGCCGCCCGCTGCCGCGGTCAGATGTCTTCGACCTCCAGCACGCCGTTCAGCGATTTGATCGCGCCCTTGATCTGTGGGTTCACGGCAAAATCCTGACCGAGGTCCACCTCGACCTCGCCCGGCAGGTCCGGATGCATCAGGCACAGCTGTACCGGGCCGCGCCCCGCGCCGCGTGCCGCTTTGGCGGCCCCTTCCAGCACGCTGGCAACGGCGCTGACCGCACCGGGTTCCTCGACAAAAACGCGCAGTCCCATACCGCCCGCGTCTGCGGTGACCGCGTCGATGGGGGCCACAGACCGGCCCAGAAGTTTAAGCTGATCCGCCTCCATCGTAGCCTCGACGGTAACCACAACCTTGGCACCCGTCTCCAGGTGTTCGCGTGATTTTTCAAGGGTTTCAGAGAAGAGCGTGACCTCGAACGCGCCTGTGGTGTCGGACATCTGACAAAAGGCAAACCGGTTGCCCCGTGCGGATTTGCGCTCCTGCCGGCCCGCAACAACGCCCGCCAGTTTTGCGACCAGTGGCGCGCCTTCTGCCTTGGCCGTTACCTCATCAAGGGTCAGCACACCCTTGCGCTTCAGTGGCCCGGCATAATCGTCCAGCGGATGGCCCGAGAGGTAAAAACCAACGGCCCTGAATTCCTCGCTCAGCCGCTCGGCAGGCAGCCAGTCATCCACCGGATGCAGGCGCGGTTCAGGCAGGTCGTCCCCCGCTTCCCCAAAAAGCGACACCTGGTCAGAGGCGCGCTGTTCGTGAATCGCCGCCGAATATCCCACCAGCGCATCCAGCGCGTCAAAGACCCGCCGCCGGTTGCTGTCCAGCTGGTCAAATGCGCCCGAACGCGCCAGCATTTCCAGCGGTCGCTTACCAACCCGCTTCAGATCCACCCGGCGCGCCAGATCAAAGAGCGTGGCAAAGGGTTTGTCCCCGCGCCCCTCGGTGACCAGTTTCATCGCCTCGACACCGACGTTTTTCAGCGCGCCCAGCGCATAAACCAGCGCGCCGTCGACCACTTTGAACGTTGCATCCGACCGGTTCACGCAAGGCGGCACCCACGGCAGATCAAGCTGTTTGCGCACCTCCTCAAAGTAGACGGCCAGTTTGTCGGTCAGATGGATATCGCAGTTCATCACACCGGCCATGAATTCCACCGGGTGGTTCGCTTTGAGCCAGGCGGTCTGATAGCTGACCACCGCATAGGCTGCCGCGTGCGATTTATTAAAGCCGTAGTTGGCGAATTTTTCCAGCAGGTCGAAAACTTCGGTCGCCTTTTTCTTGTCGACCCCGTTTTCCATCGCGCCCTTTTCGAATTTGGGGCGCTCCTTGGCCATTTCCTCGGCGATCTTTTTACCCATTGCGCGGCGCAGCAGGTCAGCGCCGCCAAGGCTGTAGCCCGCCATCACCTGGGCGATCTGCATCACCTGCTCCTGGTAGACGATAATACCCTGTGTTTCCTTCAGAATATCGTCGATCAGCGGGTGAATGGATTCCAGTTCGCGCTGCCCGTTCTTGACCTCGCAATAGGTCGGGATGTTCTCCATGGGCCCGGGCCGGTACAGCGCCACAAGCGCCACAATGTCCTCGATACAGGTGGGCTTCATCCGCTTCAGGGCATCCATCATGCCCGAGCTTTCCACCTGGAAAACCGCTACCGTCCTGGCGCTGGAATAGAGTTTGTAGGACGCCTCGTCATCCAGCGGGATCGTGGCGATATCGTCGATCAGCCCCTCGGGTGGTTCAAAAAGTTCTGTGCCATCCGCAGCGATATGCAGATGCCGGCCCGACGCTTTGATCTGGTCTACCGCGTTCTGGATCACCGTCAGGGTCTTCAGACCCAGAAAGTCGAATTTGACGAGCCCTGCCTGCTCCACCCATTTCATGTTGAACTGGGTTGCGGGCATGTCCGAGCGCGGGTCCTGGTAGAGCGGCACCAGCCGATCCAGTGGCCGGTCGCCGATCACCACGCCCGCAGCGTGAGTCGAGGCGTTCCGCAGCAGCCCCTCGACCTGCTGGCCATACTCCAGCAGCCGAGCGACGACCTCCTCATTGCGGGCCTCTTCGCGCAGACGCGGCTCGTCCGCCAGCGCCTTTTCGATGCTTACCGGTTTCACCCCTTCGACGGGGATCATTTTGGACAGCCGGTCCACCTGGCCGTAGGGCATCTGCAACACCCGGCCGATATCGCGCACCGCCGCCTTTGACAAAAGCGCACCAAAGGTGATGATCTGTCCCACCTTGTCACGGCCGTACTTGTCCTGGACGTACCGGATCACCTCCTCGCGCCGGTCCATACAGAAATCGATGTCAAAGTCAGGCATCGACACCCGTTCGGGGTTCAGGAACCGCTCAAAAAGGAGGTTATACCGCAGCGGATCGAGGTCTGTGATCGTCAGCGCATAGGCCACCAGACTGCCCGCCCCGGACCCGCGCCCCGGCCCCACCGGAATATCCTCGTCCTTGGCCCATTTGATGAAGTCAGCAACGATCAGAAAATAGCCCGGAAACCCCATCCCTTCGATGATGCCCAGCTCGAAATCCAGCCGCTTTTCGTATTCCTCAACGCTTACCGCATGCGGGATCACCGCCAGCCGGTTTTTCAACCCCTCATGGGACTGACGCCGCAGTTCCTCGATCTCGTCATCGGCAAATTTCGGCAGGATCGGGTCCCGGCGATACGCCTGAAACGCGCAGCGACGCGCAATTTCCACCGTATTCTCAATCGCTTCCGGCAGGTCCGCGAAAAGCGTCACCATCTCCGCCTGGCTCTTGAAGTAATGCTGCGCCGTCAGGCGGCGACGCGGATCCTGCTGGTCCACATAGGCGCCCTCGGCGATACAGATCAGCGCGTCATGCGCCTCATACATCTCAGCGTCCGGGAAATAGACATCATTGGTCGCCACCAGCGGCAGGTCCATCGCATAGGCCATCTCGACAAACCCGCGTTCAGTGAGCCGCTCTGCCTCGGGCTGGCCGTCCTCGCCCGGATGCCGCTGCAGCTCGACATAGAGACGGTCACCGAAAATACCCTTCAGCCGGTCCATCAGCGCCTGCGCCGCCGGGGCCTGCCCCGCACGCAACAAACGCCCCACCGGCCCGTCCGGCCCGCCGGTCAGACAGATCACATCCTGCGCCGCCGCCTCCAGCTCGTCTGTCGTGACTTGCGGCAGCTGACCACCCTTGTCCACGTAAAGACAGGTGTTCAGACGCATCAGGTTCTCATACCCGGCCTCCGACTGCGCCAGCAGCACAACGGGTGCAGGGTCGGCCGGCCGGTCGCCGGGCCGTGTTGCAGCATAGGCCACGTCCACCTGACACCCGATGATCGGCTGCACTCCCGCACCGGACATGGCCACGGAAAACTCCAGCGCCGAAAACATATTGTTGGTGTCGGTCAGCGCCATCGCAGGCATGGCATGATCGCGGCAGAGCCCGGGCAGTTTTTTCAACCGCAGCGCGCCCTCCAGCAAAGAATACTCAGAATGCGTGCGCAGGTGGATGAATCGGGTCTCTGTGTTCATGCCCCGAAGCTATGCCAGAGCCCCGCCGCCTGCCAGTACCAGAAGACGCACACGCTGAATTTTTAACGCTGCCAGCCCGCCACGCCCCCCTCCTCATGCTTTTTCCTTGCCAGGCGACACCGGTGCCAGATACCGTGACAGCCGTTACTGCCCGCCCGTCGTTCTACGCCGCATCGAACGTCGGGCCATCCGGGGGCTCGTGGTACCGCGGCGGATCTGACTGAATGGACATCACGTTTCGCCTGAACGGAGAAACAGTGGCGCTGACAGATGTCGCGCCAACCATGACACTTCTGGACTGGCTGCGCGGCGAACGCGGACTGACGGGCACCAAAGAAGGCTGC